>NZ_CP015881.1:1227500-1527500 GCF_000697965.2 Ensifer adhaerens | reverse complement strand
TACGCTTTACCGCATCCACGGCTCGCCGCAGTGGCGCTCGATCGGCAAGAACGCGTCGGCGGGCTGCGTGCGGATGCTGCAGCAGGACGCGATCGATCTCTATGATCGCGTCAGAGGCAAGACGCCGCTGCTCGTCCTGTGATGGGCGACAATCTGGCGTAATTTCTGCGCCCTTGCCGGACGGATTGCCTCAAAGTGGCTGCGGAAGCGGCAGCCCGTCCGGCCCCATCAGCATATAGTCGGGCGACCGCTGCACCGGCTGGGAGTCCGGCAATGGTTGCCCATCCGGCAGGGGCTGCGCGTCCTGCATCGGCTGCGATTGCACCATGCCGCCGCCCGAGAGATCGGTGACGACGATCGGCGTGCCGTTCGGCACGCGGTTGTAGAGATCGACGACGTCCTGGTTGATCATGCGCACGCAGCCCGACGACACCGACTTGCCGATCGTCCACCATTCCGGCGAGCCGTGAATGCGGTAGAGCGTGTCTTCGCCGTTCTGGAAGATGTACATGGCGCGGGCGCCGAGCGGGTTCTTGAGGCCGGGATCCATGCCGCCCGCCTCGATGCTGAATTGCTGCAGCTCGGGCTGGCGCGCCACCATCTCGTTCGGCGGCTTCCAGCGGGGCCATTCGCGCTTGTACTGGATGACGCCGCGCCCGGCCCAGGCGAAACCGGCACGCCCGAGGCCGACGCCGTAGCGCATCGCCTGGCCGCCTTCATAGACCCTATAGAGAAAGTGGCTGCCGACGTCGACGACCAGCGTTCCCGGCTTTTCGCCGGTCGGATCGGCGACCATCTGGCGGTAGAAGCGCGGATCGATCTTCTCGTAGGGAATGGCCGGCAGCGGGTAGGGCTCGTTCGGCTTCTCGCCGTACATGTCGGCCAGGAACGTGTTGGTCTCGGGAACCGGTTCCGGCGCATAGGAGCGCGTCACAGTAGGCCGCGGCGAGGCGCAGCCGGCGAGACCAACGGCCGCCAACCCGGCGGAAAGCTGCAGGAAGGCGCGGCGGCGGAACTCTCTTTCGGGCATGTAATCCTCGATCGTCCTCTATTCGCTACCGGCGATGCAACCGACCTTTTAAGTCAATTGTGCGTCGCCAGCCGACGGAACGATCACAGGCCGGCGTAGGGGTCCGCCAGCGCCGCTTCGGGTCGGCTGATAGGGTACTTAGTTCCCGAGATCTTCGCGGCCAGCTTTTCAGCACCGTTTTTCTCAAGAAGCGCCCGGAAGCTCGGATGCATGCCGCCATCGACATAGGCGTTCAGCGGCGCCGACGTCTGGTTGGTCATCATGCCGGCGAGCTTCGCGTCCTCCGATTGCAGTCGTGCCACCAGTCCGGCATCGGGCGTGGAGATCGCCGCCGGGCAGGCGGCAAGCGGGTCGGACGGTTCGCCATCGGCGAAATCGGTGTTGAAGACGTAGCGGCGGCCGCAGGCCGAAACCTTCGGCTGGCGCTTCGTCGCCTCGAAGATGTCGTAACCCTGCTTGATGTTCTTCCAGAAGTCGAAATTCGGGTCGCCGCGGTGCTTGGCCATGTTCTCCGCCGTCATGCGGAAGGGATAGGCCTGAACCTGGAACGTGCCCTGGCCGCCGGCGAGCGCGCGTTGCACCACGGAATAGATTTCGCCGACACCCTGGTCGGTCATGGCGTAGCAGCCGGACGACGAGCAGGCGCCGTGCACCATCAGCGCTTCACCGGTGTAGCCGAGCGCCGATTCCAGCCGGTTCGGGTAGCCGAGGTTAAACGACAGGAAATATTGCGATTTCGGGTTCAGCATGCCGGCGGAGACGTGGTAGAAGCCCTCCGGCGCCTGGCGGTCGCCCGACTTCATCTTCGGGCCGAGCTTTCCGGACCAGCGGCACATGGGATAGCTCTTCAGCAGCGCGTACTGGCCCTGCTTATTCTGTTTCCAGACTTCGAGTTCGCTTTCCTGCTTGAAGATGCGGATCAACACCGGGCTTTCCGGCTTGCTGCCGTTCTTCGCCATGGCGGCGATCAGCTTGGCCGGGATCGGCGGTGGCTCGCGCACGTCGTCGGCGTCGAGCGCCATGCAGCCGGACAGCGCCAGGGCCATCGCGCCGATCGCCAAGGCATGCCGCATCCGTCGCACCTGCGCGAATATCCTGCCGGCCTGAGGTGTCTCGGAAGAAGGGCTCTTGATCGTCTCGCGCCGCATGCGGGCTCCTGGAAATGCTTCCGCCACCAAGCGTCCTTCGTGTGGCGTGTGTGCCGGCCGGTTGCGTTCGACGCAGTTCGGTTCAGCCTCAAGTTCAGCGATTAAGCGGTGACAGCCCTGGCTGCAAGCCTTTGTCCCTGGCGCTCGCGATCAAAAATTCTTGAACGCGCGCTGCCATAGCTGACCGCCGATTGGGTCGATGTTGAGACAAGATGGTGAATTTTTTCTCAACGCGGGCGCCGGAAAAGTCCCGATGCGTCAGTCCCGCGGCTCACTGCCGGGCGCATAGACGGTCTTCTGCTTGAAGGCAAAGACGTTGCCGCAGCGGCAGCGCACCATGTGCTTGGCGGGGTCGGGAGAGGTGCGTTCAGTCGAGAAGCCCTTGGGCATCACGTCGATGGTAAAGCCGCGATTGCTGCCCTTGCCTTTGTCGTTTTCCGACGCTTCGGCGAAGCCGGCGGCTCCGCATTTGGCGCATTCCAGCTTTCTCGAATACCGATCCCGCGATGCCATGTTCAATCACACTCGATAGCGCTGCCACATCCGGATGGCGGGCGGCGGCGCTTGGTTGCCCGAAACACCGAACTATAGGAGGCCGCCCGTCGTTTCAAGTTTGCCGGTGACGGGTTTTGGCGGCAACGCCTAACGATAGCCGGTTGCGTCGGCCGGCTTGTTCGCCTCCATCACCTCGCGCATGTAGCGCCAGCAATCGGGCCGCGAGCCGTCGAGATCGGAAAACCCGTAGACCTGCGCCAGCCCGCCGCTCGACAGCGACTGGCCGTTCCAGCGGGACTTGTCCGGATCGGCCGCGAGCGCCGCGATGGCGCGGCCGACGAAACGTGGTGTTTCCGAAATGACGAAGTGCGGCTGGTTCTTTGTGGCGTCCTGCCAGTTGTCTTCACCGACCTCGAAATGTTCGAGCATCATCTCCGACCGCATCCAGCCGGGCGTGATCGAAACCGCGGTTGCGCCGTGCGGCGAAAGGTCCTTGGCGTGGGCCCAGGCCATGCGGTTCGCTGAAACCTTGGCAAGGTCGTAGAACGGCGACAGCCGGTAGTTCTCGGCATTGTATTCGGCGGTGCCGTCGGTCACCTCGACCAAGAGGCCGCCGGGCTTCTCGATCATCAGCGGCAGGGCATAGTGGGCGGTGATCAGGTGCGTATCGACGCCGAGATGCAGGAGCTTCAACCCGTTTTCGAGATTGTGCTCCCAGACCGGCTTGTTCCACTCGAACAGCAACTCGCCGCCCCAGACGTCGTTGACGAGGATGTCGAGCCGTCCCTGTTCGCTGCGGATGCGCTCGACAAGCGCCTGTACCTGCGCCGGCTGCAGATGGTCGACCTGGGCGGGAATGCCCTTGCCGCCGAGGCTGGTGACGATCTCGGCGGTTTCCTCGATCGTTTCGGGACGCCCGTAATCGGATTGCTGTTGCCGCGTGGTGCGGCCGGTTACGTAAACAGTGGCGCCGGCGGCGCCAAGTTCGGTCGCGATGCCGCGCCCGCCGCCGCGCGTCGCGCCAGCGACGAGGGCGACTTTTCCTTCGAGTGTCATGATTCTTCTCCTTCGCGGCCGCTTGCCGACTGGCGTTTTCTTGCTCGGGTGATATATAAATGATTGTTCGGTTATAAATGAGAGTCAAGATGCCTCGCCCAAAAACCATGCCTGACGAAGAGCTGCTGGCCGCCGCCTTCGCATTGATGCGGGCCGATGGTCCAGATCGCCTGACCTTCGCGGCGCTGGCTGCACGTACGGGCCTTTCCGGCGCCACGCTGGTGCAGCGCTTCGAGAACAAGGCGAAGCTGATCCAGCGGGCGCTCAGCCAGGCCTGGGACGGGCTGGACGGGCAGACGGCGGAGCTGATGGCGAGCGTACCGCGGACGCCGGAGGGCGCCATCGCACTGCTCGTCGGCCTCTCGGGCGATTATGGCGGTATCGACAGCTATGCCGACGACCTCAGGATTCTGCGGGAAGACCTGCGCGATCCGTTGCTCCGTGCCCGCGGCGCAAAGTGGCGCGACGTGCTCTCAGGCGTGCTCGACGAATGCCTCGCCGGCCTTCCCGCTGCGAGCCCGGGGCTCGGTCTGCTGATGGCGTCGCAATGGCAGGGATCCTTGCTCTGGTGGAGCTTCGACCCGCAGGTGCCGGTCACGGTCTTTGTCGAGCAGAGCCTGACGCGCTTCGTCGAAGCTTTTGCGAGACGGCCGGCAGGCTGACAACTGCGGCAGTGGCGTGCTCACCGGTCTGTCAAATCGCCGTGAGATGGCCGTGCGGTGGATGACGGCGGCGCAAGCTGGTCTTAGATGCTGATCCATGATCAGATTTGTCGCAGTCCTCGTTGCCCGCATCTCCACTTTGGCACTCGTCGTCTCGACGCTTGTCGCCTTGCCGGTCGCGGCTCAGACGCCATCGCCGATTTCGGCCTTGCTGGACGAACTGGCCTCACGGTCAGAGCTTGATCCCCTGAAGACCGTGATCGTCGCCCGCGACGGCAAGATCGTCGCTGAGCGTGGTTACGGCCGCAACCGCGTGACGGACTCGACCAACATCAAGTCGGCGTCGAAATCGATCATCTCGGCGCTGGTCGGCATCGCCATCGACAAGCGGCTGCTCGAAGGTCCGGAGCAGAAGATCGCGCCGATCCTGAAGGCGGACCTGCCGGCCTCGCCTGATCCGCGCATCAACGACATCACCATCGGTCATTTGCTTTCGATGCAGGCCGGGCTCGGCCGTCTCTCGGGCCCGAACTATGGGCGATGGGTCGCCAGCCGGAACTGGGTGCGCACGGCGCTTGCCCAGCCCTTCGACGACGATCCGGGTGGTGAGATGCTCTATTCCACCGCCTCGACCCATCTGCTTTCGGCGATCCTGACGAAGGTCAGCGGCAAGTCGACCCTGGCGCTCGCGCGCGCGTGGCTGGGGCCGCTCGAGGGCTTCCGCATCGGGGCCTGGGATCGCGATCCGCAAGGCATCTACCTTGGCGGCAACCAGATGGCGATGAGCCCGCGCTCCCTGCTTGCCTTCGGCGAACTCTATCGCAATGGCGGCCGCACGGCGTCAGGCCAGCAACTGGTGTCGGAAGGGTGGGTCGCGGCCTCCTGGCAGCATCGAACCAATTCGCGCTTCTCCGGCGACGAGTACGGTTATGGCTGGTTCGAGCGCCAGATCGCCGGTGAAGAAGTGCATTTCGCCTGGGGTTATGGCGGCCAGATGCTCTACATCGTGCCGAACCTGGATCTGACGGTGGTGATGACATCGGCCGAAAGCGGGCCGTCGGCCCGCAACGGCTACCGCGACGCGCTGCATCTGGTGCTCGGCGAGATCATCACGAACGTAAAGGCCGATCCGGAAACGGACGGGTGACAGGGCGCCGGCTCGACGCCGCTCCGCGTCAAGCCAGCAACGGTTCCACGACGCCAAGCAGGCATTCGATCGCAGCTTCATTCTTCAGCGCCGCCTCAGACGCCTCGAATTCCGCGAGCTCGATGCCGGCAATCTGCTCTTTCGGGATTGCCGCGAAGATGGCGCGCAAGGTCTGCGGATAGAGGCCTCCGCCGATCGCATAGGCGGCCGGCACATGCTTCGGCTCGAGCACGTCCCAATTGACATGGATCCAGACCGGCGCATCGCCGATCAACGAAAGAATGACCTCCGGCGTCGCTTCTGTCGGCGAAAGGATGCACACGCCTGCCTGCCGCAGCAAATCCATCTCCGCGGGGTCGATGTCGCGCGCGCCGACGATGACGACCTTTGCCGGGTTCAGCCCGCTGCCGTGGCCGCTCTCCCAGAGCCCGCAGGCGGCAGCCAGCACCATGCCGCCGAGATAGCCGCTTTCGGTGGTCTGCGGCGTGTTGAAATCGCCATGGGCATCGAACCAGAGCAAGACCGCGTCGGCGCGTTCCCGCGCGACGACCGGCAGTGTCGCAAGGCTGGCGGAGCAGGTATTGGCGATGAAAAGTGGTTTGTTGCCCCGCGCAAGTGTTGCGGCAATCGCCGCCTGCAAAGCGGCCAGGGTCTCCCCGGCCTCAGGCAGGCTTGCCGACCAGTCGTCTTCCTTTGCCGGTGACGGGCTGCCGATAACGGTCGGCTGCAGCCCGGTGCGCTTGCTCAGCGCTTCGGCCGTCAGGGCCGCCCCGGGGATAGCGCCGGACGTTCTGTCGGCGATGCGTCCCTGGGAGACGACGAGTTTATAAGGCACGGGCATTCTCCTTGCATTTTCGGTGGGCGTTAACGCCGGTATTGGGCGCACCTGCAAAGCCCGCCTGTTTCAGCGTTTTCGAGGGGATCTGTGGGATTGGTTTGAAGGGAAGCCTCGAAGATTCGATATATCTACGTGGATATATCGATATCGCGCCGCGATCGCAATTTCATCGGGGCGAGCGTTGATGCGATTGCCGTGCACAGGGCGACGCGGGTCGCGGCGACCGCCAATGTCGCTCGGCCGTTTGGCGCGGCGCGGGTGCCGCGGAAATTTCAGAGGTGACAGGTGCTTGCCGCAATCTATGTCGCGGCAAGCGATTTCGTTTAAATCGGCAGCTGGTGCACTTAGCCGGCAAAGCCTTCAATGACGATCTTGCCCTTGGCAGCGCCGGTTTCGATGCGGCGATGCGCTTCGCGCAGGTTCGCCGCGTTGATCGGCGACAGCACCTCGGCAAGCGTCGTCTTCAGCCGTCCGGCATCGATCTCGTCGGCGACGAAGCTCAGCAGACGATGCTGTTCGATCATGTCGGGCGTCTGGTGCATCGGGCGGGCGAACATGAACTCCCAATGCAGGCTCGCCGCCTTGGTCTTCATGCCGGCCATCGGCATGGGCACGTTGGTGTTGTCGATCGAAACGATGCCGCCTTGCGGCCGGATCAGCTCGACAGCGTCGTCCCAGTGGCGCATGTCGTTGAAGATGGCGATGTGGTCGACATGGGGAAAGCCGAGCGCGCGGACCTGCGCGACCAGCGGTTCACGGTGGCTGACCACGTGGTCGGCGCCAAGTTCCTTGACCCAGGCGATGGTTTCCGGCCGCGAGGCGGTGGCGATGACGGTGAGGCCGGCGCGCTTTGCCAGCTGGATACCGATCGAGCCGACGCCGCCGGCGCCACCGACGATGAGGATCGACTGGCCGTGGTCGGCGCCGTCCCGGTCGATGCCGAGCCGGTCGAAGAAGGCCTCATAGGCGGTGATCGTCGTCAGCGGCAGGGCGGCCGCTTCCGCAAAGGACAGGCTCTTCGGCTTGCGCCCGACGATGCGCTCATCGACCAGTTGATACTGCTGGTTGGATCCCGATCGAGTCAGGTCGCCGGCGTAGTAGACGGCGTCGCCCGGCTGGAACAGCGTCACATCAGCACCGACGGCCTCGACCACGCCGCTTGCGTCCCAGCCGAGCACGCGCGGCGTTTCCTCGACCTTGTCCTTCGGCGCGCGCATTTTGACGTCGACGGGATTGACCGCGACGGCGCGGACCGCGACCAGGATATCATGCCCTTTGGGCTCCGGCTTCGGGAGCTCGACATCGAGGAAACTCTCCGGGTCGGAAACCGGGAGATAGCGGGTGAGGGCGACAGCTTTCATGAGTTGCTCCTTTGTGGGGTGAAGAGGTGTGATTGCCGCGGTCATGCCACGCGCTCGAGTGCCGGATAGCTAGAGTAGCCTTCGGCGCTGCCGCCGAAAAGCGTGGCCCCGTGGAAGCTTGCGAGCGGCAGCCCGTCTTTCAGTCGGCGTGGCAGGTCCGGATTGGCGATGAACGGGCGGCCGAAGGCGACGATGTCGGCAAGACCGGCGGCAAGGATCGCCTCGGCCTTCTTACGATCATAGCGGCCGGCGACGATGATGCGGCCGGAATAGGTGGCGCGTAGCTCGCGGCGGAAGTCGTCGGGGATGACGGGCGCATCGTCCCAGTCGGCTTCCACCAGATGGATATAGGCAAGACCGATGCGGTCGATTTCGTCCGCGGCCTTCAGGATCGTTGGGATGATCTCGTCGTCCTTCATATTGCGCTGGGTGATATAGGGCGACAGCCGGATGCCGACCCGGGAGGCGCCGATCTCGCCGGCGACCGCCTCGGCGACCTCAACCAGGAAGCGGATGCGGTTTTCGGCCGGGCCGCCATAGCGGTCGTCGCGCCGGTTGGACGAGCGGCGCAGGAACTGGTCGATCAGGTAGCCGTTGGCGCCATGGATCTCGACGCCGTCAAAACCGGCTTCGATGGCGTTGGCCGCCGCCTGGCGGAAATCTTCGACGATGCCGGCGATCTCGCTCAGCTCCAAGGCGCGCGGCAAGGGGCTGTCGACCATCGCGCCGATGCCGGTTTCTGGATCGGCCACCCAGACCTTTGCGTCCGGCGAAATCGCAGACGGTGCGACCGGGCGTCCGCCGTCGTGGAAACTCTCATGGCTCATGCGGCCGACATGCCAGAGTTGCAGCATGATGCGGCCTCCGGCCCGGTGTACGGCGTCGGTGACGAGCCGCCAGCCGGCGATCTGCGCGGGAGAGTGGATGCCGGGTGTAAACGAGTAGCCCTGGCCCTGCGCCGAGATCTGGGTGGCCTCGGTGACGATGAGGCCGGCCGAGGCGCGCTGGGCATAGTACTCGGCCATCAGGGCGTTGGGCACATTGCCCGGCTGGCTGCTTCGCGCCCGCGTCATCGGCGCAAGCGCGATGCGGTTGGGTAGGGTCAAGGACCCGAGCGGGATCGGAGAAAAGAGCGATGGCATGGTGAGATCCTTTGGGAGGGGCAGTCGCATAGCGGCAGGGCCAAGCGCGGGGAAGCACGTCAGTTGATCAGTGCGCCGCCTTCGATGTCGATGACCGAGCCGGTGACGAAGGGATTGTCGATGGCGAAGAGATAGCCGTTGGCGATATCTTCCGGTTGCCCGGCGCGGCCGGCAGGCAGTGTTGCAGCGGCGCGATCGAACATCGCGTCGCGCGCCTCGCCGGCCATGCCGGCATAGGCTTCCGTTCGCGTCAGGCCGGGGCTGACGACGTTCACCCGCAGCGGTGCCAATTCCTTGGCCAGCACCTTGGCGGTTGCTTCGAGTGCCGCGTTCATCGCCGTCTTGACGAAGGTGCCCGGCACCGATCGGCGGGCGAGAAAGCCCGAGGTGAAGGTGATCGTACCGCCGGGCCGAATGCTCTTGCCCGCCTCGCGGGCAAGCAGGATCGAGCCCCAGTACTTGACGTCGAAGGCGGCCTTGGCTGCTTCGAGGTCGATATCGACGACGGTGCCGCCCGGCGCCGAGGAGCCAGCCGTGACGATCAGGTGATCGAACGGACCGAGTTGTTGGAAATAGGCGGCCACTGCCGCAGCATCGGCAAGATCGAGACCGGTGGCGCGGCTGGCGATCTCTACCCGGCCCGGGCGCTCGGCAAGCGCCTTGGCGACGGCGGCGCCGATACCGCTGGTGCCGCCGATGACGACGGAGACGGTGGTGTCAGTGAAAGTCATGGTCATTCTCCGGAGGAAGGGTGCGGACGGGTTCACAAAAGACGGCTTCGAGCAGCGGTCCGCCGGGCGCGCGCAGGAACAGCCGCCGCTCGCCGATGTCGGCAAGGTCCATGGTCGAATAGGGAATGGCGAGCCGGTCGAGCTTGGCGCGGAAGGCGGCGTAGCCTTCGAACCGGAAGCCGACATGATCGATCGCTTCGGCCGCACGCTCGAAGCCCACGCCACGGCTGCCGATGAGGTGGACGATCGGCTTGCCTCCGGCATAGAGCCAGCAGCCGGGGATTCGGCGGATAGCTGCCGGACGCTCGCCGACGGTCAGGTCGAAGACCGTCTCGAAGAACGCGCGTGTGGCGTCGATATCGGTGGTGCGGATGGTGACGTGGTCGATGTGCATCACGCGTCTCCTTTCGCCAGCAAATTTAGCGCTTGCGGCGCATCCGGATAATTGGCTTATTTCCAAAATTATATTTCGGGGAAAGCGAAAGATGCTGCTGGACAATCTGGCTCTGTTCCTTCTGATCGTCGAAAAGGGCGGGCTTTCCGCCGCCGGCCGCGAGAAGGGGTTGTCGCCAGCCTCCGTCTCCGAGCGGCTGGCAGCACTCGAGGCCCACTATGGCGCCGCACTTCTGAAACGTACGACGCGGGCGATCAGCCTGACGGAGGAGGGCCGCCTGCTGGTGGACGGCGCCCGCCGGCTGCTGGCGGAGGCCGACGAACTGGAGAGCGGCATCCGGTCGGGCACGTGCACGATCTCGGGGCCGATCCGGCTGAGCGCGCCTGAGGATATGGGGCGGCGCTACATCGTACCGATCCTCGATCGCTTTCTCGCGGAGCACCCCGATGTGACGGTGGATCTCAATCTCACCGACGGTTACCTCGACCTGGTCGGCCAGGGCATGGATTTCGCGATCCGGCACGGCGTGCTGGCCGACAGCACGCTGAGGTCTCGGTCGCTCGGGGAGAACCGGCGCGTCGTCTGTGCGGCGCCTTCCTATCTCGAAGCTAAGGCCCGGCCGGAGCATCCCGACGATCTCTCCCGCCACGACTGCATCGTCATGCGCTTCGGCGCCAATCTCGACCGCGAATGGGCCTTTCAGGTGGATGGCAAGCCGCACAAGGTCATGGTGCGCGGGCGTCGCGTCGCCAATGACGGCGGACTGGTGGGGGCGTGGTGCAGGGCGGGGCGCGGCATCGCCCTGAAGTCGGTGTGGGACATCGCCGAGGACCTGGCCTCCGGCGCGCTGGTCGAGCTTCTCAAGGATTTTGCGGTCGGCGAAACCGGGTTGCAGATCGTCTATCCGCCGGCGAACGTCCAGCCACGCCGGGTGCGGCTGTTGATCGAGCGGATCGCTTCGGAACTCGGTTCGATCGAGACTGTCCTGACGCGCATTGGAGACGCATAGGGCCGGCGACACGTCCGCCCGTGGCCGCTGCCGACGTGGCCGTCGTGCAACAGTACCGCCCCCCGTTTTCCAATGCGGCATGCCAGCGCATTGCGGTCGCGCGCGGCTTCACTTATAAAACATGAGTAACACATTCAACATAAGCGGTGGCGCACGGCGCCACCGCTGGTTCCGGCGGCGGCCGCGCGGCTCCCGCGATGGAGAGGCAGATTGATGACCGATGCGATGGTGCAGGGGCTCCACGAACGGGAAGAGGGCAGGATACGCCGTTTCTTCAGCCGCCGCCTCAGAAGTCGCGAGGATGCCGTCGACGCCACGCAGGAAACGTTCATGCGCATGCTGGAGGCATCGCGCTCGACGCTGATCGAGAACCCGCAAGCCTATCTGTTCCAGGTCGCGCGCTCCGTCGCGCGGGTCGCTGCCGAGCGCACCGCGCGCGAGCAGGCGCTGTTCGTTGCCGACGAGGACGGCATCGAGCATGCCGAAGACAGGCCGATCCAGGATCGCATCGTCAACGCCCGCCAGTGCCTTTTGATCATGGCGCGCACCATCGAGGGGCTTCCGAACCGTTGCCAGCAGGTCTTCATCCTCAGCCGCCTGCACGGCCTCAGCAACGGCGCGATTGCCGAGCAGCTCGGCATATCGAGAAACATGGTCGAAAAGCACATCATCCGGGCGCTGCTCGAATGCCGGAAAATGCGCGCCGAGATTATTTTCTGAGCCGACATCAGGCAAAACCATCCATTCAACTCTAAGATGATGGGAGCGATTCTTTGGGACCGCCCGAAGGCATTTTCAGTTCGACCGGAAGACAGGAATGAGTGGCGATCGCCAGACAATCGATGACAGCGTTCTGCAAGCGGCTGCCGGCTGGGTTGCGCGACTGCAGTCCGAGGATGCGACCGTTATCGACCGCCAGGCATTCGAGCGCTGGCTCGACGAGCATCCGGATCATCGGGCGGCCTACGAAGAACTGCGGGCATTATGGAGCGATCTCGGCGAGGTACCGATCCCCGAAGGGCGGCTCGGGCAGTTGCGCGCACAGCGCCGCCGCCGCGTCGGTGGCTTTGTCGGGCTCTGTCTTGCCGCAGGCGTCGCGATCCTGACGCTGGCGACGCCCTATGGCGACCGTTGGCGCGCCGACTACTACACCGGTGTCGGCGAGGTCAGGCGCATCGCGCTGGAGGACGGGACGCAGGTGGACCTCAACACCGACACGGCGCTCGTCGTTCACTATGATCAGGGGCAAAGAAAGGTGCGGCTGCTGCGCGGCGAGGCGTTCTTCGCCGTCGCAAAAAATCCGCAGAGGCCCTTCGTGGTCGAAGACGGCTCGATCAGCGCGACGGCGCTCGGAACCCGCTACTCGGTTGGCGCGACGGGGGCGGACCGAGCGGCCGACGTTAAGGTGGAGGAGGGCCGTGTCGAAGTCGAGGCGGCCGGGCAGAAAGCCATCCTGGGCGCCGGCGAAGCGGCAACGATCGACCGGCAGGGTCGCCTGTTCCTGACGAAGACGGATGTTGCCGCCGGGACGGCCTGGCGCGACGGAAAGCTTGTCTTCTCCCGTCTGCCGCTCCGTGAGGTCCTTTCGACGCTCGAGCGCTACCGCCGCGGCCGGATCCTGCTCATCGACGAGAAGGCTGGCGCGCTCGAAGTGTCGGGCATCTTCGATCTGCACGATACCGACGACGCACTGAGCGTTCTCGAAGCCAGTCTGCCGCTCCGTGTCTTGCGGCTCTCGGGCCTGATGGTCCTCGTCCAGTCGCGTTAGGTTGACGCCGGCGGCAAGGCGGTTTCGCGCCTTACAAGAATCTTTTCTGACAAAAATCGTCCGGTGACGTCAGGAGAACGCGCTCCCCACACTCTTAGTCAGCAGTGGCGGCGCTGCACCTGGTTCGAGGTGGCCCGCCCGGAGTTGGAGTAGGGGATCTCGGATGAGAATTTTGCAGGGTCGTGGATCGCGACGCCGGTCTTTTGCATGCTTGGCGCTCGCCAGTGTTTCTTTCATCGCCTGCGCGAGCGCAGTGCAGGCACAGGCGACGGCGGCACCGTCCGCGATCACGGCGTCCAAAGCGATCTCCGTTCCCGCGGGCTCCCTTGAAACGGGCATTCTCAAGCTCGGCCGGCAGGCCGACCTGCGCCTGCTCTATCCGAGCGCGCTCACCAGCGGCAAGGTGACCAAGGGCGTTGAAGGCAGGCTCGCGACCGAGGCGGCGGTTGTGCAACTGCTCGACGGGACCGGGCTTCGCTTCCGCATCGTCAGCGCAACGACCGTGCAGATCTTCGATCCGGCGGACGCGACGATCACCACCGGCGCCGTCGTCAGGGATGGCGCAACGCAACTGGAAAAGATCACCGCGACCGGCGAGCGGACCGGCGCCGAAGGCATCGTCGAGACTGACGGCTACGTGGCGAAATCCGCAAGGATCGCCACCAAGACCGATACGCCGGTCATGCAGACGCCGCAGTCGATGTCAGTGATCAGCCAGAAACAGTTGCAGGACCTGAAGCCCCAGAACCTGATGGAAGCGCTGAATTATACACCCGGCGCCCGCGTCGGCCAGTACGGCGCCGAGCCGCGCTTCGACGCCTTCAAGGTGCGCGGCATCGACCTGACGCTGACCGGAATCTTCCGAGACGGCTTGCGCCAGATCGCAAGCCCCAACGGCCTGTTCCGGCTGGAGCCCTATGGCGTCGAGGCAATCGCCACGTTGCGCGGCCCGGCCGCCTCCATCTACGGCGCCAGCTCGTCTGGCGGTATCGTCGATATCGTCTCGAAACGCCCGACCAGCGACCCGCTGCGCGAGGTTGAGGTGCAATACGGTTCCTTCGGTCGCGTGCAGGGCGCCTTTGACGTTTCCGGACCGCTCGACGACGAAGGCACCATGCTCTACCGCATGACCGGTCTTGCGCGCGACGGCCGCACCGAGATCGAGGCGGTGAAGGACGACCGCCTGTTCATCGCGCCCGCTTTCACCTGGCAGCCGGACGAGGGCACCAAGTTCACGCTGCTTGGCGAGTACATGGATTCGACCACCGGCGGCACCTGGGGCTACCTCAACCGCTACGGGCCGGACGGCAAGTCGATCGGCGCGATCCCGACCTATGGCGGCGACGCCCGCTTCAACGATTTCACCCAGAAGCAGGCGCGCATCGGCTACGAGCTGGAGCATGAGCTCACAGACAGCGTCACGCTCTTCCACAAGCTGCGCTACTCCGACATTTCGACGCGGCAGGAATGGGTGTTCGCCAAGTATCCGGGCCTGACCGTCGAGGACAACAGCGGCCTTGCCAGCGACACCTATCTGAAGTTCGACTTCGACACGGGTGCCGCTGCGCACCAGCTGATCGCCGGCATCGACTACAGCTACATGAAGTACACCTCGCAGCAGGGCAGCGGGCCGGATCTCTTCACCGACGACTTCACCTATGTGCCGAAGCTGACTTCGACCCAGAAGCAGTCGCAAAGCGGCATCGGCATCTACATCCAGGACCAGATCGAGTATGAGGCCTGGCGCCTGACGGCGGGCCTGCGCCACGACTGGGTGGACAACAAATATTCCATCGACGGAAGGCGCTTCAACCGCGACGACAGCGAGACGACCGCGCGCGCCGCCCTTGGCTACGTGCTGCCGAACGGCATGATGCCCTATGTCAGCTACGGCACGGCCTTCGTTTCCAACCCGGGCGTGATCCTCAATCTCGGCGGCACCGATACGCCGGCGATGCCGACGCTCGGCAAGCAATGGGAAGCGGGCGTCAAGTACGAGATCCCCGGCCAGAACGCGACGATTACGGCCGCGGTCTTCAACATCGACCAGGAAAACGCCACCGTCTACGAGACGTCATCGGGTCTCAACCTCCTGCGCCAGCTCGATCTGAAGTCACGCGGCTTCGAGCTCGAGGGCACGGCCTCGCTCGACAACGGCTGGAACTTCATCGCGTCCTACTCCTACAACGACGTCGAAATCACCAAGCTGACGTCGGAAACGCTCGGCAACCAGCTGAACTCCTCGCCCTACCACATGTTCTCGCTGTGGGCGGACTACGAGGTGCAGTCCGGACCGCTCGAAGGGCTCGGCGTCGGCGCAGGCGTGCGCTATGTCGGCTCGAGCTTCGGCGACAACGTCCACACGCCGGTCCTCAACAACCAGGCGCGCACATTTGTCGATGCTTCGGTGCGCTACGATCTTGGCGCTGCCAATCCGAACTTCGAGGGCGTGCGGCTTCAGCTCAATGCGACCAACCTCTTCGACGAAGTCGAGCAGCTTTGCACAACGGGCTTCTGCTACTTCGACGAAGGCCGCAAGGTCGTCGCCAGCCTGCGCTACCGCTTCTGATGGCGTCGGAAAAGGCAGTCCAGCCAAGGCCGTCGCCGGCCGCGATCTTCTTCGCGGTCGGTGGGCTCTATGTCGCGCAGAGCGTGATCGGCGGGCTGACGATGCTCGGTCTGCCGGCGGTCTTGCGGACGCAAGGCCTCCCGCTCGACCAGATCGGCCTCGTCTATCTGACGGTGCTGCCCTGGGCGCTGAAGTTCCTCTGGTCGCCGCAGGTGGAGCGTTTCCGCCTGCCGGTGGTCGGTCGCAACCGCTCGGCGGTCATCATTGTCGTCGGCGGCACGCTGTCGGCGCTGATGCTGGCGGTTCTCGGGTTCATCGGCCCGGAGCGGCTCTTCCCCGTTCTCGCCTGCCTCGTGTTCATCGCGCTCTTCACCTCGACCGTCGACATCGCCTGCGACGGTTTTGCGGTCGAGACGCTCGCCGAAGAGCATCACGGTTGGGGCAATGCCGCCCAAGTCGGCGGCTCCTATGTCGGCTCGGCGATCGGTGCCGGCCTGTTCCTCGTGCTCGTCGATCGGCTCGGCTGGGCCCCGGCGGTGTGGATCATGGCCGCCGTCGTGCTGGGGCTCGGTCTGCCTTTCCTGCTCGGGCCCGGTTCGCGCCCGACGAACGAGGCGCGCAGCCACACTCCGTCGCTCAAGGCCGCGCTCGCCCGGCCGGAGGTGCGCAAAGGCCTTCTGCTCGCAGCGATCTATGTGTCCGCGCAGAAATGGGGCCTTGCCATGCTCGGCCCTTTCCTGATCGACTACGGGTTCGATCTCGCCTCTGTCGGTATGCTCAATGGTGTCGGCAGCATGCTCGTCGGCTTCGGTGGGGCCTTGTTCGGCGGTCTGCTCGTGCGCCTGTGCGGTACCGGTGCCGTGCTGATCGGCGCGCTGCTCCTGCAGGTGACGATGCTGGTCGCGTTCGCCTATGTCGGCGCCTCCGGTGATGTCTCGCGACCGCTGGTGATGACGCTTGCGGTCGCCAGTTCCTCCGGCGTCATGGCGATCGGCTTCGTCGCGCTCTATGCACAGTTCATGGGCTGGGCCGATCCGCGCCAGGCGGGCGTAGATTTCACTCTGTTCCAATGCATGGACAGCCTTGTCAGCATGGCCGGGGGCTTGGGCGCCGGCTGGATCGCCGAACGGTTCGGCTATTCCGCCTTCTTTATTTGCGCGGCAGGGGTTTCAACGGTTGCGGTGCCGTTGCTGGCGTTCCTCGTGCGGCCGCCGATGCGGGCCGACGCGCAGCGCGCCTTGCGCTGACGCCGGCGCTACCTGTTGTACACGGGCAAGGGACCGGTTAAGGCGCGGATGCACGTGCTGGCCGGTTGCGGAACTGTCGGCGATAGCTGGCTGGCGAGATGGAGAGGGCGCGGGTGAAATGCTGGCGGAAGGAGACGGTGGAGCCAAAACCCGCCATCTCCGCTACGTGATCGACCGAACAGGAGCCGGTCTCCAGCAGGCGCTGCGCCACCGCCAACCGCTGCGCCAGAACCCATTGCGTGAACGTCGTTCCCGTCTTCTTGCGGAAGTGCCGGGTGAAGCTGCGGAGACTCGTGCCGGCGTGATCGGCCAGCCGTTCGAGCGACAGTTGCTCGTCGAGATGTTCGATCGCCCAGGTAGTCGTCGCTGAGAGCGGGTCGCCGCTGCCGGGGGCAGGGAGCGGCGCTTCGATATATTGCGCCTGGTCGCCGTGACGATGAGGTGCGACGACCAGCCGGCGGGCGATGCGGTTGGCGATCTCGGCGCCGTGGTCGTTGCGCACGATGTGCAGGCAGCAGTCGATCGCCGCGGCCGTTCCGGCGGACGTCAGGATATCGCCCTCGTCGAGATAGAGCGCGTTCCGGTTCAGCGCGACCTGCGGGTAGGCACGCTCGAATTCGTCCGCCCAGGCCCAGTGCGTCGAGGCCGCCCGGCCGTCGAGCAGGCCGGCTTCGGCGAGCACGAAGGTGCCGAGGCAGAGGCCGTCGATCTCGGCACCCAGTTGAGGCAGGCTGGCGTCGATACGCTCGTCATGTCAGGGCTGATGACCCATGCCTGCGTTGCCGGTGCAGCGCGTGATGCCGTGCCGCTCGGCTTCAACGTCATCGTCGCTTCGGATGCCTGCGCCACACGCGATCTCGATACGGGGGAAGGTGACGTCGTTCCGCATGCGCTGCTGCATCGCGCATCGTTGGCGACGATCGATGACACCTTCGGCGATATCCTGACGACCGATCAGGTGCTGGCGCTGGCGCGCCGGTCCTGATTGATCAGCGCAACCGGGCCTGTCTGGAGCGCGCTCTTCTGAGAGGTCGCATTCGGACAGAACGGGTCGCCCGACCTTGCTAGGCGGAACCGCGCAGCATGATCTCGGCGCTCAAGAGAATGCGCTCGTCCTCGGGGAAGGCGCCGCCGTCGTCGGTGGTTTCCCCGAGCTTGAACAAAAGCAGTTCGATCGCCAGACGACCGATCTCGTTGTAGTTCTGCGCCACCGTCGTCAGCGGCGGGCAGGTGTAGCGCGACAGCGGATGGTCGTCGTGGCCGGCAACACGCAAATCCGCATCGGCGTCGCGCCCGACCTTGAGGCCCGACTGGAAGGCGGCGGCAATCACGCCGAAGGCGACGCGGTCGTTGGCGCAAAGCACCGTCCTGGTTGGAAAGCCGCCGGAGCCGAGGATGCGCAGCGTCTCGTCGAAGCCGAATTTTTCGAAATCCCAGGCGGCATTCGGCGTGGTTTCGACCAGTGCCGGCTCCATCTTCAGCTGCTGCATCGCTTCCAGATAGGCGTCGCGCCGGGCCATCGCGTTGTTGTTGACCGGCGGCATGCCGAAGTAGCAGGGCGGGCTGCCGGAGCGGCAAAGATAATCGACCATCAGACGGAAGCTCTGGCGGTTGTCGGTGCCGACGAAGGACGAGCTGTCGTCGAGTGGCGAGTCCACATAGATCAGCGGAATGCTGGCGCCGAGCGCCGTCAGCGTCCGGTGATGCGACTGCACGCCGAGCGGCGCGATGATGGCGCCGGCGACGTTCATCGACTTGAAGGTCTCGATCGCCCGCTCTTCCATTTCCGGCCGCCCGTCGGAGGAGAGCACGAAGGCAAGGAACCCTGCCTGGTTGGCGATGTGTTCGATCCGGCGCGTCAGCGCCATGTAGAAAGGGTCGGTCGAGTTCGGGACGATGACGCCGAGGATGTTGGTGCGGCGGCGGTTCAGGTTGACGGCGAAGATGTTCGGGCGAAAACCCGACTGCTTGATCGCAGCCTCTATGGCATCGCGGGTCTTCTTGCGGACCGAGCCTGGATCATTGAAGTATTTCGAGACCGTCGGGCGCGACAGGCCGACGAACTCCGAAAAATCCTCCATGGTCTTGATCTGTCTGTCCACGGTCGCTGTGCCCCATATTGTTTTGATTTCGTTTATAGGTTCATTTCGAGGGGATAGGCAGTACCGGCTCGCAAATATTCACCGAACAGAGGGCCGGGCGCTAAGCGCGGCAGGCCTTGAAGTAATCCTCGAGAACCCGATCGACGGCAGCAAGTGCCAGCGGTTTTGCTTGAGCCGCGACTTCACCGTCGCGCACGCGCTCGTAATTGCCGGGGAGATACTGGCTGATCAGCGTTTCCGCGATGACGACGCCGTCAAGCAGTGCCAGAAGTTCTTCGACGGCTGCCGCGACCTTCGGATGCGGCCAGTAATAGCGGATGCGGTCGCTATAGGAGAAGTGCCGCTGCAGCCGCTGGGCCTCCGCCGAGCCGTGGTAATACTTGCCCCAGTTGGCCGGCTCCTCGCGCATCACTTCCTCGGTGACGGCCGCCAGCGTCTGCTTGCGCGCCTCGGGGAAAAGGAAGGCGGCGATCTGGTCGAGGCCGTAGAGTGCCTCGCGCAAAGCGAAGGTCAGGCCCGGGCCGACCTTGAGAATGGCAAAGCCGTCGGAAACGAGATCGCGCAGCGCCTCTGGTGTCTGGTAGTCGGTCGAATGCGCTTCGAAGACGACGCCGTCGAGCTGTTTCAGGCTGGCGCTGAGCTTCGCCGCTTTCGCCCGGTCATAGGCGATCACGTTCTCGTTGCCGAACTCGACGCCCGGCTGGACCACCGCGCCGACGACACGTCCGAAGGCGTCGGCAGCGCCGGCCTTTTCAAACGCCTGGCGATGAATGGAGACAGTTTCGACCGCCGCCTCGGGTGCGGTGACTTCCAGCGTGTCGAGTTCTTCCAGTGCGCCGCCCGGAACCGGCACTTCGGTGCCGATGATGTAGACGGGAGCGGTGTGGTTTTCGCCGCGAATAGCGGCTTCGGCGGCAGCCGCCAGCCGCGCGGCGCGCTCCGCCGTCACCGCATCGGGCAGAGCCACCGGCTCGCCGGCGCAGCCCATGCTGGTATCGAGATGCAGCTTGGTGAAGCCGGCCTTGGCATAGGCTTCGATCATCGTCTCGGCCTTGGCCATGGCCTCTTCGGCCGCAAGGTGTTTCCACGGGTTGGGGCCGAGATGGTCGCCGCCAAGAATGATCTTGTCCTTCGGGAAGGCGACACGATCGGCGATCCCGGCGACGAAGCGGGTGAAATCGGCGGGCGTCATGCCGGTATAGCCGCCGTCCTGGTTGACCTGGTTGCAGGTCGCCTCGATCAAAAGCGCGGCATCTTCCTTCAGCGCCCGAAGCATGGCGGCTTCGATCACCAGCGGGTGGGCCGAGCAGACAGAGGGTATGCCGCGCGGGCCGGGGCGTTCGGACCAGCGGGCGATGTCGATCAGAAGGTTCTGTTGCATGGCGGTCAGCCCTTTTTCGCGGTGATGAAGGTTTCGAGATCGGCGCGCGTCGATGCGCCTTCCATCGGGCCGGAAATCATGACGGCGCGCGCGCCCGAGGCATTGGCGAATTCCAATGCTTCAGCGGGCTTGGCTCCGTTCAGCCAGAAGGTGACGAAGGTCGCGCCGAAGCAGTCGCCGGCGCCGGTCGGGTCGATTTCCTCGACCGCAAAACCCGGATGCGAGAGCGTCGTTTTACGATCGAAATAGCTGGCGCCATCGGCGCCGCGCTTGACGACGACCACCTTGATGCCGGCGGCGAGCAGCTCGGCAATGGCTTCCGCTTCGGTCTTTGCCTGCGTGAACAGGAAGAGTTCCTGTCCGCTCGGCAGGAAGACGTCGGTCTTGGCGAGCACCGCCTGCAGCGCCTCGCGCATGCCCGGGCTGTCGAGGATTTCCGGCCGCAGGTTCGGGTCGAAGGAGACGGTGCCGCCGGCTGATTTGATGATCTCGATCGCGGCGATGATGCTCTCGACCACGCTTGGAGCGTAGAGCGACGAGCCCATCACGTGCAGGTGGCTGCAGGTTCCGACCAGCGCCCGGGTCGCCTCGTCGAACCGGATCGTGCCGCAGGCACTGTGGCGGATGTTGAAGACGAAGGCGCGGCTGCCGTCGGCGCGGTAGCGCACGAAGGCGCTGCCGGTGGTGCCGAGCGGATCGACCGCGATACCCGAGATGTCGACGCCATCGGCCTTGAGCCGATCAAGGTTGACGTGGCCGAAATCGTCGTTGCCGACGCGCGAGATCATTGCCGCTGCCTGGCCGAGCTTGCCGACCTGGTCAATGAAGATCGCCGGCGCACCCGAGGGGTAGGGGCCGATCAAAGGGGTCGCCTGGCGAAAGCCGTCGCCCTTTTCGGTGGCGATGATCTCCACGAGAATTTCGCCGATCGTCAGTATCTTGTGCATGGGTATGTTCTCTTCGGAAAGATCAGCGCTTTGCCTGCTTGGCGCGGACGTCGAGCCAGACGGCGATCAGGATCACCAGGCCCTTGACGATGAGCTGGTAGAAGTAAGGGACCGACAGCATGTTCATGCCGTTGTTCATGACGCCGATGATGAGCGCGCCGATCAGCGTGCCGACCATGGTGCCGACGCCGCCGGCAAGCGAGGTGCCGCCGAGGACTGCCGCCGCGATCGCGTCGAGCTCGTAGCTCATGCCGGCATTGGTCTGGGCGGAGAACAGGCGGGAGGAGAGAAGCACGCCGCTGATCGCCGCCATCACGCCCGAGATCATGAAGATGGTGATCTTCAGCCGGTCGACCTTGATGCCGGAATAGACCGCTGCCTCGCGATTGCCGCCCGTCAGATAGGCGCGGCGGCCGAAGCTCGTCTTGCTCAAAAGGATGTGGTTGACGAGGAAGAGCACGGCGACGACCCAGATGATGATCGGCAGGCCGAGGAAGCTTTCGGTACCGATGGCGGTCCAGGTCGAGTTCTCGATCATCGCCGGCGCGCCGTTGGTCGGCAGGCTGACCATGCCGCGGTAGATGCCCATGGTCGCGACGGTGACGATGAAGGATGGCAGCAGCAGCTTTGCCGTCAGTACGCCGTTCAGCATGCCCATCAGGGCGCCGGCAAGAAGCGTGATGGCGAGCGCCGGCGCGAAGCCGAGGCCGAAGGCGAAACATTGCGCGCCGACCATGCCCGCAACCGCAATGATCGAGCCGACCGAAAGGTCGATCTCACCAAGCAGGATCACCCAGGTCATGCCGAAGGCGGCGATCGCCACCACGGCCACCTGCTGCAGGATGTTCATGAAGTTGACGACCGACATGAAGCGCGGGTTGAGGAAGGAGAAGATGACGCAGAGCATCACCAACGACAAAAGGATGCCGCCATACTGTTTCAGGGCGCGCAGGAAGGCGGCCTGGAGTTCGGATTGCTGCGTCATGATTTAAATCCCGTTGCGTGCGCCATGATCGTTTCCGGGTTGAGTTCGGCGCCGGAAAGCGTTGCGCCGATGACGCCCTCGTGCATGACGACGACGCGGTCGCTCATTCCCAGCACTTCCGGCAGCTCGGAGGAGATCAGCAGGATCGCCGTCCCCTCGGCCGCCAGCTGGCGGATGATCTTGTAGATTTCGAACTTGGCGCCGACATCGACGCCGCGAGTGGGCTCGTCGAGGATCAGCACCTTGGGCCGGGTCAGCAGCCACTTGGCGAGCACGATCTTCTGCTGGTTGCCGCCGCTGAGCGAACCCGAGGGCGTGTCGAGCGAATGGGTCTTGATCGCCAGCCGGCCGACTTCCTGGGCTGCCGCCGTGCGTTCGGCGCGGCTGCGGGTGAAGCCGAGCGGGCCGGTGAAATCGGAGAGCGCCGCCATCGAGATGTTCCA
Source organism: Ensifer adhaerens (assembly GCF_000697965.2). NCBI lineage: Bacteria > Pseudomonadati > Pseudomonadota > Alphaproteobacteria > Hyphomicrobiales > Rhizobiaceae > Ensifer > Ensifer adhaerens. Next base: position 1,505,045 of record NZ_CP015881.1, on the reverse strand, counting down.
GCCGACGCTGTGGCTGAGGACCAGGCCCTCTTCCTTGCGGTTTTCGGTGACGAAGCCGATGCCGCGGGCGATTGCCTCTGCCGGCGAGCGGAAGCGGACCGGTTGCCCCTCGAAGCGCACAGTTCCGGTCGCGGCCCTCATGCCGAAGAGCGCGTTCATCACCTCGGAGCGGCCGGAGCCGACGAGGCCGAAGAAGCCGAGGATTTCACCGGGCCGGATGTCGAAGGAGATGTTCTCGAACTCGCCGTCGCGGGTGAGGTCGTCGACGGAGAGAACCGGCGTGGCATCCGGCTTCTGCTCGTGTGCCGCTGGCGGATAAATTTCGTCCATGCGGCGGCCGACCATCAGCGCGATCAGCGTCTCGATGGTGACGTCGTCGCGATCATGGGTGGAGACATATTCACCGTCGCGGATGACCGTGATGTCGTCGCTGAGCCGCATGATCTCTTCCATGCGGTGCGAGATGTAGATGACCGCGACGCCACGGCTCTTCAGCCGCGCGATGATGTCGAAGAGGATCTCGGCTTCGCTGTCGCTGAGCGACGACGTCGGCTCGTCGAGAATGACGACTTTGGCCTCGTGGCTTAAGCCCTTGGCGATCTCGACCAGCTGGCGCTGGGCGATCGAGAGATTGCCGACCTTCTCGCTGACATCGATCGGCAGGCCGAGATCGGCGACGATCGCGCGGGCCCTGACGACCAGTTCCTTGTCGTTGATGAAGCCGAAGCGGCGTGGCTCGCGGGTGGCGAGAATGTTTTCGGCCACCGTCAGATTGCTGCAGAGGCTGAGTTCCTGGAAGACGATGGCAAGACCGAGTGCGGCGGCATCCTGCGGATTGCGCGGCTGGTAGGGGCGCCCATCGAGGGCGATTTCCCCCGAGGTCGCCTCGTGAACCCCTGCGAGGATCTTCATCAGCGTCGATTTGCCGGCGCCGTTTTCGCCGAGCAGCGTGTGCACCCGGCCGCGGCGAACCTTGAGGCGCATGCCCTTCAGCGCCGCGACCTGGCCGAAGGATTTGGTGACGTTGTCGATTTCGAGAATGGTATCGCTGGTCGAACCAAACATGGCGGCCTCCTTCAGGTCAGCCGAGAGCAGCGCCTCCGGCCAGAGGACGGAAACGGACCCTGATGGGTTGCCGCCGCCCCTGAGGTGAGGCGGCGGCTGTCCTGGGAGGACTTACTTCGCGGTGTAGACGCCGGGGACGATCGGCTGTTCGGCCGGCACGGTCTCGCCGGCGGCAACCTTGACGGCGGTGTCGACCGCCTGCTTGCCCATCTGGTCCGGGAACTGTTGGATGACGCCGACCATGACAGGGTTCGTGTCGACGGCGTCGCGCGCTTCCTTCATGCCGTCGAAGCCGATGACCTTGACCTGGGATTCGAGACCCGCAGCCTTGACCGCAACGGCAGCGGCAAGGGCGGCATCGTCGCCGAAGCCGAAGATGCCGGTGATATCAGGATTGGCCTGCAGCATGTTCTGGGCGGCGGCCAATGCTTCGGCGCGGGTGATGCCGGTCTGGATCGCGACGATTTCCATGTCCGGATGCTTGGCGATCGCTTCCTTGAAGCCGTTGACACGGTTTACCACCGACTGGACCGTCGGATAGTCGATGACGGCGACCTTGCCCTTGTTGTCGAGAACCTTGGCCATCAGCTCGCCGGCCTTGACGCCGCCGGTGAAGTTGTCGGTGCCGATATGCGAGGTGACGGTCGCGCCATTTGCCGGAACGTCGACGGTGATCACCTTGATGCCGGCCTTCTCGGCTTTTTCGATCGCAGCGCGCACGCCCTGGCTGTCGACCGGCGAGATGACGATGACGTCGACGCCCTTGACGATGAAGTCTTCGACATCGGCGAGCTGCTTGTTCAGATCCTGGTTGGCGATCGAGACCTCGAGCTTGACGTTCTTGGCTTCAGCCTCGGCTTTCATCGCGTCGGCGAGCTCGATGTAGAACGGGTGCTGCTGGGTCAGAAGCGACGCGCCGATGCCGTCGGCAAAAGCCGAGGAGGCAAGGAGCGACAGCGCCGTGCCGGCGACGAGAGATTTCAGAATGCGGGACATGTTCATGGTTTCCTCCCTGGAAACGGCGCGGGCCTTCTTGTGTCTCAGCCAAGCTGGCGAGGCCCTCCCACCGCCGTCTTGGTGAGGCCGTAAAAATCATAAAACTTTTCGCGCGTCAACTTTTAAAAATACACGAACAAAATATTGGGAGCGCAGTGTGGAAATTTTTAGGTTGCAGCGGTCGTCCTTTCAGTCCTTTTGCGGGTGGCTTGTCTTTCCGCAGCCTTGCGCCAGATTTCATGACAAACGGCAAAGGAGACGAGCCATGGCTGAGACCGGCAAGACGGCGTTGGTCCGCATTCTTGGGCGGGTGCAAGGCGTCAGCTTCAGGGTCTGGACGCGTGACGAGGCGCGCAAGCTCGGTCTGGTGGGATGGGTTCGAAACGAGGCGGACGGGTCGGTAGCCGCCTTGATCAGCGGCCCGGAGGACGCGGTCACCCTCATGCTCGAGCGCCTGCATGACGGGCCGCCGGCGGCATGGGTTTCAAAGGTGGTTGCCGAATTTGTCGAGCCGCCTGAGCACGTCGGTGACTTTCGCATCACCAAATAGGCCGGGATTGGTTTTTAGCGCCGGTTGGCGTTAGGCTGCCGAAACCGTTGACGGCCGGCCATAGGCGCGCAGGAACGTCTTCACCGCCCTGCGGGCGCTGATCTCCAGCTCTGCTTCGCTCGGCGTTTCACCGAACAGCCCACCCATCTGCAGGTCGGCCTTGATCAGTGCGATGAACTGGCGCGCCGCGAGGTCGAAATCGTCGATGTCGAGCGGTGCGATGTGGGCAAGGCGCGCAAACAGCGCCGCCAGCGCCCGATCGGTCTTGCCGGGTCCTTGCTCCCGCCAGAACTGGAAGAGATGCGGATAGCGGTTGCCCTCGGTCGAGATCAGCTTCTGGATGAACTTGGCGTCCTGGTTGCAATTGCAGTTCTTGTTGAGGCGCACGGCAAATTCGGCCAGGTCTTCCTCGAGGTTGTCGGCGTTTTCGGGAAAGGTCGCGAGGATGGAGAAAAGCACGCCGTTCACGCGATCCATGATGTCCTGGATCACCGCCATGAATAGCGTCTCTTTCTCGCGGTAGTGATTGTAGATGGTCTGACGCGAGACACCCGCCGCGACGGCGATCTCGTCGATGCTGGCGCCGGAAAAGCCTTCCCGACAGAAAACATCGGCCGCGGCCTCCAGGATCGAAAGGCGTTTCGCGAATTGCCCTTTCTGGGGGCGAGCGTCAGCCGAGGCCAAATCAAATTTCTTCATGGACCGAAGATAGGCGCCATTGACGATTTAGACAATGCTGTCTAATTTTACACGTATGTCCAAATTAATGGACGGAATAGTCAGCGCAGGATGCGTATCCCCAACGTTCGATCCTGGCACGACGATGTCTTTGAGTTTCAATCCGGGCGGCAGCGATTTCGGCGCCGCGATTTCTGAAAGTTCATTGCCATGACAACGTCCTTCCTCCGCACGGCGATCGTGCTCGGCCTGATCTCGGCGATCGGCCCCTTTGCAATCGACATGTACCTGCCGGCCTTGCCGTCAATCGGCAAGGACCTGACGGCCGAAAACGGCGTGGTGCAGTTCAGCCTGCTGGCGTTCTTCATCTCCTTTGCCATCTCGCAGCTTGTCTATGGGCCCCTCTCCGATATCTGGGGCCGCAAGGCGCCGCTCTATCTCGGCATCGGCCTCTTCACCGTCGCCAGCATCGGCTGCGCGCTTTCGACCGACATCGAAACCCTGATCGCTTTCCGCTTCCTGCAAGGGATCGGCGGTGCCGCCGGCATGGTCATTCCGCGCGCCGTGGTGCGCGACATGCACACGGGCGTCCAGGCCGCGCGGCTGATGTCGATGCTGATGCTGGTCTTCAGCGTTTCGCCGATCCTGGCGCCGCTTGCCGGCAGCGCCGTCATCGGCTTCTACGGTTGGCGCGGCGTGTTCTATGCGGTGACCATCGCCGCCTTCATCGGCCTGATCCTGCTCTCGACGCAATTGCAGGAAACCCGGCCGAAGAAGGATCGTGCCGACAGCAGTATCGCAAGTGCGCTTGCCGCCTATCGCCTGCTTCTCTCCGACCGCAATTTCCTGACGCTCACCTTCATCGGCGGCCTCGGCATTTCCGGGTTCCTGGTCTATCTCGCCAATTCGCCCTTCGTGCTGATCGACCATTATGGGCTGACGCCGACTGAGTACAGCATCGCCTTTTCGATCAATGCCGTGTCGTTCTTCGCTGTGTCGCAGGCGACCGGCTGGCTCGGCGAGCGCTTCGGTCTGGTGCGGGTCATGCATCTTGCCGTCGGCGCGTTCGCGCTGACCACGGTCACGATGTTCATCGTCATGAGCCTCGGTTTCAACCAGTTGCCTGTCATGGCCGCGTTCCTCTTCGTCGGCTATGGCGTGCTCGGCCTGGTTATCCCGACCTCGGCGGTGCTGGCGCTTGAAGACCACGGCGAGATCGCCGGCACGGCCTCGGCACTGATGGGTACGCTGCACTTCGTCACCGCCGCCGTCGCCATGGTGGTTGCGACTATCTTCTTCGACGGAACGGCCCTGCCGATGGCCGGCGCGATCGCCGCTTGCGCCCTTGCCGCCTTCCTGCTGACGCAAGCAACGATCGGCCGCAGCCGGGTGGTCGCGGCAGAGTAGGCGCTGCTATTGCTGAACCAAAAGGCCGGCGAGGATGTCCTCGCCGGCCTTTTGTTGTCAGGTATGACCGAATGGACCGTCCTTAAAAATTCCAGTCCTCGTCCTCGGTCGCCACAGCCTTGCCGATAACGTAGGACGAACCGGAACCGGAGAAGAAGTCGTGGTTCTCGTCGGCATTCGGCGAAAGCGCCGAGAGAATGGCCGGGTTGACCTTGCAGGCTTCCGCCGGAAACAGCGCCTCGTAGCCGAGGTTCATCAGCGCCTTGTTGGCGTTGTAGTGCAGGAACTTCTTCACGTCTTCGGTCAGGCCGACGCCGTCATAGAGCGCCTCGGTGTATTTCGCTTCGTTGTCGTAGAGTTCGAGCAGCAAGTCGAAGGCGAAAACCTTGATCTCCTGGCGGCGTTCCTCGCTCAAGCGCTCCAGCGCGCGCTGGAACTTGTAGCCGATGTAATAGCCGTGCACCGCCTCGTCGCGAATGATCAGCCGGATCATGTCGGCGGTGTTGGTGAGCTTGGCGCGGCTCGACCAGTACATCGGCAGATAGAAGCCGGAATAGAACAGGAAGCTTTCGAGAAAGACGCTCGCGACCTTCTTCTTCAGGGGATCGCCGGAGGCATACTCCGCCATGATCAGCGCGGACTTCTTCTGCAGGAACTCGTTCTCTTCCGACCAGCGATAGGCGTCATCGACATCGGGTGTCAGGCAGAGCGTCGAGAAGATCGAGGAATAGGAGCGGGCATGCACCGCCTCCATGAAGGAGATGTTGGAAAGCACCGCCTCCTCATGTGGGGTGGTCGCATCTTCCATCAGTCGGACGGCGCCGACGCCGTTCTGGATCGTGTCGAGCAAGGTGAGGCCGGTGAAGACGCGGATGGTGAGTGTCTGCTCCTCCGGCTTCAGCGTTGCCCAGGAGGGAATGTCGTTGGAAAGCGGCACCTTCTCCGGCAGCCAGAAATTGCCGGTCAGACGGTTCCAGACCTCCAGGTCCTTGTCGTCTTCGATGCGGTTCCAGTTGATGGCGCGGATGCGGCTTGCGGGTTTGGTGTGCATGTTCATGTCGTTGAACCTTTGTGATCGTGTATGCCTCATCGCGCGGTGAGGGGCCGTTACTGGAATGCGAGGTTACAGCGCGCAGGAAACGCAGCCCTGGACCTGCGTACCCTCGAGCGCCATCTGCCGAAGGCGGATGTAGTAGATGGTCTTGATGCCCTTCTTCCAGGCATGGATCTGAGCACGGTTGATGTCGCGGGTCGTTGCCGTGTCGCGGAAGAACAGGGTCAGCGACAGGCCCTGGTCGACGTGCTGGGTGGCGGCCGCATAGGTGTCGATGATCTTCTCCGGCCCGATCTCGTAGGCGTCCTGGTAATATTCGAGATTGTCGTTGGTCATGAAGGCGGCCGGATAGTAGACGCGGCCGATCTTGCCTTCCTTGCGGATCTCGATCTTCGAGACGATCGGGTGGATCGAGGAAGTGGAGTGGTTGATGTAGGAGATCGAGCCCGTCGGCGGCACGGCCTGGAGGTTCTGGTTGTAGAGGCCGCCAGCTATCACCGCCCGTTTCAACTCCAGCCAGTCTTCCTGCGTCGGGATGGAGATGCCGGCTTCCTCGAACAGGCCCTTCACCTTTTCGGTCGCCGGCAGCCATTCGGTCTCGGTGTATTTGTCGAAATAGTCACCCGACGCGTATTTCGAGTTTTCGAAGCCGGCGAAGCTCTTGCCCTTCTCGACCGCCAGCCGGTTCGACGCGCGGATGGCGTGATAGGTCACCGTGTAGAAATAGATGTTGGTGAAATCGATGCCTTCCTCGGAGCCATAATAAATGCGCTCGCGGGCGAGATAGCCGTGCAGGTTCATCTGCCCGAGGCCGATCGCGTGGCTGTCGTCGTTGCCCTTTTCGATCGAGGGCACGGACGAGATGTGGCTCATTTCGGAGACGGCGGTGAGGGCGCGGATCGAGGTTTCGATCGTCTGGCCAAAATCCGGGCTGTCCATGGCAGCGGCAATGTTCAGCGAACCGAGATTGCAGGAGATGTCCTTGCCCATGTGCTTGTAGGAGAGGTCGTCGTTGAACTCGCTCGCTTCGCTCACCTGCAGGATTTCCGAGCAGAGATTGCTCATGGTGATGCGCCCGGCGATCGGGTTTGCCCGGTTCACCGTGTCCTCGAACATGATGTAGGGATAACCGCTCTCGAACTGGATCTCGGCGATGATCTGGAAGAAGTCGCGCGCCTTGATCTTGCGCTTGCGGATGCGGGCATCCTCGACCATCTCGCGGTACTTCTCGGTCACCGAAATCTCGGTGAGGGGCACGCCATAGACCTGCTCCACGTCATAGGGTGAGAACAGATACATGTCCTCGTTGTTGCGGGCGAGCTCGAAGGTGATGTCGGGGATGACGACGCCGAGCGACAGCGTCTTGATGCGGATCTTCTCGTCGGCGTTTTCGCGCTTGGTATCGAGGAAGCGCATGATGTCGGGGTGGTGGGCGTGCAGGTAGACAGCACCGGCTCCCTGGCGCGCGCCCAGTTGGTTGGCGTAAGAGAAACTGTCTTCGAGCAGCTTCATGACCGGGATGACGCCGGATGACTGGTTCTCGATCTGCTTGATCGGCGCGCCCATCTCGCGGATGTTGGTGAGCGACAGCGCCACGCCGCCACCGCGCTTGGAAAGCTGCAGCGCCGAATTGATGGCGCGGCCGATACTCTCCATGTTGTCCTCGATCCGGAGCAAAAAGCAGGAGACGAGCTCGCCGCGGCTCTTCTTGCCGGCGTTGAGGAAAGTCGGCGTTGCCGGCTGGAAGCGGCCGGAGATGATCTCGTCGACGAGATCGCGGGCAAGCCCTTCGTTGCCGCGCGCCAAGGCCATCGCCACCATGCAGACACGGTCTTCGTAGCGCTCCAGGTAGCGCTTTCCGTCGAAGGTCTTCAGCGTATAGGACGTGTAGTATTTGAACGCCCCGAGGAAGGTCGGAAAGCGGAACTTCTTTGAATAGGCATGATCGTAGAGATCGCGCACGAAGTTGAAGGAATACTGGTCCAGCACTTCCTGCTCGTAATAGCCCTCGGTCACCAGATAATCGAGTTTTTCCCGGAGGTTATGGAAGAACACCGTGTTCTGGTTGACGTGCTGGAGGAAGTACTGTTTCGCCGCCTGCCGATCCTTGTCGAGCTGGATCCGTCCCTCTTCGTCATAGAGGTTCAGCATTGCGTTCAGCGCATGATAGTCGAGCGCTGCTTCCGTCGCCTTCAAGGGGCGTTCGAGTGTCGTGACGTCCAAAATCGTTCCATCCCGTTTTTGACATTGGCGACGTCCTCGTCGGTCCCGAGCAGCTCGAACCGGTAGAGATAGGGTACCCGGCACTTGGCCGAAATCACGTCGCCGGCGATCCCGTAGGTCGCGCCGAAATTGCTGTTGCCCGCTGCGATCACGCCGCGGATGTGAGAGCGGTTGCCCGCGTCGTTCAAGAAGTGGATGACCTGCTTCGGCACCGCCCCGCGGCCATCGTCGCCGCAATAGGTCGGCACGATCAGCACATAGGGCTCTGCGACCGTAAGTGTGTCTTTACCTTCCCTGAGCGGTATGCGTGCGGCGCGATGGCCGAGCTTTTCGACGAAGCGATGGGTGTTTTCCGAGCGACTGGAAAAATAGACGATCAGGCCCATCGCCCGCGTCCTTCAGGAAAGCGCGCTGATCATGTCCGGGCGGAAACCCGCCCAATGCCGCTCGCCGGCGACGACGACCGGGACCTGCCGATAGCCAAGACCCTGCACCAGCGCGAATGCATCGGAATCCTCGGAGATATCGACGATGCGATAATCGATGCCTTGGCGGTCGAGCGCACGGGTTGTGGCGGTGCATTGGACGCAGGCTGGTTTGCTGTAGACGGTGATCGACATGGGTTCCTCGTAGGGTCTGGCAAATGGGCGCAAAAAGTCGTCGGATCGCGCGAACGCGAACCGTGGTGTTGGCGATTGGACACGAAACATCGCTCCCCGGTCGACTCGACCGGAGTTGACGTCGTCAAGCTGGCCCAAGGTCGGTTACGCAACCGGGCCGGCTCGTTTTGGTGGGGCGCTCAGGAATTCCGCGGATGCGGGTTTTCAAGGCGCGGCCTTTCAATCAGGCGCGCAACAACGCGCACCCGTCCGCAGAAGGTGGATCTGAACTGGAAGAAACTGGCATGACTTCACCCCGAAGATTTCGACGGGCTGCCGGGGAGACGTCGAGACGATCGGGCAGGCTCATCCTGCCACGCACTCAACCCCTCCGGACACCCCGCCCGTGGACGTTTGGTGATCGAGGCAGGTCTCCTGGCTTACGGGTCAAAGCTTCCATCCCGACCTTCCCGAGGCCTCATGCCTCAGTGGTCCAAATCCGGACAGTCGCTCGCCGTCTACAGTTGCGGGGGCAGCTACGGCATAGCCTCAGCGGAAACCCGCCGGCGCACCGTATTCCCGTCTTAGCTCCCAATCCTTGCGAATCGGAAGAACCTCGAACACTAGATATAGTAGTTCATCGCAAATCTACGTCAATAGGTGTGAGGTGCCGGACGGCCCGTGCGGAGGGTCTTTTCTTTTGCAGTGTGGATAACGGAGAGTAAACGGCGCTTTGAACCGGCTCTCCGTCGGGGGCTTCGTCTCGCCGCCGAAACGGCAACAAGCGCCGCAGCGCTCGCAGGGTTTTGGGGAGAAATTTCGATGGAGCCATCACGCGGGCCGGATGCTGCACTAGGCGATCCAGGCCCGTCGCGTCTCGGCACTCGCTCAATCGCAGAGCAGGATGCTGACGTCCTTGTTTTTGCCCGGTTGCGCACGCGGCGAGACTGCCATGGCCCGTGGCTTGCTCGCGCCCTTGCAGCCTGCCGAGGTTTGCGGCACGGATGAGGCCTCTTCCTTGGGCCAGTGCCACGGATCGGCTGTATCGCCGATGCGCGGGCGAATGTGCTCCTGGTCCCGCGTCAAGCCGATATCCCGGAGCTGGAACTCGTTGAAGGTATCGATGGCAACGGAGGGGCTGAGGGTCTTATCGGCCCAGTTCAGAACATAGTAAATCGTTGATCGCATTGCGCTAAGCATTGCTATCCTCACTTCTCTAAAAGGTCGTGTGTTCGCGAAAAAAGTGAGGGTTTTTGCCGTTTCGCGCAAAGCGATTTCTCGCATGCTGGCATAAAGAATGCTTATCTCAGTTCCATGAGCAAGATTCCTCCCATGAGTGCGGTGCGCGCTTTTGAGGCCGCCGCCAGGCACCTGAGTTTCACCCGCGCCGCCGAAGAGCTCAGCATGACGCAGGCGGCCGTCAGCTATCAGATCCGGCTGTTGGAAGATCGCATCGGCGCGCCGCTGTTCGTCCGGCTTCCGCGCGAGATGCGATTGACTGGCGCCGGGCGGCAGTTGGCGCCGAAGGTGACCGAAGCGATCGATCTCTTAGGGGCAGCCTTCTCGGAGATCGCCGACAAGACCGAGCATCACCTGCACATCTCCGTGCTCCCGACCGTCGTTTCGAGCTGGCTCGGCCAGCGCCTCGCCTCGTTTCAGACCGCGCATCCCAATATCAGCATCAGGGTGCACATGTCGACCGAGCTGGTCGACTTCAAGCGCGACGCCGTCGATCTCGCGGTGCGCAGCGGCGCCGGCGACTGGCCGGGCAACGATGTCTTTCCTTTGTTTCCGCTCGATTACGTGCCTGTCTGCACGCCCTCCTTCCTGGAGAAGCACCAGCTCAAGGAGCCCGCCGACGTTCTGAGGGTCCGGCGTTTCGGCAACGCCAGCTGGTGGCGGCGATGGATGATCGAAACCGGCGTCGAACCGCCGGCAAGCAACGGCACCGAATTGATCTTCGACGTCCAGGCGATGGATGTCGCCACAATCCTGGCGGATCACGGCATTGCGATTGCCGTCTCAACCTTCCTGATGGATGAACTGAAGAGCGGCAGGCTCATCCGGCCGTTCGAGCACGTGGTGCGCGACGGCCGCGCCTATTGGCTCGTCTATCCGCAAAGCACCAGGCGGCAGAAGAAGATCCAGGCTTTTCGCGACTGGGTCGTTGCCGAAGCCGATGCGTCGAATGCGATGCTTGCCACCGTGATGGAGGTGTCAAGGTCGCTTCATCCAGGGGGCAGCGCAAGCGCGCTCACCAAGCCGGAATAGGATTTGCTGAGCGGGGCTGCGTAGGAGCCGCGCTTGCTCGTCGAAAGCCCCTGCGACACCAGTGCTTCCGCCTGCTTGACCGCGGCCGACACGCCGTCGATGACCGGCACGCCGTAGTCGGCCTGGAGCATGCGGGCGAGATCCGCCATGCCGGCGCAACCGAGCACGATTGCCTCGGCGCCGTCCTGATGAAGCGCCAGTTCGATCTCGCTCCGCAGCTTGGCAAGGGCGTTCGAGGACTTGTCCTCCAGTTCAAGCACGGGAATATCGGCGGCGCGCACCTTCGCCCGGCCCGCCATGCCGTAGTGCCGGGTCAGGTTTTCGATCAGCACCCGCGAACGTTCCAGCGTCGTCACGACGGTGAAGCGCTGCGCCACCATGGCTGCGGTTGCGACAGCGGATTCGCATAAGCCCACCACCGGCATGCGGGCTAGCGCGCGCGCCGCCTCAAGCCCCGTATCGTCGAAGCAGGCGATGACGGCGGCGTCCGCGCCCGCGGCTTCGCCGTCACGGATCTCCGCGAGCAGGCCCGGAAGCGCAATCGCACCGTCATAATGCCCTTCGATCGAGACCGGACCGGATTTCGATGTGCGGGCGAGGATTTCCGTGTGGGGTTCGGCGACCGCCCGCGCAGCAGTCGCTGCCTTTGAGGTCATCGAGGCGGTGGTGTTGGGATTGACGATCAGAATGCGCATTGGTCCTAGCTCAGCTTTGCCTGGCGGCGCCGCAGCATCAGTATGACAGCCAGCGCGACTAGGATGATGGTGAAGGAGAAGAGGGTTGTGACCGTGCCGAGCGCATAAAGTACCGGCGTCGTCACGTTCGTCGTCATGCCGTAGATCTCGAGCGGCAGGGTGTTGTAGCTGCCTGATGTCATCAGCGTGCGGGCGAACTCGTCATAGGAGAGCGTGAAGCCGAAGAGACCGACGCCGATCAGGCTCGGGGCGATCATCGGCAAAAGCACATGGCGAAAGGTCTGCCACGCCGTCGCGCCGAGATCGCGAGCGGCCTCTTCATAGGCCGGCGAAAACCGGTTGAAGACCGCAAACATGATGAGCACGCCGAAGGGCAGCGTCCAGGTCAGATGCGCGCCGAAGCCGGAGGAATACCAGCCGGGTTTCAGGCCGAACTGCTGGAAGACGACGCCGATGCCGAGCGAGATGATGATCGACGGCACCACGAGACTGGCGACAGTCAGATAGAACAGCGCGGTCGCGCCGCGGAAGCGCCGGCGGAAGGCGAGGCCCGCAAGCAGGGCGACGACGACATTGACCACCATGACCATCAGCCCCAGCGTGAAGGACCGGCGGAACGAAGCGCCGAAATCACCGACCGCCTGCCTTTCGAACAGATTGTAGAACCAGTGCACGGAGACGCCGTTCAGCGGAAAAGTGAGACCGCCGTCCGGCCCCTGGAAGGCGAGGATCAGCACCGCCGAGAGCGGGCCGTAGAGGAACAGCACGAACAGGGTGAAGAAGGCTGCAAGCAGGTAGAATTCCTTGCCGCGTTTCTCGTGAGGCATGTCAAAGCTCCTTGCGAATGTCTACGACGCGTAGGATGGCGGCGACCATCAGGAGAACGACGATCAGAAGAACCACCGCGTTGGCGGCGGCGGCCGGATACTGCAAGAGCGACATCTGGTTCTTCATCATCAGCGCCACCGAGGCGCTCTGGCCGCCGGACATGACCTGCACGGTCGAGAAATCCGCCATGACGAGGGTGACGACAAAGATCGAGCCGATGGCGATGCCGGGCTTGGCGAGCGGCAGAATGACGTTCCAGAGGATCTGGAAGCCGGAGGCGCCGCAGTCTCGGGCCGCTTCGATCAACGATCGGTCGATGCGCATCAGCGTGTTGAAGATCGGCGTCACCATGAACAGCGTGTTGAGATGGACCATGGCGAGCACCACGGCAAAATCGGAATAGAGCAGCCACTCGATCGGCTGTGGGATGAGGCCGAGCTCGATCAGGGCAGAGTTCACAAGACCGTTGCGGCCGAGCACCGGGATCCAGGAAATCATGCGGATGATGTTCGACGTCAGGAACGGCACGGTGCAGACGAGGAAGAGCACCATCTGCATGGTGGTGGTACGAACATGGAATGCGAGGAAATACGCTACCCAGAAGCCGATCGCGAGGGTCAGTGCCCAGACGAGAACGGTGAATTTCAGCGTGTTGAGATAGGTCTTCCACGTCACCCAGGAGCCAAGCGTGTCGGCGTAGTTCATCGTCAGGAAGTCCGGGTAGAGACCGGCAAAATCATAATCCCAGAAGCTGACGACGACGATCGTCAGGATGGGCAACACGAAGAAGAAGCCGAGGATCAGCGTCAGCGGCAGCGCCTGGATGTAGGAGGCAAGCGCGCGGGGAATGGCGGGGCGACGGGGCGCCGTCTCTGTTCCGATCTCCCCTGACTGCGAAGTGGCTATTGTCGCCATTGTTGGTCCTCTCTTCGATTTTTGGACGAGGGGGTGCCCCTTATCCGCGCGGTGAGGGATTGCCCCTAGTCCGCCTGCCGGCACCTTCTCCCCGCAGGCGGGAGAAGGGATATGCCGCACCGCCTCACAAACATCTGGACCGCAGGTGTGGCACGTCCCCTCTCCGCGCGAGCGGGGAGAGGGTTAGGGTGAGGGGCAAGACCGCTGCGGGCGCAGTCGTACCCGTGCCTGCGACTACGCCGCGATGAATTCGTTCCAGCGCTTGATCATGTAACGGTCCTCGTCCATGACCGAGTTCCAGCAGGCAACTTTACCCATGCGCTGTTCGAACGATCCGCCGTCGCGGACGGCGCCGGCCTTTTCCATCACCTTGCCCTCCGGCGAGAGGATGTCGCCCTTGGCGGGCTTGCCCTCCACCCAATAGCCCCACTCGTCCTCGGACATGAAACCCTTGGCGGTTTCCATCGCGGCGGAATAGTAGCCTTGGCGGTTGAGATAGGCGCCGACCCAGCCCGACAGATACCAATTGATGTATTCGTAGGCCGCATCGAGCTGCGCGCCCTGAAGATGGGCGGCAAGGCCGAGTCCGCCGCCCCAGGCGCGATAGCCTTCCTTCAGCGGCTGGTACTTGCAGGCAATGCCCTTGGAGCGCACGGCGGCGACGGCCGGCGACCACATGGACTGGATGACGACTTCGCCAGAGGCCATCAGGTTGACGCTCTCGTCGAAGGATTTCCAGAAGGCACGGAACTGGCCGTCCTGCTTGGCCTTGATCAGGAACTCGATCGTCTTGTCGATCTCGTCCATGGTCATGTTGCCTTTATCGGCATATTTGATGTTACCCATCGCCTCCATGATCATTGCCGCATCCATTATGCCGATCGAGGGGATGTTGAGGATCGCGGTCTTTCCCTTGAAGGCCGGGTCCATGATGTCGGCCCAGGTCGAGATTTCGCGGCCGACGAGATCGGGGCGAATGCCGAGCGTGTCGGCGTTGTAGATCGTCGGGATCAGGGTCATCCAGTCGGTCGGCGACTTGGCGAAGGTCTTGGAATCCTGGGCGTCAACAAATCCAACGGTGTGCGGCGCGGTGCCTTGCGCGACGACGCTTTCGGGCTTCAGCTTGCCGTCTATGAACAGCGGCACAATCTTGTCGAAGTACTTGATCTTCTTGACGTCCATCGGCTGTATCACGCCGGCTGGGAAGACCTTCTTGGCGATCCAGTATTCGATGTCGGCGATGTCGTAGGAATCGGGCTGCGTTACCGCCCGCTGCGCGGCGGCGTCGGAATCGGTCGCCGTCATCTCCAGCGTGATGCCGAGGTCTTGCTTACACTTCTCGGCGATCGCGTTGATGTTTGAAACGCCGGTGCCGAACTGCCGCAGCGTGATTGGATTTTGCGCCCAGATCGTTGGGAAGCCGGTGATCACACCGGATCCGGCGATCGCGCCGACGGCAGCAACGCCGGTCTTGAGCAGCGAACGCCGTGTTAGGCCGCTCGCAGGTTTCTCGGTCTTGGTTTCAGTCGTCATGTGCAGTTCCCCTTCTTGTGATGGTTGATTAGCTCATGCGGAAAGTTGGCCGAGGGGGACGACGTCCTCCAGGGTCCAACTCAGCGACACCGCGTCGCCGACCGCGACCGGCTTCCTGAAATGGTCGGCGTCGCTGACGATCACCGTGAAGTCGTCGCTGCCGGCGCCGGTGGCGGTGAGCTTCACCGAGGCGCCGCGATATTCGATGTTGGAGACCACCGCCTGGAAGCCGAGGCCCTTCTCACTGGGCGGGGCGAGCCGCACGCGATCGGTGCGGATGCCGATGTCTATCGGCCGACCCACCTGCTGGGCGATATCGCGCACCGTAAAGACCTGGCCCCCGGCCGTCTCCATTTCGACGACGTTGTCGCTGATCGCCCGGACTTTTCCGGAGAGAACGTTGTGGTCGCCCATGAAGCGGGCGACGAAGGCGGTGGCCGGCCGCTCGAACACCGTGCGGGGTGCTGCCGCCTGCTCAATCCGGCCGTTGTTCATGACGACGATCAGATCGGCGAGCGCCATTGCCTCTTCCTGGCTGTGGGTGACGTGTACGAAGGTGATGCCGAGTGTCTTCTGCAGCTTCTTCAGTTCGGCGCGCATGCGGATCTTCAGGAACGGGTCGAGCGCCGAGAGTGGCTCGTCGAGCAACAGCGCCTCCGGCTCGGTGATCAGCGCGCGGGCAAGCGCCACGCGCTGCTGCTGGCCTCCGGAAAGCTGGGCCGGGCGCCTGGTGCCGTAGGCCTCCATCTGCATCAGCTTCAGTATGTCGAGCGCCTTGGCGCGTCTGATGTCACGGGTGACGCCCTTCATCTTCAGGCTGAAGGCGACGTTGTCGATGAGGTCGAGATGAGGGAAGAGCGCATAGGACTGAAACATCATCGCCGTGCTGCGCCTGGCCGGCGGAAAATCCGTGACGACGATATTGCCGAGCCTGAGATCGCCTGAGGAAATGCTCTCATGGCCGGCGATCATACGCAGCGTCGAAGTTTTGCCGCAGCCGGACGGGCCAAGGAAGCAACAGTAGCTGCCGGCAGGGATCTTCAGGCTGATGGAATGCACGGCCGTGGTCGCGCCATACATCTTGGAAACGGAAACGATATCGATCTCTGCGGCTTTCGACATGAGGCTTTCTCCTTGCAACAAGAAGAAGCATCAATCGTGCCAAATTCGATCGTCGTGCCTAAGGCTATGTTTTATAGCGAGAATGGCCGTTTTTTGTGCCGGATTGTGTCGTTCACGGCGTAGGGCGACTGCCCATGATTTGGGCTTTTTGTCGTCAATATGCGCAAATTATTGTATACGATAACGTAAAATTTTGAGCACAACGATCGCGGCGGCTCCACCGGGGTGGGCAAGGGCGAATTTCGCGACCTATTGGCATTCCCGAAGATGACGCTTTCATGGAGAAACTGAAAATCAGCTGAGAACGGCTGTTACCAAACTGACATGGCGGCTCCCTAAAGACTGCGGCCAACCGCAGAGAAGGGAAGTATCAGCCCTTCGACGCGGATACCGCAAGCCATCGTCGGAGGCCCGTTTCCATGAAAATCGTCCAGATCAGCGACACCCATCTCAGCCCCGCCAAAAGCCACTTCAACGGCAATTGGGAACCGGTTCGCGCCTGGATCGAGGCGGTGGCACCCGATCTCGTCATCCACACCGGCGACGTCACCATCGATGGCGCCGACCACGAGGACGACATCACCTTCTCGCTCGATCTGATCGGCCAGCTCTCGATGCCGGTGCTGATCGTTCCCGGCAATCACGATGTCGGCCATCTGCCGGGTTCGCACCAGCCGGTGGATCCAGTTCGGCTTGCCCGCTGGCGCCGGCTCGCCGGTCCGGACTACTGGGGCCGCGACCATGGCGACTGGCGGCTGCTCGGCCTCAACAGCCTGCTGATCGGCTTCGAGGACGAAGAAGAAGACAGGCAGTTTACCTGGCTGGAGGAACAGTTGCTCAGCCGCGACGGCCGCCGGGTGGCCGTCTTTGCCCACAAGCCGCTCTTCGTCGACGATCCGGGCGAAGGCGACACCGGCTACTGGGGCATCCGTCCGCGCCAGCGCCAACGCCTGTTTGATCTTTTCGCCGAAGCCGAGGTGGCGCTGCATGCAAGCGGCCACCTGCACTGGGCCTGGACGGGCAAGCACGCCGGGACGTCGCTCGTCTGGGCGCCGCCGACCTCCTTCATCATTGATACGCTGGAACGGCCGATGCCGGGCGAGCGGCTGGTCGGCGCCGTCGTACACGAGTTTAGCGAAGTCAACGTCAAAAGCGAGATCATCGCGGTGCCGGGACTGACCAGCCACCTGCTCGATCCGATCGTCGAAGAGGTCTACCCGCTGGCGGCCAAGAAGACGGTCCGTGTGGAGGCCGCGCAATGAGCGTGCTTTCGCTAGAGGGTATCACCAAGTCCTATGGCGGCAACGCGATCCTTAAGGGGGTTAGCCTGCAGGCGGAGGCGGGTGAGTTCATCGCGCTCGTTGGTCCTTCCGGCTGCGGCAAGAGCACGCTGTTGCGCATCGTCGCCGGTCTCGATCATGGCGACGGCGGCGAGATCGTCATCGGCGGCCGCAGTGTCGCGCGCATGGCGGCGGCCGATCGCAATGTCGCGATGGTCTTCCAGTCCTATGCCCTCTATCCGCACCTGACGGCGGGCGAGAACATCGCCGTGCCGCTTGCGATGCGGCGGCTGACAGCGGCGCAGCGCCTGCCTGTGATCGGCAATCTGATGCCGGGGCAGAAGCAGATCCGCAGCGATATCCAGCGCCAGGTCAAGGAAATGGCGCTGGCGCTGAAGATTGATCACCTGCTCGACCGCAAGCCCGGCCAGATGTCCGGCGGCCAGCGCCAGCGCGTGGCGCTCGCCCGCGCCATGGTGCGCCGCCCGGCCGTCTTCCTGATGGACGAGCCGCTCTCCAATCTCGATGCCAACCTGCGCGTCCACGCCCGCGGCGAGATCGTCGATCTCCACCGCCGCGCCGGCGTGCCGACGCTCTATGTCACCCACGACCAGTCGGAAGCCCTGTCGATGGCGGATCGAGTGGCAGTGATGATCGGCGGCAATCTCTTGCAACTGGCGACCCCGAAGGAGATCTACGACAACCCCTCCCATATCGAGGTCGCACGCTTCCTCGGCCAGCCGAAGATCAACGTGCTGGAGACCCGCACGGATACGGCGAGCATCGTGCGCTTCGGCGATCTGGTGCTTCTGGCAAGCCGCGGACAGGCGCCGGATGCTTCAGTGAAGCTCGCAATCCGCCCGGAATTCGTGCGCTTCCATGCGGCAAGCGCCGGCCGGTTGAGCGCGCGGGTCGAGCGTATGGAGTTCCTCGGCTCTGAGGTAATCGTTCACGCCCGCCTCGATGCGATCGGCGAGCTAGTCACTGCCAAGTCAGCACCTGCCGACGCCGCGGTGCTCGCGATCGGTCAGCCCGTTGACGTCGAGTTCATGCCGGAACGGGCGATGCTGTTCGACGGCGAGGGCACCCGGCTGCCAGCCGAGCGGGTCGCTATCGCCGCGACGCTGGAGAAGATCCATGGCTAAGGCGGGTTCCAATCGGGATACGGCGGCAGGGGCGGCGGATTTCGTGGATACCGCCCTCTGCCCTGCCGGGCATCTCCCCCACAAGGGGGGAGATCGGCTGGAGGCAATGCCTCAACATTCATCTCTGCGAGACGGTGTCCAGCCGGCGCAGCGGCTGCGGACCCAGACGGCGATCGGTGCCGCGACCACCGATCCCGATCGCCGCGAGGCCCGCATTGCCTGGCTGTTAGCGCTGCCGGCCATCACGCTGCTCGTCCTCTTCATCCTTTTACCGACCGCGGCGGTGATCGTTCTCGGTTTCACCGATTTCGAGCTCGGCTACGGCAGCTTCCGCTTTGTCGGCTTCGAGAACTATGCCGAACTCTTCAGCGACCGCACCTTCCGGCGCTCGCTCTGGAACACCACCATCTACACCGCGATCGTCACACCGGTTTCGATCGTGCTGGCGCTGGCAATCGCCATGCTGATCGAGGCGGAAACCAAGGGCCGGGCGTTCTTCCGCACGGTCTATTTCCTGCCGGTGGCCTCGCTGCTCGTCGCCATGGCGACGGTCTGGCAGTTCCTGTTTCACCCGACCATCGGCCCGATCAACACCTTCTTGGCCGTTTTCGGCATTGCCGGCCCCAACTGGCTCGGGGCCTCCGGCACGGTGCTCTATGGCCTGTCGATCATCGGCATCTGGCAGTCGGTCGGCTTCAACATGGTGCTGTTCCTCGCCGGTCTCACCGCCATCCCGCGCGAGCTCTATGCCGCAGCCGAAGTCGACGGCGCCAAGACCTGGTTCGATCGTTTCCGGCTGGTGACCTGGCCGATGCTCGGGCCGACGACGCTGTTCGTCACCACCATCAGCATCATCAACTCAGTGAAGGTGTTCGAGACGGTGAAGACGCTGACCGAGGGCGGTCCGAACAAGGCGTCGGAGGTGCTGCTCTTCACCATCTACCAGGAGGGCTTCGTTTATCTGCGCGTCGGCTATGCCTCGGCCATGACCGTCGTCTTCCTCGCCATCCTCGTCGTCCTGATGTTCCTGCAGTACCGCGTGCTCGACCGGAAGGTTCACTACGCATGACCAACACCATCTCCGTCGCCCGCCTCATTCGCCTCGCCGTTCTGTCGTTTGGCGCGCTCATCTTCCTCGCGCCCTACATCTTCATGGTCTCGACCGCCGGCAAGGCTCAGAGCGAGATCTTCTCCTCGTCGCTGTCGCTGATCCCTGAGCAGTGGTCCTATATCGAGAACTTTTCCAAGGCGCTGTCGCGCGTCTCGATGACGACCCTGCTCTTCAACGGCGTTGTCGTCTGCGCGCTGATCTTCGTCATCCAGATCGTCGTCGCCATCCCTTGCGCCTATGCCATGGCGAAGCTGAAGTTTCGGGCGGCCCGCACCATGATGGTGCTGGTCATGCTCGGCCTCCTGGTGCCGATCCACGCAACCGCGCTGCCCATTTACGTGGCCTTCGACAGGTTGTCGGTGCTGAACAGCTACGCAGCGCTAGTGGCGCCGTTCTCGATCTCGGTGTTCGCGATCTTCCTCTTCCTGCAGTTTTTCCGCGCCATGCCCGACGATCTGATCCATGCGGCACGCCTCGACGGTATGTCTGAAGCCGGCATCGTCGCGCGCGTCATCGTGCCAAACGGCTGGCCGGCGATCACCGCCTTTGCAATCTTCTCGGTCGTCGCCCACTGGAACGATCTCTTCTGGCCGCTGATCGTCGTCACCAACCAGGACTATGCGACCCCGCCACTCGGCCTTCTCTACTTCCGCGCCGCAGAAGCCGGCGACGACTACGGCGCGCTGATGGCCGCGACCCTCATCATCACCCTTCCCCTCGTGACCGCGTTTCTGCTGGCGCAGAAGCGCTTTGTCGAGGGCATTACCATGACCGGTCTCAAAGGCTGAACGGTCCAACCTGGAGCGCAACCCATGACACATCTGAGACAGCTTTTCACCGCGGCTGCCGCATCGCTGATGCTCGCAGCCCCCGCCGACGCCGAGACCCAGCTGACGGTGCATTATCCGATGCCCGGCTTCTTCAAGGACGTGATGGATACGATCTCGAAGAAGTTCATGGAAGAAAACCCGGATATCAAGATCACCTTCGCCAATCCGTCGGCGACCTATGAGGAAGGCATCCAGACGATCATGCGTCAGGCCGGAACGGCCGAGATGCCCGATCTCACCTTCATCGGCCTCAACCGCCTGCGCATGGTCAACGAGCGCGACGTCCCCGTTGATCTCGGCCCGTTCATCGCCAAGGACGGCAACATGGCCGAGCAGGGCTTTTCCGAAAACATCCTGAAGCTCGCCCAGGTGGGCGGCAAGCAGGTGGGCCTTGCCTTCGCCACCTCCAACCCGATCATGTATTACAACGCCGATCTCGTGCGCAAAGCCGGCGGCGACCCGGGAAACCCGCCGAAGACCTGGGACGAGGTCATTGCGCTCGGCGGCAAGATCAAGGCGCTTGGCGACGGCAACGAGGGCATCGATTTCCGCTGGCAGGGCGATGACTGGATGTTCTCCGCGCTGCTCTTCGGCGCCGGCGGCGAGATGCTGAGCGAAGACGAAAGCAAGGTTGCCTTCAACGGTCCCGAAGGTGAGAAGGCCGTCGAAGTGCTCGACCGCATGGTCAAGGAAGGCGGTCTGCCGGTTTTGACCAAGCAGGCCGGCGAGCAGGCCTTCGTTGCCGGCAAGGTCGGTTTCGCCTTCCAGACGACGGGCGCGCTGCGCAACACCATCAAGAATGTCGGCGACAAGTTCGACCTGCGCACTGCCCATATCCCGCTCATCGACCCGGCAAAGGGCAAGCTGCCGACCGGCGGCAACGCCGTCGTTATCCTGACGCGCGACGCCGAAAAGCAGGAAGCCGCCTGGAAGTTCGCGAAGTTCGCAGCCGGCCCCTATGGCGCCTCGGTTGTCGTTCCCGGCACCGGCTATGTGCCGAACAACGAGCTGGCCGCCAAGTCGCCTGAGTATCTCGCCAACTTCTACAAGGAAAACCCGCTGTTCCGTGCTGGTCTCGAGCAGATGGCGCTGATGCGCCCCTGGTATGCCTTCCCCGGTAGCAACGGGGTGAAGGTGACGCAGACGATCGTCGAGAACCTGTCGCGCATCGTCGAGCAGCAGGCCTCGCCGAAGGAAGCGCTGGACGAGGCCGCGGCCGAAGTCGAAAGCCTGCTGCCGCGCAGCTGATCCTGTAACCAAATCGATCGACGCCGCCCCGAAGGAAACTTCGAGGCGGTGTTTTCGTGTTTGCTCACGCGAGGTGGCGAACAGTCCCGCCTGCGTAGAGTCGGCAGTCGAGATTGAGATGGCGGCAGCCCGACGCATTCTCGGCCATATCGAGCAACAGCGCCGCCGCTGCGAGCCCCATGTCGCCGTCGGGCATCGAGATGGTGGTGAGTGTTGGCGTCATCAGCCGGCCAAGCGCGATGCCGTCGAAGCCGGCGACGGAGACATCGTCAGGCACGGAAAGGCCTTCACGCCGCAGCGCTGCTATCACGCCGAGCGCCAGCAGATCGTTGGAAGCGATGATTGCGGTCGGGCGGTGCTGCGCAAGAACCGTCGCGAGGTCGAGGTTTTCATAGCCGTCGACGAAGGGGATCTCGACCGCCTCCATCGGCCGGGCGCCGGCTTCCTGCATAGCGGCCAAATAGCCGTCATAGCGCAGGCGCGCCCGGTCGGATGAACGGAAGTGGCCGGAGACGACGAGGATGCGGCGGTGACCGTGGTCGAGGATGTGGCGAGTGAGATCGAAACCGGCCCGGTAATTGTCGACGGTGACGGCGGCAGCGAAGCGTGCGACCGGCCGGTTGTTGAGAAGCACCGTCGGCGGCAGCGCCGCCGAAAGCGCCTCGCTGGTCTTGGCGTCGCAGAGCGTCAGGATCAGACCGGTCGGCCGCTGTTCGAGCAGCGAGCGCACGGCGCGCGCCTCGAGTGCGGGATCATAATTGGATTGGGCGATCAGCACGCCATGGTTCGCCGCCTGCAAACGGTGCTGGATGCCGCCGAGCGAGGCGGCAAACACCGGGTTGGTGACGCTTGGCACCAGCACGCCGACGACGGGCTGGCTGCGGTTGGTGGCGCGTCCCGTGGCCGGCGACGGCCGGTAGCCGAGTTCGGCCGCCGCCCGGCGCACGCGACGCACCATCTCGTCGCTGACGGGACCTTCGCCCTTCAGCACCCGCGACACGGTTGCCAGCGAGCAGCCGGCATGAAAGGCGATCTGTTGCAGGGTAACCATGATCGCGCTCTAACGGGTCTGCGTGACAGCTGATTGAAGGACCGGACCCAAGGTTTTCCACGTCGCGCGTGAATTATTATTCATGCTGTGAATTATATTGACAGAAGCTGAGTCCGCGGCTTAAATCGCAATCGTCGGAAGTCGAGGAGGAGTTCCGGCGAACTCATACATTCAGCGGCCGCAAACAAACGGCCCTATCGGTTTTTGGGAGGGGCTTCGGCCTCGAGGAGGACGCGTGCGCAAATTTCTCAGCACGACCGCTCTGGCGGTCATTGCAGCTTCGTTTTGGGCAGGTTCGGCAAGCGCCGAAACGGCGAACCCGTTTCGCTGCCAGCCCGGCGAAAAATACGTCATGAACGTCATGGTATCCGGCGTCGAATACTGGTTCCCGGTCTATGAAATGTTCAAGCAGGCCGGCCAGCAGTTCGGCTGCGAGACCGAATATACCGGCACGCCGGAATATGACGTCAACAAGCAGATCGCCACTTTCGACCAGGCGCTTGCCCAGAACCCGGCCGGCATTCTGGTGCACCCGATGAACTCCGATCCGTTCATCGAGCCGATCAACCGGGCGATCGATCAGGGCACGGCAGTCGTCACCTTCGCTGCGGACTCGCCGCTGTCGAAGCGCGTCTCCTTCATCACCTCGGACAACACCCGCGAAGGCATCTATGCCGCCGACGCGATTGCCGAGAAGATGGGCGGCAAGGGCGAATATGCCGTTCTTGAAAACCCCGGCCAGGACAACCACGACAAGCGCATTACCGCCTTCGTCAATCGCATGGCCGAGAAGTGGCCCGACATGAAACTCGTCGGTCGCGCCGCCTCGAACCAGGATCCGAACAAGGCCTATCAGGGTCTGATGAGCCTCATCCAGGCCAATCCGAACCTCGGCGCCGTGTTCATGCCGGAAGCCAACTCCGCGATCGGTGCGGCCCAGGCCAGCAAGGAAAGCGGCGGCAAGGTCCTCGTCATGTGCGCCGACGTCAACGCCAACATCCTCGATATGATCAAGGCCGGCGAAGTCTTCGGTTCGATCAACCCGAACCAGGGCATGCAGGGCTATATGGGCTTCATGCTCCTGTGGATGGCGAAGCACCCGGAACTGATCGATCCGATGAACGACGCCAAGCGTTCCGGCTTCAACCCGATGAGCATCCCCTTCGTCGACAACGGCCTTTCGATCGTTACCGCCGAAAATGCCGATGACTTCTACTGGGACAAGTACCTGAAGCGTCGTGGCACCAAGGGCATCGACGAGTAAGATTGTGAATTGGCTGCCCGGTCGTTTCCGGGCAGCCAGGACTGCGGGTGGAGGACAGCATGACAGCACAACCGGTTCTGGAGGTCCGGCGCGTCACCAAGCATTTCGGTGCGGTGAAGGCGCTGACGGAGGTGGATTTTCGCCTCGAGCGGGGAGAGATCCACGCACTCTGCGGCGAAAACGGCGCAGGCAAATCCACGCTGATGAACATCATTGCCGGTGTGCTGCAGCCGAATGACGGCGAGGTGCTGGTGGATGGAGCGTCCGTGAAAATCGCCTCGCCGGCGACCGCCCAGACGCTCGGCATCGGCCTCGTCCACCAGGAAATCGCGCTCTGCCCGGATGCGACGGTGGCGGAAAACATGTTCATGGCGGCCACCAACCGCCGGCGCTCGCCGCTGATGAATTACGGCGCGCTCGAACGCGAAGCCCAGGTAGTGATGAACCGGCTGGCGCCGATCGACGTCCGGCGCAAGGTCGCCGACCTCGCCATTTCCAGCCAGCAGCTGGTCGAGATTGCCAAGGCGCTGACGCTCGACTGCCGCGTACTGATCCTCGATGAGCCGACCGCGGCGCTGACGGAAGCCGAAGCGCAGGCGCTGTTCGCCATCATCCGCGACCTGAAGGCCGCGGGCATATCGATCATCTATATCAGCCACCGCATGGCCGAGATTTTTTCGCTCTGCGACCGCGTCACCGTGTTTCGTGATGGCCGCCATGTGGTCACCGAGAAGATCGCCGACGTGACTGCTGATGATGTCGTACGCCGCATGGTCGGCCGCGAGATCAGCCAGCTCTATCCGCAAAAGCAGGCGCCGGAGGCGCGGACGGACGAGACCATTCTCTCTGTGCGTGGCTTGAGCGATGGCGACCGCATCGACACCGTTTCCTTCGATCTGAAGCGGGGCGAAATTCTTGGCATCGGCGGTCTGATCGGCTCCGGTCGTACCGAGATCGCCGAAGCGATCTGCGGTCTGAGGGCCAAGTCGAAGGGCGACATTACGCTGCGCGGAAAGCCGCAGCGCATCGGCAACTACCGCGACGCGGTCGATGCCGGCATCGTCTATCTCTCGGAGGATCGCAAGGGGTCCGGCGTCTTCGTCGACCTGTCGATCGCGCAGAATATTTCGGTGCTTGATCTGAAGACGCTGACCGGGCCGCTCGGATTGCTGAATTCCAGGGCCGAGGCCGATCTCGCCCGCGATTTCGTCCGCCGGCTCGGCGTGCGCATGGGCGGCATCGATATGCCGGTCTCGTCGCTCTCGGGCGGCAACCAGCAGAAGGTGGCGATTGCCAAGCAGCTCGCCGTTCGCCCGCAAGTGATCCTGATGGACGAGCCGACGCGCGGCATCGATGTAGGCGCCAAATCCGAAATCCACCGGCTGCTGCGCGAGCTTGCAGAAACCGGCATCGGCATTGTCGTGATCTCGTCGGAACTGCCGGAGCTGCTCGGGCTTTGCGACCGGGTTCTGGTCGTGCGCGAAGGCGCGATCGCCGGCGAGCTTGATGACAGAGAAATGAGCGAGGAGGCGGTGATCCGCCTGGCCTCAGGGGTGACGCAAACGGCCGAGGCTGGCCGGATGGTGGATCATGTCGCCTGAAAGAACTGATAGAGCCGGGGAGGCGGAAATGGCTGTTGATACGATGGTTGCAACGCATGCGCAGGCGCCCGCCTGGAAACGCATCGGCACGATGCGTGAGGCGGGGCTGATCGCGATCATCCTGGCGCTCGGTATCATCATGAGCTTTGCCTCGCCGCATTTTCTCACCTTCGGCAACATGCGCGCCATGCTGATGAGCTTCTCGGTCGAAGGAATCGTCGTCGTCGGCATGACGATCCTGTTGATCGTCGGCGGCATCGACCTCGCCGTCGGCTCGGTCGTCTGCTTCGCCATGGTGCTGGCCGGTTCGCTGTTTCTCGCCGGTGTCGATCCCTGGACGGCCTCGCTGGTCGGCATCCTCGCCAGCAGCATGATCGGCATGATCATGGGCTTCTTCGTCACCGTCGTCGGGCTCAATCATTTCATCACGTCGCTGGCGGCGATGGTGATCGTGCGCGGCCTCTGCCTCGTCATCACCAAGGGCACGCCGCTGTCGCTCTTCACGCTGCCGGTGTCGTTCAAGGCGGTCGGGCAGGGCACCTTCCACGGCGTGCCCTATGTCATCCTGATCTTCGTCGCCGTCGTCGTGCTCTTCGACTTCCTGCTGCGCCGGGCGACCGCCTTCCGCAAGGTCTTCTATACCGGCAGCAACGAGAAGGCAGCGCTCTATTCGGGCATCAAGACCAAGCAGGTGAAGTTCTGGGTGACGGTGCTTTGCTCGACGCTCGCAGGTGTCGCCGGCGTCATCTACATGTCGCGCTTCGGCGCCGCGACGCCCACCTTCGGGGTCGGTATGGAGCTCAACATCATCGCTGCGGCGGTCATCGGCGGCGCCTCGCTCAACGGCGGCTCGGGCACGATCCTCGGCGCCATCCTCGGTATCGCTCTTCTCTCGGTTGTCACCAGCTCGTTGATCCTGCTCGACGTCTCCGTCTATTGGCAGGACATGATCAAGGGGTGCATTCTCTTGGCTGCCGTTTCCATCGACCACCTGCTGCACAAGCGGAAGGCAGCCTGACCATGCCGATTGCCAAACCCATTTTGTCCCAGGCCTCAAGTGCGCGAGAAGAACTCGTCGTCGCGCGGCAGATGCATCAGGCGCTCGTCCTGCATTTCCTCGAAGGACTGACCCAGTCGCAGATCGCCGATCGGCTCGGCATCTCGCAGCCGACCGTTAACCGGCTGATCAAGCGCGGCCGTCAGCTTGGCCTGGTCGAGATCAAGATCAAGTCGCCGATCGAGCCCTTGGTCGACATGGAAGAGCAGTTGCTTGCGATCGGCGGCATCCGCCGGGCGATCGTCGTGCCGACCGTTTCCGACAATCAGCAGACCGCCCTCCAGGCGGTCGGCGAGGCGGCAGCCCGGCTGCTGCTCGAAGAGATCGGCGATGGCGACACGATCTGCATCACCGGCGGCAAGGGTGTCAGTGCCGTCGTCGCGGGGCTGCAGGCGCCGCGCCGCTTCGATGTCGAGGTAATCCCCGGTACCGGCTGCGTCCAGGGCAAGCACTATACGGATGTGAACCACGTCTCGACGATGATGGCCGACAGGCTCGGCGGGCGGTCTTTCCAGATCCACGCGCCGCTCTTTGCCGACAGTGCCGCCGAGCGGGCGATGCTGATCAACATGCGCTCGGTGGCGGATGTCTTCGGGAGGGCGCGCGAAGCGAAGGTGGCGGTGGTCGGCATCGGTTCGATCCTTTCGGACGATTCGAGCTACTACGACCTGCATCCGTCTTCGAGCACGGACCGAGCGGCAATCGAGCGCTCTGGCGCAAGCTGCGAACTTCTCGCCCATCTGCTCGATGATGAGGGACGTGTCTGTGACTACAGCCTCAACCGGTCGCTGGTCTCGCTGACGCTCGAAGAATTCGCCTCGATCCCGACGAAGATCGGCGTGGCAAGTGGACCGAACAAGGCCGGACCGATCCTCAGCGTCATGCGGGGACACCACCTCGACACGCTGGTGACGGACGAGGCGACCGGCGAGCGCGTGCTCGCCATGGCAAGCGAAAAGGGACTTCTGGCATGAGCGGGGATCAATTGATGCGGGAGATCGGCCGATCGGGCGTGAAGGCTTCGGCCGTCGGGCTCGGCACCTGGGCGATCGGCGGCTGGATGTGGGGCGGCACGGACGAGCGGGAATCGATCGCGGCGATCCAGGCTTCGCTCGACGCCGGTGTGACGCTGATCGATACGGCGCCGGCCTATGGCCTCGGCCGCTCGGAAGAGATCGTCGGCAAGGCTTTGGCCGGCCGCCGCGACAAGGCAATCATCGCCACCAAGTGCGGGCTCGTCTGGCATACGGACAAGGGCAAGCACTTCTTCGACCAGGACGGCAAGCCGGTGCACCGCTACCTCGGCCGAGATGCGATCCATCACGAGGTCGAGCAGAGCCTGAAGCGGCTCGACACCGATTACATCGACCTCTACATCACCCATTGGCAGGACCCGACGACGCCGATCGAGGAGACCATGGCCGCGCTCGAAGAGCTGCGCCAGGCGGGCAAGATCCGGGCGATCGGCGCCAGCAATGTCGGCCGTAGCGACCTTGAACAGTACATCGCGATCGGCGGGCTCGACGCGATCCAGGAACGCTTCAGCATGATCGATCGCGAGATCGAGGCGGAGCTTTTGCCGCTGACGCGGCGCAACGGCGTCGCCACGCTCAGCTACTCGTCGTTGGCGCTCGGCCTTCTCTCCGGCGGCATCGGACCGGAGCGGGTGTTTTCAGGCGACGACCAGCGGCGCGACAATCCGCGCTTCTCGGTCGGCAACCGCGAAAAGGTCGCGGCCTTTGCCAAGGCCATCCAGCCGGTCGCAGAAAAGCATGGCGCGACAATCGCCCAGATCGTCATTGCCTGGACGCTCTGCCAGGAGGGCGTGACTTTCGCGCTCTGCGGCGCACGCAATCCGGCGCAAGCGCTCGACAATGCAAGGGCCGGGACGATCCGGCTCGATCACGATGATCTCGCGGGGATCGACGCGGCCATCGCGGCGACGCTCGTCAACATGGACAGCTAACGGACTGCCATCATGAACCGGGAAGAGATTTTCAACGGGCTCCCCAAGAGCCCGAAGGTGGACGTGTGCGTCCTCGGCGGCGGCATCAACGGCCTCAGCGTCTTTCGTGAACTGGCGCTGCAGGGGGTGAACGTGCTGCTCGTCGAGAAGCACGACTACTGTTCGGGCGCGAGTGCGGCGCTGTCACGCATGGTGCATGGCGGTCTTCGCTATCTGGAAAATGGCGAGTTCAGCCTGGTCAGGGAATCGCTGGTCGAACGCGATCGGCTGCTGAAGAACGCGCCGCATTACGTGGCGCCGCTGCCCACGACCGTGCCGATCTTCGACATCTTCTCGGGCCTTGCCAATGGC
Organism: Ensifer adhaerens; assembly: GCF_000697965.2. Classification (NCBI taxonomy): domain Bacteria; kingdom Pseudomonadati; phylum Pseudomonadota; class Alphaproteobacteria; order Hyphomicrobiales; family Rhizobiaceae; genus Ensifer; species Ensifer adhaerens. Next base: position 1,476,205 of record NZ_CP015881.1, on the reverse strand, counting down.
GCGGTTCGCTTCCTGGGATTGACGCGGCGGCCAAGCCGCCGTGGCGCCGTCGCCGTCAAGATGGGCCTTGGCATCTATGATTTCCTGACGCGCAAGCGGGCGCTGATGCCGAAGCATGCCTTCCGAGGGCGGCGCACGACGCTTGCACGCTGGCCGGCGCTCAATCCCGACATCAAGAGTTCCGCGACCTATTACGACGCCTGGGTCAGCCAGCCGGAACGTCTCGGCATCGAGCTGTTGAAGGACGGGCTTGCCGCCGGTTCTCACGCGCAGGCGCTGAACTACGCCGAACTGACGCTGGCCGCACCCGGACGCTACGAACTGAAGGACGATGTCACCGGCGCGGTCGCTGCGATCGAGCCCGGCCTCATCATCAACGCCACCGGCGGCTGGATCGATATCGCCAACGGCGCACTGTTTCCCGCAACGTCGAAGCCGGCCCCGTTGATGGGCGGCACCAAGGGCTCGCATCTGATCATCGACAATGCCCAACTCATGGAAGCGCTTAACGGCCACATGATCTATTACGAGAACGAGGATGGCCGCATCTGCATCCTCTTTCCCTATCTCGGCAAGGTGCTGGTGGGCTCGACGGACATTCGTGTCGATGATCCCGAAACCGTGCGCTGCGAAGCCGACGAGCGCGACTACATCCTGCAGTCGCTCGCCTTCGTCCTGCCAGACATCCGGATCAGGCCGGAAGAGGTGGTGTTCCAGTTCTCGGGCGTACGGCCGCTGCCGGCGAGCCAGGACAGCTTCACCGGTCGCATCCCGCGCGACCATTTCTGCACCTTCGTGGAGGGTGTTGAGGGCGGTCCGCCGGTGCTCTGCATGATCGGCGGCAAATGGACGACGTTCCGCTCCTTCGGCGAAATGGCGGCCGACCTCACCCTGGAACGGCTCGCAAAACAGCGCCATGTCAGCACCGGAGAACGTGCCATCGGTGGCGGGCAAGACTATCCCTCCGATCGCGACCGATGGGTCGATGATGTTGCGGCAGCCACCGGGCTTTCGCGGGAGCGCATGCAAGTGCTTTTCGTCCGCTATGGAACGGGCGCGCGAGACGTTGCCGATCTCATCGCCGCCGGCGCTGACCATGCCTTGCCGCATCGGGATTACTCCGCGCGCGAGCTGCAATACCTGATCCGCAGCGAAGCCGTCGAACATCTCGAGGACCTGCTGCTGCGCCGCACGACGCTTGCAATCACCGGCGAGCTCTCGCTCGACATGGTGGATGCGGTGCTCGCCGTGCTTGCCATCGAAAAGCAATGGTTGCCGCCGCGTGTCGCGGTCGAGCGTAAGCGATTTCTTGCCCTTCTCGTCGAGCGCCATGGCGTCGACGAGGAAACCCTATCCGTACGGAACGAACAAAGGAGTGCATTATGCGAAACAACAGCAAGGTCCGGATGAACCGTCTGTTCGGCGGTGGACGTTGCCTCGACGTCGCGATCGATCATGGCGTCTGCAACGAACCCTCCTTCCTCAATGGTCTTGAAGACATGTCAGCCGTGGTCAAGGCGCTGGTCGCGGCCGCACCGGATGCGATCCAGATGAATTTTGGCCAGGCGGATCTGTTGCAGGAGGTGCCGGGCAAGGACAAGCCGGCGCTGGTCATGCGTCTCGACATGGGCAACCCCTATAACCGCATCCGCCACCGGCACATGTGGGCCGTGTTGCAGAACGAGGCCGAACCGTTGATCGGCGCGCTGGCGATGGACGCGGCCTGCGTCGTCGTCAACCTCTTCATGCTGCCGGACGAGCCCGATCTCTTCCGCCAATGCGTCGCCAACATCTCGCGCGTGCGGGCCGATTGCGACAAGTACGGCATGCCGTTGATGATCGAGCCCTTGGTGATGCAGCCGGTGACCGAGCACGGCGGCTACATGGTCGATGGCGACGCCGAGAAGATCGTGACGCTGACCCGGCTTGCGCGCGAGATGGGCGCTGACATCGTCAAGGCGGACCCGACCACCAATGCCGAGGATTTCCACCGGGTCGTCGAGGCGGCGCGCTGCCCCGTTCTCGTGCGTGGCGGCGGCAAGGAGGACTTGCGCAACGTCTTCGACAAGTCGGCGGCCTTGATGCGTCAGGGCGCAATGGGCATGGTCTATGGGCGCAACATCTACCAGCACGCCAATCCGAGCGCCGTTGTGCGCGGCCTGATGGCGATCATCCATGAGGATGTAAGCGGCGAAGAAGCCTACGCGCTCTACCAGCGCGGTTGAAATCGCTCAGCCGGAACCGCTTCACCAGCGATGCTCCGGCGCAAGAGGAACGCTGCCGCTGTGAGGACACCGGTGGCGTTCCGGCAAATGGATTAAGGACCTTGGGGAGGGGTTCGGCAATGGGTAAGTATCTGCTCGGGATCGACGCCGGGAACACTGTGATCAAGACGGTACTTTTCGATCGTGACGGCAACGAGATCGCGATGGCCGCGGAAGAAGGGCACAGCCATGTGCCGATGCCCGGCCATGTCGAGCGCGGGCTTGGCGAACTGTGGAGCCATGCCAAGGTGGTGATCCGCGCCTGCATCGAGCGCGCCGGCATCGATGCCAGCGAGATCGCGGCGATCGGTTGCGCCGGGCACGGCAACGGTCTCTACGCGCTCGATCGAGACGGAGAACCGCTTGTCGGCATCCAGTCGCTCGACACTCGCGCCGCCGGCCTCGCCGAGGAGTGGCAGGCCGCAGGCGTCGGCGAGCGAACCTATCCGATCGCCGGGCAGAAGCCCTGGCCATCACAAACGCCGACCCTGCTTGCCTGGCTGAAGCGCCATCGGCCTGACCAGTTTGAAAAAATCGGCACGGTGTTTCTCTGCAAGGACTTCGTCATCAATCGCCTGACCGGCGCGCGCGTCAGCGACGTCTCGGACATGAGCGGCGCGGGCCTGCTCGATGTCGCCGGAAGGCGTTACGATGCGGCATTAATGAAGGCCTATGGCCTCGGCGAAGACATGGACCTGCTGCCCGATCTCGCCGAAAGCGCCGATATCGTCGGACGCGTTACCGAGGAAGCGGCGGCGCAGACGGGTCTGGCTGCCGGCACACCCGTTGTCGGTGGGCTCTTCGACGTGGTCGCTTCGGCAATCGGCTCGGGCGTCACCCGCACCGGTGCTGCCTCGATCATCGCCGGCACCTGGAGCATCAACCAGGTGATCATCGACCAGCCTGATCTCTCACGTCCGCTCTTCATGTCCTCGACCTTCGATCGCAAGCGCTACATGGCGATCGAGGCGAGTGCCACGTCGGCGGCCAATCTGGAATGGCTGGTGCGCGAGCTCTTCCCGCACGACGGCAAGGATGGCCGGTCGCCCTTCGATCTCTGCTGCCAGCTGGCAGCCGAGGTCACGCCGGCCTCTGATGACCCGCTCTACCATCCGTTTCTCTATGGCGCTCAGCAGGACGGCAACGCGCGCGCTGGCTTCTACGGCGTCGCCGGCTGGCACGGCAAGGGTCATCTGGTCCGCGCGGTGCTTGAAGGCGTCGCCTTCGGCCATCGCCAGCATATCGCGGCGTTGCGCGCGGCTGGGGCTCGCTTCGAGGAGGCGGTGCTTTCGGGTGGCGGATCGCGCAGCCTGATCTGGCCGCAGATCTTCGCCGACGTGCTTGACGTGCCGGTGACGGTCGCCCGTTCACGCGAGACCGGCGCGCTCGGCGCCGCGATTACGGCTGGCGCCGGCATCGGCCTTTTCGCCGATATCTCCGCCGGTGCTGCGGCGATGGTCAAGACCGAACGCCACTACCGTCCAAACCCTGCACTTGCCGCGCATTATGACAGGCGCTTTGCGCTTTACGGCGAGATCGCCGCTGCCATGGCGCCGATCTGGCGCCGGCTTGCAACGCCCGAGCGATCGGCGCGGGAAGCGGCGGAGTGATCAGGGCAGGGGCATCGGTCTGTCGGGGCGCTGCTGGGAGGAACGTTGCAGCGCCGCCGCAAACCGTCTGACCCGTCAGAAACGCATGTTGATGCCGGCCTTGATGACGTGGCTGTTGATGTCTTTCTCGCTGGAGCCTGAGCTCGTGTGGGTGCGGACATCTGGCGTCGTGATGTAGTTGTATTCGAGCTTGGCGGAGAGGCCGCCGGCAAAGGCCTGTTCCACGCCGGCGCCGAGCAGGTAGCCGCCCTTGAAGCCGACGTCGTTACGCACGTCGCCGCCCTTCTTGTAGCTGGTCATGGCGTAACCGGCCGTGCCGTAGACGAGCGTCTGGTCGAAGGTGAGACCCGCCTTCGCCTTGATGGCGCCGCGCCATTTCTCCTTGAGCTTGCCGCCGTTGACCTTGTGCTCGGTGTCGCCGAGATAGGAGCCTTCGATTTCCGCCCCGACGATGCCGGGGCCGGCCTGCATGTTGTAGCCGGCCTGGACGCCGAGCGCGACGCCATTGCGGTCGGCGAACGGGTTGGGGCTGCCGGTAAAGCCAAGGCCGCCATGGGCACCGACATAGGCGCCGCTCCAGCTGAAGGCCGGCGGGTCCTGATAGGTGGGGGCGGAGAAATCAGCCGCCTGGGACGGCTGTGCGCCGCAGAGGGCGAGAAGGGTAAGACCCGACCAGATGGAAAACTTGCTGGACTGCCGCATTTTCTTGCTCCGTGCATAGGAAACGCGCCTTGATGGCGCTTGCGTCCTCCCATGTGCGCTTCACCCTTGGGGTGGGATGGCGATGTTTGGACGGTACACGGCCTTTGTCGGCCCCACGGATTGCACCAACATTGCGCAACTTGTCTAAGTTACTGATTTTGTTGTTAGTTATCTGTTAACCATACGCCGACTGAGGAAAATCCTAGCCGGCAGGCAAGGTGATGCGGAAGCAGGCGCCACCCTTGGGATCATCGACCACCGAGATGTGACCCTTGTGGCGGCCGATGATCTCGCTGACCAGATGCAAGCCGAGGCCGGCGCCATGGTCCCGCGGCTGCAGGCGGTGGAAGGGCTCGAAGATCCGGGCCCGTTCCCGTTCCGGAATGCCGGGACCTTCGTCGGTGACCTCGATCACGCCGCCGCGCTCCACCCGGATCGTGATCAGGCCGCCGGCGTGTTCGATGGCGTTGCGCACGAGGTTGGTGACCGCCCGCTCGATCGCGCCGGTATCGCCGCGCACGACGACGCGCTCCGTGCCCGGAGCGAAGGAAAGGTCGCAGCCGGCCGAAAGCGCAAGCGGGGCGAGGTCGGCCGTCACGTCGCGGCAGAGCGAAACCAGGTCGAGCTGCCCGAAATCCGTGCCGTCGCGATCGATGCGTTCGAGATCGAGCAACTGTTCGGCAAGGCCGGCAATGCGGTTGGAATCGATCAGCAGGCGGTTCCGGAGCGGGCCGGCCTCCATGCTTTCCAGGCGCGTGTGCAGGATCGCAACCGGGGTTCGAAGCTCGTGTGCCGCGTCGAGGATAAAGCGCTGGCGGCGCTCGTACCCCTCATCGAGCCGCTGCAGTGCGCCGTTGAACGCCTCAACGAGCGGTCGCACTTCGCCGGGGATGCGATGATCGGGCAGCCGGGCACCGCGGCGCTCGACATCGATCGTCTTTGCCTGGTCGACCACTTCGGCAAGACCGGCAAAGGCGCGCCTTACGATGATCGGGATCGCGAAGGCCGGGATCAGCACCACGATCAAGACGATCGGCAAAAGCAGAAGGTTTGCCAGGATGAACACCGCGAAGGACGCGCTCCAGAGCCGCCCTCCACCGGCAAGCACCGTATAGGTGCCGTTGTCCGTGGTCACCGAGCGCACGATCGACGAGAGGGTATAGGGCTCGATGCTGTCACGCATATCGCCAAAGGCGATGCGGTCGAGGTGCTCGCCGATGCTGCGATAGGCGTCCGGCACCGGTCCGCTGCGGATCATGTCGCCGCGTTCGTTCCGTGCGACGAACCAGAAATCGGCGGACTCGGCCCGCATGGCAAGCAGTTGCGGTGTCTCCACCAGCGTCAGCCCACCGACGGGATCCGGCCGGATTGCCCCGGCCGCGATCGACGCGGCGTCGGCGTCGAGGAACTTGCCGCCGAGATCGGCGCGCGTCAGCAAGGCCATGAAGCCGGCGATGACCGCCATCAACAGCAGCACCTGAAAGGTCAGGATCTGCCAGATCAGGCGCTTCTTCAGCGAGTTGGTGGAAGCGTTCGTCATGGAGAGGGTCTCAGAAGGTAGCCAACGCCGCGGATGCTGTGAATTTCAACGCCGGCACCGGTTTCCGAGAGCTTGCGGCGCAACCGCGAAACATGCGCGTCGAGAGAATTGGACTGGATTTCGTCGTCATAGCCATAGACGGATTCCTCCAGAGTCGAACGCTGCACCGTGCGCCCCTGCCGGCGCGCCAAAGCCTCCAGCACCAGCAGTTCCCGCCGCGGCAGGTCCAGCACCCGGCCGTCGACACGAGCCTGTCTGCCTTCGAAATCGAAGATCAGTTGGCCGATGCGGGCGGTGATCGGCGCAATATCAGGTGAACGTCGCATCAGGGCACGGATGCGCGCCAGCAACTCCTCCACGGCGAACGGCTTGGCGAGATAGTCGTCGGCGCCCATGTCGAGGCCCCTGACCCGTTCGTCGATGGCGCTGCGCGCCGTCAGCACGATTACCGGGATTCCCGATCGTAGCGCACGCACCCGCGGGATCAGAGACAGGCCATCGCCGTCGGGCAGTTGCCGGTCGAGGATGATGCCGTCGTGAACCTGGCTGGCCAGCGCCGCCATCGCATGGTCGATCGACGGTGCATGGTCGAGGATCATGTCATAGCGGCTGAGTGCGGCACTGAGTGCTGCCGCCATTTCCAGCTCATCCTCGACAAGGAGCAGGCGCATTGAATATCTCCGAATCCGATAGGCGTGTCTCGTTCACGTCTGGTGGACGAGGATTGCAACAACGTTGCGGCCTTTCGCTGCCTTTCTAGCGGCGAGAACGGGAGCCCGGCAATGCAGAGCGGCCGAGGCTTACCGTATTCGGATGGGACGGAGAGAATAGCCGCGCATTTGCGGGGCGAGCGATCGGACAAGAGCCCTCAAAAATTGCCTTGCGCGGCAGCGCGGGGCGGGCGCTGCCGCGCAAGGCGCAGATCGTCAAACGATGTGTCGCTGCGCAAGGGTACGCAGCGGCACGGGACCGGCCATGGGCCGGCCAAATGACGGAGGTCAGGCGACGGCCATGATCCGCTGGAACGCATCATAGGCCGCAAGCACCGTTTCCTTCTGAGCCTCATGGCCGGCAATGAAGGCATCGCCGTAGATTGTCTCATCCGGGTACTCGGTGATCAGCGTCAGCGGTGCCGTGTGGCGGTCGTCGACGGAGATCATGCAGGGGAAGCCGTTGATGATGCGGAAACCGGTCTCGCCGGCATGCGTCTCGTAAAGCGCGATCTGGGCGTCGTTGTAGGCGAGCAGGCCCGGAACGGCCGCAAGTCGCTCGGTGACTTCCGCGATCAGCTGTTCGGCGCGCGCTTCCCATTCGGCGTGGTGGCGCATGATCAGGAAGAAGCCCTTAGGCAGGGTCCACATGGCAAAACCGCGCGGCACGTAGCCCGAAAGCGGCCGCGTCCACTCATGCGAAGGATAGCCGTGCAGGTTGACGTGCAGCTGCGCGCCGGTCAGCCGCTCCGCCTCCTTACGGATCTCGCGCTCGTTGAGTGCTGCACCGGTGCGGTATTCGAGATCGTCGCCAAGGGCGGTGTAGCGGGCGGCATGGTGCATGTGCAGCGGGTTGTCGATGCGCAGCCGCTGGTGCACGGCATAGCCGTCGGGGTTTTCGAGCGGCGAGATGGTGAAGTGGCTACCGGTGCGGGCGGCGAGCGCCTGGGCGGCGCGAAGCACGCCGACGATGCCGGTCGTCTCGTTCGGATGCTGTCCGCCGCTGATCATGACCGGCGCATCGCTTCCCTTGTGATAGCGGGCCTTCACCGGCCGGCCGGCACGCGACCTGGCCTCGAAGGGCTGGCCGTCGATCGCGGCGAGTTCGGCATGGATCTGCGCCACCGCCAGCGGTGCCTCGGCGGTGTCGAGCGGCAGGGTTTCGCCTTCGACATCCGTCGCCTGCAGCGGCCGCGCCTTGACGACGACGGTGGGCTTCCCGACGCCGAAGACGATCTCCGGCACGATCTGGCCGGGCTTCAGGCCGCGGTCGCCGAGCGGGCGACCGGACTTCTTCTGGAAGACTTCGAGCAGCGAGAAATAGAAGTCCTCGTGCAGCGCTTCGCGAAGGCTGATGACTTCCTCGCCGACGGGCAGGCGGAAGTCGGTGATCGGCAGGGTCACGCGGATGTTGAGCTCTTCGAAATAGGGCTCGCTGTCACCCCAGGCATGATCGGAGATCGCCTGCATCGTGCCGGCAAAAAGCCGCTCATAGTCGGTATCGAGGTGGCATTCGCGATGCTTGTCGCAGCCCTCGTCGAGGCGGATCCAGCCGGTCGGCGACAAAAGCGTCTCGCCGATGAAATCGGTGTCGATGCGGTTCGGTGCGAATACGGCGTGGTTTTCCTGGCGCCCGTCACGGAAGGTAAGCGTGACGTCATAGATGAATGCCTTGGCGCTGCCTGCCTCGAAGCGGATCTCGGCATCGCCGACGAGGGCTGCGAGCGGATAGGCTTCGAGCAGGAAACGGTTCTGAGGCGCGCCCTCATGCTGGGGATAGCGGACGACGACGCTTGCGAGGGCTGCGCGATCCACTTCTTCCAGGAAGAAATGCAACAGCGGCTTGTAGGCGCTCCTGAGCGCCGCCTTGACGCCGAAGCTTGCAAGCTTCTGTTCGGCAGCCTTGCGGCTGGCAGCATCGTCGAACAACCAGGCTTCGAGCTTGGTTCCGCGGGCGGCCTCCTTGCCGTAGGTGGTCAGAAGCGTGTCGAGGGTGCGCTCGAAGGCGCCTTCGAAAATCGTCGTCATCGTGAAGTTCTACCGGTTGGGTCGAGGCTGTCACGCAGCCAGTCGCCGAGAAGATTGAGGCCGAGAACGGTGAGCAGGATCGCAAGGCCCGGGAAGACGCTGACCCACCAGGCGTTCTGCAGGTAGGTGCGGCCGTCGGCCAGCATGCCGCCCCAGCTCGGGATCAGCGGATCGACGCCGAGGCCGAGGAAGGTGAGGCTGCTTTCGAGCAGGATGTTGTTGGCGACGTTGAGCGTCATCAGCACGATCACCGGGCCGATCAGGTTCGGCAACAGGTGCTGGAACAGGATCCTGTAATCGCGCACGCCGATGGCTCGGGCCGACTGGATGAACTCGCGCTCGCGCAGCGACAGGACCGAGCCGCGCACGAGGCGCGCATATTGCACCCACTGCGAGACGATCAGCAGGATGATGGTGTTGCCAAGCCCGCCGCCGACGATGGCGATGAAGGTGATCGCGAGCAGGATGAAGGGGAGCGCCAGCTGCACATCGGCAAAGCGCATGACGATCATGTCCCAGAAGCCGCGATAGTAGCCGGAGACAAGCCCCATGACCACGCCGACGACGACGGCGCCGGCAACCGACGTCAGGCCGACGAGCAGCGAGATCTTGCCGCCGGCAACCACGCGAGCCAGCACGTCGCGGCCAAGCGGGTCGGTGCCGAGCGGATGGGCCCAATTGACGAAGGGCGGCGTCAGCCGCGCCATCAGGTCGATCTTGTCGACGCCGCCGGGAAAGAGCACGCCAGAGAAGAGAACGGCGAGGCAGATGCCGCCGGTGAGCAGCGCTCCGAGGATGAATTCGAGGTTGCGGAAGCGGGCGAAGCGGGTGCTGGAAGCCTTTGACGACATCGGCTCACTCCGTCCGGATGCGCGGATCGACGAGGCCATAGGCGATGTCGACCAGAAGATTGACGAACACGATCATCAGCGAAAGCACGGTTATGACCGCCTGAAGCACGGGGTAATCGCGCGAGGCGACCGCGTCGAAGGCGAGCGTGCCCATGCCCGGCCAGTTGAACACCAGCTCGACGACGACGATGCCGCCGAGCAGGCCGCCGAACTGCAGGCCGAAATAGGTGATCAGCGGGATCGCGCAGTTACGAAGTGCGTGCTTGTAGAGCACCTTGCTTTCGCTGAGGCCCTTGGCGCGCGCGACCATGATGTATTGCGACTGCAAGGTTTCCAGCATCGCGGTGCGCACCAGGCGCACATTGGTCGCCGTCAGGATGATGCCCATGGTCAGCGCCGGCATGATGAAGCTTGCAAAACCGTCCATGCCGCTTGGCGGCAGCCATTTGAGGACGATCGAGAACAACAGGACCAGCATGATCGCAAGCCAGAAGTTCGGGAAGGAAAGCCCGACGAGCGACAGAATGCGGATTGTCTGGTCGGCCCACTTGCCGCGGGCGACGGCGGCGCGGATGCCGAGCGGAATGGAAATCGCGATCGAGACGATCAGCGAGGCGAAGGCGAGCAGCATGGTCGCCGGCAGCGCAGAGGCGATCAGCTGCGAAACAGGCGTACCGCCCATGAAGGAGCGGCCGAAATCGAGCCTGAACATGCCCGTGATGAAATCGGCATATTGCGCCAGGAACGGCTGGTTAAGGCCGAGCCCCTCGCGGATGCGCACGAGGTCGGCCTCGGTGACGCTGCCAGCGCCCTGCGCCAGCATTAGCGCGGGGTCACCGGTGAACCGGATGGCATAGGAGACGGTCAGTGTCACGACGAACACGACGAAGACCGCCTGCAGAAAACGTTTGATCAGAAATCCGGCCAAGTGACCCGCCCTTTTGGAAAAATGGTCCGCCGCCTCAAGCGTGAGGCGGCGGACCGGCCTGTATTACTCGACCGTCACGTCCGTCAGCCGCAGGCGGCTATCCGGCACCGGCGTGAAGTTCTTGACGCGCTTGCTCACGCCGAAGATGGCGTTGAGGTTATAGAGCGGCATTTCGAGCGAACGGTCTGCGGCGTAGTTGGCGATCTGCTTGAGGATCTCCTCGCGCTTTGCCTGGTCGGTGATCGAACGCTGCGACTCGAGCAGCTTGTCGAGTTCCGCGTCCTTGTCGTACGGGTTCCACTTTTCGCCCGAGTGGTACATCGAGTAGGCGGTGTTGTCTAGTCGAGCGTCCAGCCGCCCCAGGACTGCTGGAACAGCGCGCCGGTCTTGCCGGCCGGGATGATGTCGTTCAAGAGAACGTTGGTTTCATAGGGCTTGATCGTCGCGTTGATGCCGATCAGCTGCAGGTAGCTTGCGATAGCCTGCACGACCTCGTTGAAGGTCGCGTCGTTACCGCGAACGTCGATCTGCACGGAAGCGCCCGGCGCAACGCCGGCTTCCTTCAGAAGCGCCTTTGCCTGTTCCGGATCGTACGGCAGCGGCTTCATCGCCGGGTCGAAGCCGAAGGAGAGCTTGCCCTGGAAACTGGCGATCGGATCCGCCTGGCCGGCGAGGATCGACTGGATGATGGTGTCGCGGTCGACGCCGAGGATCAGCGCCTTGCGGACCTTCGGATCCTTGGTGATGCCGTCGCGCGTGTTGAATCGCAGCGCGTAGACCGTCGGGCCGGCGCTGGAGACGATCTCCAGATTGCTGTCGCCCTGGATCGTCGGGATCATGCCGATCGGAATGGTCGGCGGGATGACGAGATCGACGCGGCCGGCCTGCAGCTCGGCAACGGCGGTCGCCGGCTCCGAAATGAAGCGGTAGTTGAGGTTGGAAAGCTTCGGCGCGCCGCCCCAATGATCTGCGAAGGCTTCGAGCTTGATGCCGACCTTCGGCTCGTAGGAGACGAACTTGAACGGGCCGGTGCCAACAGGATGGGCGTTGAAGTAGTCCTCACCTTTTTCCTGGATGTACTTCGGCGGCACGATCATCGCGCCATAGCCGGCGAGCTTCGTGAGAAGCACCGGATCCGGCGTCTTCAGGACGAGGTCGACCGTCTTTTCGTCGACGATCTCGACCTTTTCGATCACGGCATAGTTGGACTTCTGCGGACCCTTGGAGCCTTCTTCGCCGAGCAGGCGGTCGAAGGTGAACTTCACCGCTTCCGCGTTGAAGGGCTCACCGTTGTGGAACTTGACGCCCTCGCGCAGCGTGAAGCGCAGGCGTTTGCCGCCGTCGAGCTCTTCCCAAGCAGTAGCAAGGCCGGGCACGAGCTTCAGATCCGGACCGCGATAGGTCAGGCCGTCATAGATATTGGTGGCAACCGACGCCCAGTTGACGAGGAAGGTGTCGACCGGGTCCCAGCTTCCCGGATCCTGCGGCGAAGATACCGTCAGCGTGCCGGCGGCAAAGGCCGGGGCTGCGGTCATGAAACTGCCCGCCATCGCAAGGGCGATGAAAGCGGCGTGGATCCCCTTTTTGTTGATCATTTACTCACTCCTGTTTCGACAGCCTTCCTGAGAAGAGAAAGCGGCTCACGCACCCTTGGCCACGTAATGGCCAGGGGCGATTTCTTTGCGCGGCAGCACCGCGGGTTCGTCGCCGACGCGGCGGATCGGGCTCGGGATCTCGCCCTCCAGCATGGCGCGCTCGCGACCCTTGCCGGGCTCGGCGACGGGCACCGCGGAAAGCAGCCGGCGAGTATAGGGATGGGACGGCGTCTCGAAGACCTGCTGGCGGCTGCCGAACTCCATGACCTGGCCGAGATAGAGCACGGCGACGCGGTGGCTCATGCGTTCGACCACCGCCATGTCATGGCTGATGAAGAGATAGGCGAGGCCCTCCTGTTCCTGCAGCTCCATGAACAGGTTGATGATCTGCGCCTGGATCGAGACGTCGAGAGCCGACAGCGCCTCGTCGGCGATGATCAGCTTGGGACGGGAGGCAAGCGCGCGCGCAATGCAGACGCGCTGGCGCTGGCCGCCGGAGAATTCGTGCGGATAGCGCTTGGCGTGCGCTGGCGTCAGTCCGACGCGCTCCAGCAATTCATGCACGCGCTTTTCGATGTCCTTTTCACCGAGGATCAGGCCGTGGGTGCGGATAGGTTCGGCGATCGAGAAGCCCACGGTCTTGCGCGGGTCGAGCGAGGCGAAGGGATCCTGGAAGATGTACTGGATTTCCTGCTTCAGCCGCTGCCGCTCGGCATAGCTCATGGCCGAGACCGGGCGACCGCCAAAGAGGATCTCGCCCGAGGTTGCGTTCTGCAGTTGCTGGATCGTGCGACCGATCGTCGACTTGCCCGAGCCGCTCTCGCCGACCAGCGCCAGCGTTTCACCCGGGAAAATGTCGAAGCTGACGTTTTCGATGGCGTGCACGCGGTGCGTCGCCTTGCCGAAAAGGTTCTTGCGCACGTCGAAGCGGGTGACGAGATCACGCACCGAAAGGATCGGTGCCGCGTCGTAGCGGGCGGTGCGCTGGATATGGGTTTCGCCGACGCGCTTCGGTTCGCCGTCGATCATCATGGTCAGAGGCAGGCGCTTCGGGAATTCCTCGCCGGTCATGCTGCCGAGTTTCGGCACGGCGGAAAGCAGCGTCTGGGTATAGGGGTGCTTGGGGCTTGCGAAGATCTCGCCGACCGGACCTTCCTCGACCTTGCGGCCCTTCCACATGACGACGACGTCGTCGGCCATTTCGGCGACGACACCCATGTCATGGGTGATGAAGATCACCGCCATGCCGAGTTCTTTCTGGAGGTCGCGGATGATCGTCAGGATCTGCGCCTGGATGGTGACGTCGAGCGCCGTCGTCGGCTCGTCGGCGATCAGCAGTTTCGGCCGGCAGGCAAGCGCCATGGCGATCATGACGCGCTGGCGCATGCCGCCGGAAAGCTGGTGCGGATAGCGGCCGATCAGTTCTGCAGAATCAGGAAGGCGCACCATGTCGAGCAGGCGGCGCGTCTCGACGAGCGCTTCGGCCTTGGTCATCTTCTCGTGCAGCATCAACACTTCGGCGACCTGGTCGCCGATGGTAAAGACCGGGTTCAAGGACGTCATCGGCTCCTGGAAGATCATGGCGATCTCCTTGCCGCGGATCGCGCGCATGGTCTTCTGCGGGGCGCTCGTCAGATCGATTTCGCCGTCCTTGCCGCGAAACAGGATGCGGCCGGTCGGAAACTGGCCGCCCATCATGTCCGAGAGCCGCATGATCGACAGCGACGTCACCGATTTGCCGGAGCCGGATTCTCCCACGATTGCGAGCGTCCGGCCGGGCGTCACCGTGAAGCTCAGGTCTTCGACGACAGGATTGCCGTTGAAGGCGACGGAAAGCTTCTCAACGGCGAGCAGGGGCGCAGGCGTATCGACGGTCACGCGGTCTTCCTTGTTACAATGTGGTCGCGGCGCGCGCGGACTGTTCATAGGCGCCCGACATGAAACGCAGGACGGCGGCGATCTCGGAAAGCGTCTCCTCGGAAGGACGCGCTTTGGCGGTGGAGGAGACCAGCAGCCGCTCGCGAATTTTTGCGTAGCGCGTGCAGGCGTCCGACCCCTTGTCGGTGATGAGGATGGTCTTTTCCTTGCCTTCCTTGCCCGTCGTCACGAGGCCTGCGGCTTCGAGCTTGCGGATGGCATAGGTCGCGACATGGGTGTCCTCGATGTCGAGCACGAGACAGATGTCGGCGAGCTTCTTGCCGCGATCGCGGTGGCGGATCGTGTGCAGGATCAGGATCTCGATCGGGGAAAGACCGGATACGCCGGCGGCCGCCATGCAGCGCATCATCCAGCGATGAAAGGCATGCGACGCGAGGATCAACCCGTATTCGACCTCGGAGAGGCCGGGAGAGCCGCCTTCAGCAAGGTGCGCGGAGGAAACGATCGGGCCGATGGCCGCGACCGGCTTTAGATGTTCGGGCAGGGCATTTTCGGCCCATTCCCGTCCTTCGAAGCTATCCTCCGACTTCTTCGTCATTCAGCTCTTCCTCATCTTGACGATTTTATGTCATCATTTTATCGACATTTTGTCAACGAACTGCTTTGATGAATTTCCGGGCTTGCACAATGAAGCGGCTCGCGAATGAGAGGGATGGACAATGAGCGCACGCGAAACCGGCAGCTGGGACTTCTGGGTCGACCGTGGCGGCACCTTCACCGATGTCATCGGTCGCGACCCGCACGGGAACCTGCATGCCCGCAAGGTGCTGTCCGAAAATCCGGAAGCCTACCGCGACGCCGCCGTCCAGGGCATCCGCCTGCATCTCGGCCTTGCGACCGGTGCGCCGATCCCGACCGGTCTGATCGGCGAAGTGCGCATGGGCACGACCGTTGCCACCAACGCGCTGCTCGAGCGCAAGGGCGAGCCCCTGGCGCTCGTGACGACGAAGGGTTTCCGCGACGCGCTGAAGATCGGCTACCAGGAGCGCAAGAAGATCTTCGCGACCGAAATCATCAAGCCGGAAGCGCTCTACCAGGATATCGTCGAGCTCGACGAGCGTGTGCTGGCCGACGGTATCGTCGAGCAGCCGCTCGACGAGGCGAAGGCGCGCGTTGCCCTCGAAGACTTGAAGGGCAAGGGCTACAAGGCCGTCGCCATCGTCTTCATGCATGCCTACAAGTATCCGGAGCACGAGGCGGCCGTTGCCCGCATCGCCCGCGAACTCGGCTTCGAGCAGGTCTCCGTCAGCCACGAAGTCTCGCCGCTGATCAAATATGTCGGCCGCGGCGACACCACCGTCATCGACGCCTATCTCTCCCCGGTTCTGCGCCGCTACGTCGCCCAGGTCTCCGGCGAACTTGATATTGCCCGTACCGGCGCACGCGTCATGTTCATGATGTCCTCCGGCGGCCTGACGGCGGCTGAAATGTTCCAGGGCAAGGACGCGATTCTCTCCGGCCCGGCCGGCGGCGTCGTCGGCCTTGCCAAGACCGGCGAAGCCGCGGGCTTCGATCGCGTCATCGGCTTTGACATGGGTGGCACCTCGACGGACGTCGCCCATTTCGATGGTGAATATGAGCGGGCGTTCGAGACCGAAGTTGCCGGCGTGCGCGTGCGCGCACCGATGATGCTGATCCACACGGTTGCCGCCGGCGGCGGCTCGATCCTGCACTTCGACGGCGAACGTTTCCGCGTCGGCCCGGATTCGGCCGGCGCCAACCCGGGCCCCGCCTGCTACCGCAATGGCGGCCCGCTTGCTGTCACCGATGCCAATGTCATGCTCGGCAAGCTGATGCCCGATTTCTTCCCGGCGCTGTTCGGCCCGAACCAGGACGAGCGCCTCGACGTCGAGACCGTGCGCGGCCGTTTTGCTGCCATGGCGACCGAGATCGGCGATGGCCGCAGCCCCGAGGATGTGGCCGACGGCTTCATCCGCATCGCCGTTGCCAACATGGTCGAGGCGATCAAGAAGATTTCCGTGCAGCGCGGTTACGACGTGACGCGCTATGCGCTGAGCTGCTTCGGCGGCGCCGGCGGCCAGCACGCGTGCCTCGTTGCCGACCAGCTCGGCATGAAGAGCATTCTCGTGCATCCGATGTCCGGCCTGCTTTCGGCCTATGGCATGGGACTTGCCGATATCCGATCGACCCGCCAGAAGGCGCTCGGCGTCGCGCTCGACGACAAGGCGCCGGCAGCCCTCAGCACGCTGGGCGCCGAGCTGGAAGTCGATTGCCTCGGCGAACTGGAAGCACAAGGAATTGCCCGCGACGAGATTCGCACCCATCTGCGCGCCCATATCCGCTATGCCGGCACCGACACGGTGCTTGCGGTCGACGCGACCTTCCCCGCGCATGACGACATCGCCCGCCTGCGCGCCGAGTTCGAAGAGCTGCACAAGCGCCGCTTCGGCTTCGTCGCCGACAACAAGGCGCTGGTGATCGACGCCGTCGAAGTCGAGACGGTCGGCGGCGGTGCTGCCCAGATGGAGCGCGAAGGCGCATCCGTCACCATGGGCACGCCCGACGTTTCACGCCGCACTCAGTTCTATTCGCAAGGCCAGTTCCACGATGCGCCGGTCCTGCTGCGCGCTGAACTGAGCCCCGGCCAGCGGCTCGACGGTCCGGCGATCATTATCGAACCGAACCAGACCGTCGTCGTCGAGGACGGCTGGCAGGCGGAACTGACGGCGAAAGACCATATCGTGCTGCGCCGCGTGAAGGCGCTGCAGCAGCAGAGCGCGATCGGCACCCATGCAGATCCGGTCATGCTGGAGATCTTCAACAATCTCTTCATGTCGATCGCCGAGCAGATGGGCGTGACGCTGCAGAACACCGCCTATTCGGTCAACATCAAGGAACGGCTCGATTTCTCCTGCGCCGTCTTCGACAACCGCGGCAACCTCGTCGCCAATGCGCCGCACATGCCGGTGCATCTCGGCTCCATGGACGCTTCGGTCGCGACCGCGATCCGCGAGAACCCGGTGATCAAGCCCGGCGACGTGTTCCTGATCAACGCGCCCTATAACGGCGGCACGCACCTGCCTGACCTCACCGTCTGCACGCCCGTCTTCGACGACGCCGGACGCGAGATCCGCTTCTGGGTCGCCAGCCGCGGCCACCATGCGGATATCGGCGGCATTTCGCCGGGCTCGATGTCACCGCTTGCCACCAACATCGAGGAGGAGGGCGTCTACATCGACAACTTCAAGCTCATCGATGCAGGTCGCTTCTGCGAGGCCGAGCTTGAAGCGCTTCTGAATGGCGCGCGCTATCCGGTGCGCAACATCCTTCAGAACGTCAACGACCTGAAGGCTCAAGTGGCGGCCAACGAAAAGGGCGTCGCCGAACTCAAGAAGATGATCGCCCAGTTCGGCGAAGACGTGGTCGAGGCCTATATGGGCCACGTCCAGGACAATGCTGCTGAGAGCGTGCGCCGTGTGCTTGACCAGTTGCCAGACGGCGAATTCTCCTACGAGATGGACCAGGGCTGCAGCATCGTCGTCAAGATCACGGTCGACCGCGACAAGCGCGAGGCGACCGTCGATTTCACCGGCACGTCGGAGCAGCGCGGCGACAACTTCAATGCGCCGGCGCCTGTCACCCGCGCCGCCGTACTCTATGTCTTCCGCGTGCTGGTCGAGGCCGACATTCCGATGAATGCCGGCTGCCTGCGGCCGATCCACATCGTCATCCCCGAGGGTACGATGCTGACGCCGCGCTATCCGGCGGCCGTCGTTGCCGGCAACGTCGAGGTCAGCCAGGCCGTGACGAACTGCCTGTTCGGCGCGGTCCAGAGCCAGGCCGGCGCGCAAGGGACGATGAACAACCTGACCTTCGGCAACGACAATTATCAGTATTACGAGACGATCTGCTCCGGCGCGCCGGCGGGTCCCGGCTACAACGGTGCCGATGCGGTTCATACGCACATGACCAACTCGCGGCTCACCGATCCGGAAATCCTCGAAACCCGCTTCCCGGTGGTGCTCGAAGACTTCCACATTCGCGTCGGTTCCGGTGGCCGCGGCCAGTGGCACGCCGGAAACGGCACGAAGCGCACGATCCGGGCGCGGGAAACGCTCGACTTCGCGATCCTCTCCGGCCATCGCCGCGTCGCACCCTTCGGCATCAAGGGCGGAAGCCCGGGTGAACTCGGCCGCAACCTCGTGCGCCGCAATGACGGCCGGACGGAGGAACTGTCGGGCTGCGCCCATACGGTTCTCGAAGCTGGCGAAGCCTTTACCGTCGTGACGCCGACCGGCGGTGGATACGGCCGGTCATAGGCCGGAAAGACTGGAATCTCCCAAGACTGCTGCGGTGGTCTGCGGGCGGGCGAGCGATCGTCCGCCCGTTTTTCGTTCCGGCATATGCACAACAACTATTGCTGCATATGCGAAAAGACGCGATCGCTTTTTTAACCCGAATTTAAATTCGAAATTACTAAGTACTTATTGGTCAGTGCGCGCCCCAGTTCCTCCCCTTGCGGGGCCGCAAACATCCGGTCCTCCTCCCGCCGGTTTGGCTGACCATGTCCCCTCCCATCAGCGCGATTGCGACATCACAGGAGTCACGGCAGTGACGTTCAAGAACCTTTCGATTTTGACCAAGGTCGGCCTTGTGGTCGTGGTCATGGGCATATCCTCCATTCTGATCGCGCTTGCCGGTGCGCGTGGTCTTTCCTCGCTCGGTGCGACGATCGTCGATGTCGGCGCGCGTGAGGAAGCAGCGCGCGAGGCAATGGACCTGCGCGTCGACATCATCGCCATCAGCCGCATGACCTATCAGCTCGCCGCCGCCCCGGAGAACGCCGCCGACTTCGGCGCGGAAACCGAAAAGCGTGCGACCGAAATGCTCGGCCGCCTGACCAAGATCGAGGCGGTCGCCGACGATGCCGAAGACAAGCTGCTGAATGACATCCGCCTGACGCTCAACAGCTACTTCGACGAGATCCGCGCCATGGTCGCCGTCGCCGCCGAGAAGGGCGGAGATGCCGGTGCCGTCAAGGCCGCACTCGACAAGGCGCTCGAAGCGCAAAAGACCGTGACGGCAACAGTCAAGACCTACAGCACCTATTCCGGCGAAGCGCTTTCCGCCGCTCGTGAAGAGGCGCTGAATTCCTCGTCCGTCGCCATGACAATCCTCGCCGCGGCCGCTGCGGCCTGCGTGCTCTTCGGCGTCGGCGTCAGCCTCGTCGTTGCCCGCCGCGGCATCGTCATGCCGGTCCGTGACCTGACCTCGACCATGAGCGAACTTGCCGACGGAAAACTGGATGGAGATGCGACGGACGTTTCCCGCCAGGACGAGATCGGCGAGATGGCCCGTGCCGTCGAAGTCTTCCGCAAGAACGGCATCGCCATGCGCGCGATGAAGGCGCAGGAAGCGGCCCTCCATGCGCGCAGCAGCGACCTGCAGTCCAACATCAGCGTCGTCGTCGCCTCTGCCGTTGCCGGCGATTTCACCGGCCGCATCAACAAGGACTATGAAAACGACGACCTCAACCGCTTCGCATCGAGCGTCAAC
Source organism: Ensifer adhaerens (assembly GCF_000697965.2). Classification (NCBI taxonomy): domain Bacteria; kingdom Pseudomonadati; phylum Pseudomonadota; class Alphaproteobacteria; order Hyphomicrobiales; family Rhizobiaceae; genus Ensifer; species Ensifer adhaerens. Next base: position 1,456,522 of record NZ_CP015881.1, on the reverse strand, counting down.
GAGCTCGTCTCCAGCGTCGACCAGACCGTCACTGAAGTCCGCCGCGTGATTGCGGCGCTTGCCGACGCCGACCTGACGCAGAACATGCGCGGCGAATTCCACGGTGCCTTCGCCGAGCTGCAGACGAACGTCAACCAGACGATGGTGACGCTGCGGTCGACCATGCAGAACGTGCGCACCGCGGCCAGCACCATCAACGACAACTCCGCCGAACTGAGCTCGGCTGCCAATGATCTGTCGAAGCGCACGGAACAGCAGGCGGCAGCGCTTGAGGAAACCGCAGCGGCGCTCGACGAAATCACCTCGACCGTGCGCACCGCCTCGGAGCGGGCGAATGAGGCGCATGAGATGGTGCGCGCCACCAAGGAAAGCGCCGGCCGTTCCGGCGCGATCGTGCGCAGCGCCGTCGATGCCATGGGCCGCATCGAGGGTTCGTCCAACCGCATCAACCAGATCATCTCGGTCATCGACGAAATCGCCTTCCAGACGAACCTGCTGGCGCTCAATGCCGGCGTCGAAGCGGCACGCGCGGGCGAAGCCGGCCGCGGTTTTGCCGTCGTCGCCCAGGAAGTGCGCGAGCTGGCGCAACGCTCGGCCAACGCGGCCAAGGAAATCAAGACGCTGATCCACAGCTCGGCGTCGGAAGTCGAAAACGGCGTGGCGCTGGTGCGCTCGACCGGCGAGGCGCTGCTGGAGATCGAGACACTGGTCAACAATGTCAGCGGCCACGTCAACACGATCGCGACGGCGGCGCGCGAGCAGGCGACCGCACTGCAGGAGATCAACACCTCCGTCAACCACATGGACCAGATGACCCAGCAGAACGCGGCGATGGTGGAAGAGACGACAGCCGCCAGCGGCACGCTCGCCGAAGAGAGCCGTCAGTTGCGCACGATGCTGGCGAAGTTCAAGCTGGAAGGTGCTGCAGCCCGCGAAGGCTGGAGCCGCGCCGCCTGATCGAGCGGCGTAATCGCCACGACTTCAAGTGAAGTTCTTGCTGCGGCGGCACTGTCGTTTCTGCACCCCGTGTTGACGGGGACGGGGACAACAGTGCCGCCGAGCATATTGAAGCGCGAGACCGTTTCCCCATCTTTTGCGCCTGAAAATCCAGGCGCTCCTGCGCCTTCTTCCCGATTTGCTGGGAAGCATGCCTGTTAGCCGCTATTCTGGAACGCAGACGTGTGAGTCGTTAATTTGCGGGACAACCGAATGACGCAGCAGTTCGACCTCTTTGTTTCGGACGAGGCAACTTCCAAAAAGGCGGGCGGTGGACCGGCGGTCAAGCGGGCATCGCTGACCGAGGACGATATGGTCCGTCACCTTCAGGCGACGGGTCGCTATCGCCTGTTGCAGCGGCTTGTGCCGCGCGCTGTGGTGCCTGTTGCGCGTCCCGGCTTCCCCCTGCATGGCGTCATTCTCGATACCGAAACCACAGGGCTCAACCATCGCAAGGATGAGATCATCGAGATCGGCCTGATCGCCTTTACCTTCGATGAGAAGGGAAACCTGGGAGACGTGACTGGCGTTTTCGGCGGCTTGCGCCAGCCGTCCAATCCGATCCCTGCGGAAATCACTCGTCTTACCGGCATCACCAACGAGATGGTCGCGGGAAAGACGATCGACCTCGACGAAGTGCGGGCGCTGATGGAAAAGGCCGACCTTGTCATCGCCCACAATGCCGGCTTCGACCGTCCCTTCTGCGAGGCCTTCTCGCCCGTTTTTGCAGGAAAGGCATGGGCCTGTTCCGTCTCCGAGATCGATTGGTCTTCCCGCGGCTTCGAAGGCACCAAGCTCGGTTACCTGATCGGGCAGGCCGGTTACTTCCACGACGGCCACCGGGCGGTCGACGACTGTTTCGCTTTGCTCGAAGTCCTTGCCAAGGATGGCGGCTCCGGCAGCACGCCCTTTGCCGAACTCTACGAGGCGAGCCAGCGATCACGCGTCCGCATTTTTGCGGAAAACAGCCCCTTCGACATGAAGGATCATCTGAAAGCTCGCGGCTACCGCTGGTCTGACGGAAGTGACGGCCGTCCGAAATCCTGGTGGGTCGAAGTCGCCGAAACCGCACTTGAAGACGAACTCGGCTACCTCCGCTCGGAGATCTATCGCTGGAAGGAAGCCGATCCGCCGATCAAGCGCTTGACCGCTTTCGACCGCTTCCGGGCCTGACACGCGAACGAGCCGCTGCGGCCGACAGGGCAAGCCCTTCGGTGACGCGGGCGTCGCTCGATTAAAACATCCTTTTCCCGCCGATCTTTGCATGACGCGGCCCACCGATCGTAGCGCAGGCGCCAGGCTGAGGCTGTCCTGCGCCGGACGCGGGCTGACGGCCCGCTACGCCCCGATTTGCCTGTCTTTCCACATCTGGCAAACAACGCCCGGTTTACCGTTAACCGCTGAATTCACGCACAAAAAGCGTGGACGCCCGACCGAATCCGACTATACGTGCGCAGACTTGACTTAGAAATTCAAGTTTTATGCTATTGTTATAGTTGATGTTTCAATGTCGATGTTCGCAATCTCGTCCAGTTTTGAGAGTGCTCCCAAGCGTGGGATGACCCGCGATCGCCGACACTTTGTCTGGCAGCCAGTCTGCATGGGCGCAACCGAACGCGCCGTGACCGAAGGGCCGGTTACGCACCCGCTTTGCCGAAGCGAGCTGCTGCGCACGAGACCCGTCTGTCGGTCGAAATAGCCGCAACTGAACGCAATGTCCGGGGCTCGCCCTGCACCGTTGTTCAACGGGCAAGGCGCGTGCGTCGCGTTCTGAGCGGCTGGGTTCGGCCGGCGACAGTGGCGGATACGGAATTCACCTTAATCGAAGTTACAGGGGTAAGAGAATGGCAAGGGGCAGGTTCAATTCGGTTTCGCGTCGGCGAGCCAAAGTCGTGCTGGCGGGCGTGTCGCTGCTGGCAATGTCCGCCGTGGCGGCGTCGGCCCAGGAGGCACGCAAGACCAACCGGGTCGAAAGCCTGGCCCAGGCTGAACGCAGTTCGGGCGGCGCGACGCAGCTGGCCCCCATCGTGGCCGTCGGGCAAGCGGGCGGTCAGCCGCCTGAGACCGGCACCATCGGCCAGCCGTCAGCTCCCTATGCGGGCGGTCAGATGGCGACCGGTGCGCGGCTTGGCGCGCTCGGCAACCGTCCTGTCAAGGAAACCCCGTTCAGCGTCACCAGCTACACGGATAAGCTGATCCGCGATCAGCAGGCGCGAACGGTCGCCGATGTCACCCTCAACGATCCCTCGGTACGCATGGATGCGCCGGCGTTCAGCGAGCGTGATTCGTTCTTCATTCGCGGCTTCTCGGTCACCAATCTGGATACGGCCTATGACGGCCTCTTCTACATCACCAACCCGCGCCGCAGCCCCCTTGAGGGTATCGAGCGCGTCGAGGTCCTGAAAGGCCCGAGCGCGCTGGTCAACGGCGGCGTCGGCCGCGTCGGTGGGACTATCAATCTGGTGCCCAAGCGCGCCACCGACGAGCCGCTGACGCGACTGACGACCACCTATATGTCGGACTCGCAATTGTGGTCGCACCTCGATGTCGGTCGCCGTTTCGGGCCCGAGGGCGAATGGGGCGTCCGTTTCAACGGTTCCTATCGTGGCGGCGACACGGCGCTTGACCACAACGAAAACGAGATCGGCGTGCTGTCGCTCGGGCTCGACTATCGCGGCGATCGGGTGCGTGCCTCGCTCGACCTCAATCATTCCAAGCAGAACATCAATGCGCCGGCCTCTCTGTTCAACGCGGCAGCGCCGGGCATCAAGATCCCGGAAGCGCCGGACGGCCGGATCAACACGTCCAACCCGTTCGAATACCATGACAGCGAACACAATATGGTCGCTGGCCGCGTCGAGTTCGACGTGCTGGAGAACACCACTGTTTACGCCGCCGGCGGCATCAGCCGCTACCGCGAGGACTTCCTGAGCACGTCCTACACCATTCAAAATCCCAATGGCGATGCGCTGGCCGAGTTCGGCTACAATCCGCAGGAGATCCAGGGGGTCTCGGGTGAGGTTGGTCTCCGCTCGGAGTTCGATACCGGACCCGTCGGTCATCAGCTCAGCGTTTCTGTGAGCCGAGCGCTCAACGAGAATAACCGCGGCTACTTCCATCCGGGCAGGCTCGGCTTCAGAAGCTACATGACCAACATCTACAATCCGATCTATGTGCCGAGCGATTGGGTCAATACGGGCGGGCTTCCGCGCTCGAACGACCTGCATGCGTTTTCGGACCTGCTCGCGACCAGCGTCGCGATCTCCGATACGCTTTCCTTTGCCGAAGACCGTTTCCAGCTGACGGTCGGCGGGCGCTATCAGGAAATGCGTGTACGAGGGTACAATACGCGTCCCGGCGCCGTGCCGCTCGGTCAACAGACCTACTATTACGAGGAAGGCCGGTTCAGCCCTGCCGTCGCGGCACTCGTAAACGTCACCGACAGCTTCTCTGTCTACGGCAACTACGTGGAAGCTCTGACCGAAGGGCCGTCAGCGCCGTCCAACGCTCTGAACAGCGACCAGATTTTCCCTCCTGTTGTCAGCAAGCAGAAGGAAATCGGCTTCAAATACGACCTCGGCGAAGTAATGCTCGGCGCAGCGCTGTTCGAGATCAGGCAGCCAAACGGTTTGACAACCGGCGGCGTCTTCGCCGTCGACGGCCTGCAGGTGAACCGTGGCATCGAGCTTTCAGCCTATGGCGAACCGGTTGACGGCGTTCGCTTGCTTGGTGGCATCACCTTCATGGACGCCAAGCTCGATAAGGCAGAGAACTCGAGAACAGGAGAGCGGTTCGATGGCAACCGTGTGCCCGGCGTCCCGACGACCGCGATCAGCCTCTATGGTGAATACGACACACCCTGGGTCGAGGACCTGACGCTCACCGGTCGCCTCGTTTATACCGGCAGCACCTACTACGACCAGAGGAACACGCAGAAGGTCTCGGACTGGACGCGGGTCGATCTCGGTGCGCGTTACTCCTTCGAGCGTGAAAACGCTAAGCCGGTGGAAATCCGGGCGACCGTCCAGAACGTGTTCGACGAGAACTACTGGGCCTCGTCCGCCCGTGGCTTCCTTGCCGCCGGCGCGCCGCGCACCTTCATGGTGTCGACTGCGTTTGAATTCTGAGCCAGAGGAGCTTCAGTCACAAAAAGAAACGGCCGGCATTCTGCCGGCCGTTTCTCGTTTCGGGGGGCGTGCCGATCAGGCTTCCGGCGAATAACCGAAGACGACGGCCGGGTTTTCCGCGGTCTCGACCCAGACGCTCTTCGTCTGTGTATAGGCCATCAGTGCATCACGGCCGGAGGAGCGGCCATAGCCGGAGCGGCCGAAGCCGCCGAAGGGCGACATGACACTGATCGTCTTGTAGCCGTTAATCCAGAAGGTCCCGGCCCGCACCCTTGAAGCGACCCGGTGTGCGCGGCCGACATCACGGGTCCAAACGGCGCCTGCCAGGCCGTACGGGTTGTCGTTGGCGAGGGTGACCGCCTCGTCCTCGTCGTCGAAGACGGTGACGCCGACGACCGGGCCGAAGACCTCTTCGCGGGCGATCGTCATGTCCGGCTTGACGTTGTCGAGAATGGTCGGCGCGAAATAGAAGCCGCCGGAGGCTTGAAGAGAAGCCGGCTTGGCGCCGCCGGTTGCAAGCGTTGCACCTTCGGCAACGCCCTGGCGCACCATTTCCGCGATCTTCGCCCATTGTCGTGCATTGTTGATCGGGCCGATCTGCGTGCTGTCGAGATAGGGATCGCCGACGGGGATGCGCGCGGCAGCCTCGGCATAACGCTCGACGAACTGCTGGTGCACCGAGCGATGCACGAGCAGGCGTGAGCCGGCAACGCAGCTCTGGCCGGCGCCAGAGAAGATCGCCGATTGGGCGCCGACGATGGCGCGGTCGATATCGGCATCGGCAAAGACGATGTTGCCGGACTTGCCGCCGAGTTCGAGGATACAGGGCACGACGTTCTTCGCAGCCGCTGCCGCAATGGCCGAACCGGCAAGCGCCGAGCCGACGAAGACGACGAGTGCCGTTTTCGGATGGGCGACCATCGCCTGGCCCGCCGTTACGCCCTGGCCGGCGATGACGTTGACGAGGCCACGGGGCGCGCCGCCCGCCTCGCAGAGCGCACCGAGCACGAGCGTGCTGAGCGGCGTCAGTTCCGACGGCTTGATGACGACGCCGTTGCCGGCGCAGATCGCAGGCGCAATCTGCCATCCGCCGGTAAAGAGCGGCGCGTTCCAAGGGGTGATCTGGGCGACGACGCCAACCGGCTCGTTGCGGGTATAGTTCAGATGCGAGGTCGGGACCGGGATGACCTCGCCGTGCAGCTTGTCGCACCAGCCGGCATAATATTCGAACATCTCGGCGACCCGGACAGCCTCGCCACGGATGTCGCGGATCGGCCGGCCGGCCGAGCGGCTTTCGAGCTCGGCAATCTCGCCGGCGCGCTCGCGGATCTTGCGGGCGATCTCGTTCATCACCCGGCCGCGCGCCGAAGCGGTCATCGAGATCCATTCGCGCTGGGCGCGCGCTGCCGCCTGCATGGCGGCGTCGACGATATCAGCGCCGGCGTCCTTGAAGGTGGCGAAGACTTCGCCGGTCGCCGGATCGGTGAGCGCCTGCTCGTCGCCGGAACCGGGCACCAGCGTGCCGTCGACATAGCTGCCGATCTCGGTGCCGGGAATGATGCCGTGGAACAGCGCCCGGATGCGCTCGGCCTTGGCGGGCATGGTCATGTCGTTCATCGTCGTTCCCTTCAAGTCTCAGTTGTCGTTGGCCACCGGGCGGAAGGCGCCCATGCGGGTGAAGTCCTCGGCGTTTTCGAGCGGGCTCTCGGCCCAGAGCTTGGCGACCGCGCCCGAGAGCGGCAGATCGGCGCCGGTGCGGGCCGCAAGCTCGCTGGCAAGCCGCACGTCCTTGCGCATCAGGCCCATGGTGAAGCCGCTGTCGAAGCGGCCGTTCATCACCCAGGTCGGGAAATGCACTTCGCTGATCATCGATTTGCCGGACGCGGCGTTGAGCACCTTCAGCGCCTCGTCCGCATCGAGCCCGGCGGCAAGCGCCAGCTTCAGCCCTTCGCCCGTCGTCACCATATGGGCGGCGGCGAGCAGGTTGTTGACGAGCTTGGCAACGTTGCCGGCGCCGCTCGGGCCGACATGCAGGGCCTTGGCCGACATCGCGTCGATCACCGGGCCGGCAAGGGCGACGTCCGCATCACTGCCACCGATCATCATCGTCAGCTTGCCGCTTGCGGCACCTGCCGGACCGCCGGAGACCGGCGCGTCGATGAAGCCGTGGCCGAGGCCGGCAAGGGCTGCGGCGAGATCACGCGAGACATCCGGCTCGGAGGTCGAGGTGTCGATGATGACGACGCGGCGGCCGGCCGCCTTCAGCGCTTCGAGATTGGCCTCGACGACGGCTGCCACGTCCTTGGCGGTCGGCAGCGAGAAGACGATGAAGTTGGTGTCGAAGAAGACGTCAGTCAGAGCCTCGACCGGGGTCACCCCGCCTTCGGCGGCAAGCGTGCGCCGGGCCTCGGAGAGGTCGAAGCCCTTGACGGCAAAACCTTTGCCGGCGAGCGTCGTCGCCATGCCGAGACCCATGGCGCCCAAACCCACCACGCCAACTGTCGTTCGTTCCGCCGTCATGATCCGCTTACCCTCGTATGATCAGAATGATCCGGCGAAGGTGGCATGCGGGCTGGCGAGCGGGTAGACGGCGCGCCTGGTACAATGCGTTGCTGGCGTGGCAACGTCTGCTCGACCGCCGGTGATGGGAAAGGCGAGCGTTAGCGCCGCGCGGGTTTCATCGAGCTAGGACGGTCTTCTAAGTCTGGAAGGATTGCATCTCGCGCGCGAGATGCTGGCCGAGTTTTTCGACCGACAGCGGCAGGCGGCGGTGGGCCCGCACCATCAAATGCGCGCTCGCCTCGCTCAGCAGCGGATCGGAGAGGTCGATCGCCTGCATGGACCCGCGCGCGATTTCCACGGTTACGGACGTGCGCGGCAGGAAGGTGACGCCAAGGCTTGCTGCAACGAAGCGGCGGAGCACCTCGATCGAATGGGTTTCGAGCAACGGCGCCAGCGCCAGCCCCGCATCGGCCGCCACCCGCGCCACCAGTTGTGTCACGCCATTGCCCTTGCCGAGCAGCGCGCACGGGAAGGCGAGGCAATCGGCAAGTTTCAGGTCGCTGCGCTCGGACAGGGGATGGCCCGCCGGCACGATGACGCAGAGCGGCTGGCGCGCAATCGCCAGCGCCCGGATGCGCGGTTCGGTCAGGGGATTGTAGGCGATGCCGATGTCGGCGTCGCTGTTGGCGATGGCGTCGACGACGTCTTCGGTGCTGCCGAGTTCGACGATGTAGCGCACATAGGAGTGTGCCTTTGAGAACGACGAGAGCCCGTGCTCCACCAGGTCGGCCATGAAACCTTCGCCGCAGCGAATGCGGATGCGGGTCTGCTGCACGCCGCGGATCTGGTCGAGCTGCTCGGCAAGCAGCCCGTTGTCCTCGAGCACGCGTTTGCCGTGTTCGAGCACCAGTTCACCGGCGTCGGTCAGGACCGTGCCGCGGGCGGTGCGCTCGAAGAGGGACAGGCCGATGTCGCGTTCAGTGTCGGCGATCTGGCGGCTGACGACCGATGGCGCCAGCCCCATATGCTCCGCAGCGCCCCGGATCGAACCGATGCGCGCAACCGCCATAAAGATCCTGAGCGCTTTCGCGTCGAGTACGTCCATGGTGGTCATGGATGCGACGGAATCCCCTTGGGGTCAACGACCAAGCGAGGTCGCGATCAGGCGTGTCCAGAGGTTTACGCCCTGGCCGATGATCGCGTCGTTGAAATCGTAGTGCGGCGAGTGCAGGCCGGGGTTAACGCCCTCGCGTCTTGCGCCGAGCCAGAGATAGCAGCCGGGACGTTCGTCGAGCATGAAGGCGAAGTCCTCGGCCGCCATGCTTGGTGGCGCGTCGATGACCGTCAAGGCCGGGTCTGCCGCGGCGACCGAGCGTGCGAGCGCGGCGGCTGCGGGATCGTTGATCGTCGCCGGATAGCGGCGCTGATAATCGAGCTCGGCCGTGCAGCCGAGCCCTTCGGCAAGGGCCGAAACGAGCGTGCGCATCCGGTTTTCGAGCGTGTCACCGACCGCCTTGTCGAACCAGCGCGTGGTGCCGCGGATCACGGCTTTTTCCGGGATCACGTTCCAGGCGTCGCCGCCGTGGATCTGTGTGACGGAGACGACGGCCGCTTCGAGTGGCGAGACGTTACGGCTGGCAATCGTCTGCAAGGCCGTGACGATCTGGGCGCTAGCGACGAGCGGGTCAGCACCCTCATGCGGCATCGCCCCATGGGCGCCGCGACCGGTGATGGTGATTTCGAAGACCCCGAAGGCGGCCATCATCGCGTCGTCGCGGGCCACCACCGAGCCGACGTCGAGCGCCGGCCAGTTGTGCAGCGCATAGACGGCATCGGCCGGGAAATCACGGAAGAGGCCATCGGCGACCATGACGCGGGCACCGCCCTCGGCCTCTTCGGCCGGCTGGAAGATGAAATGCACGGTGCCGTCGAAGTCCATCTCGCTCGCCTGCCGGGCGGCGGCCAGCAGCATGGCGACGTGGCCGTCGTGGCCGCAGGCGTGCATCTTGCCCGTCGTCTTCGAGGCGTAGGCAGCGCCGCTCGTCTCGATGATCGGCAGCGCGTCCATGTCGGCGCGAATGGCGATCGATCGGTTCGATGTGCCACGCCTGAGCGTGCCGACAAGCCCGGTGCCGCCATAACCGTCCTTCACGGCAATGCCCCATTCGGCAAGCCGGCCGGCGATGAAGGCCGCGGTCTGGCGTTCCTCGAAGGCAAGCTCGGGATGGGCATGCAGGTGATGACGCCAGCGGATCGTTTCCTCGATGCGCTCGGGGCTGATGTCGTGGCGTGTCATGGCGTGCGTCCTGTCGTTTGAGGGGATGGCCGGCCGCAGAGCGGCCGACCTGTTTCTCTTACACAATTCCGGACGGAAAACCGCTTCCTGGAATTGCGTGCCGCGTTACTGGCCGAGACGCAGGAAGAGATCGGCGACGACGACCGAGCCCATATAGGTGCCGACCATCACGCAGATCGCGACGATGACGATCTTCCAGCCCGAGCGGCGGGCGATCGCGAACTCGTTCGCCGTCAAGGCAAGGCCGCCATAGGCAAGCGCCGGGGTCGCCAATGCGAGGAAGTTGAGGTGCTCGACCTGTTCGCTGACCCAGGCTGCACCCGGAACGCCCGGGATGGTGATGAGGATCGCGATCAGCGAAACCCAGGCGACGCTTGGCAGGTAGAAGGGCACGAAGCGGGCGAGCGCCAGGCCGACGATACAGGCGGCATATAGCGTCGCCATGCCCGGCAATGCGGTGAGCGGCGACGTTCCGGTGCCGACCCAGTTGGCGACAAGGCCGATCGCACAGGCGATGATCAGCAGGCCGGCATGGCCGATCACATCGAGCTTGCGTTCGTCCTCGGGGTTCAGCGGGAGATCGTCGGCGTAGTTGGCGGAGGTGTTCTGGTTGGTCATGGTTCTCTCTCCCGATCAGGCTGCGGTGCGACGCTCGGATGGGCGCGCCTTGTTGTAGAGCCACTCCGTCAACGGCAGCGCCACGAACATGCCGACATAGAGGCCGGTGGCATAGGTCAGGATGTTGCTGGCGGCGGCGAGCGCGAGAATGATGTCCTTCTGGTCCGGCACCGCCGCGACGAGACCGCCGGTGCAGGCCGCCAGCATCGAGCCGGAGCCGACGCCGCAGGACATGGCGAGCGCACGCACGTCGAAGATGCCGAGGCCGTGAACGATCGGCGGCATGATGGCGAAGACGAAGGTGCCGATCAGCGTGCCGGTCGCATAAACGCCCATGGCGCCGGCACCTTCCGGCGAGTTGAGGCCATATTTGTCGGCGATCAGCGCGATGTTCGGCTCGCGGTCGATCGAATAGGTGGCGCCGACGGCTTCACGGCCCATCTTGAGAAGGAACACTGCGACCGGGAAGGCGACGATGATCGTTCCGAGATTGCCGAGTTCCTGCAGAACCAGCGCCGGGCCGGCCTCGATGATCTGCGAAATCTGCGGGCCGACCGTCGTTCCGAACTTGGCGATGAACGGCATGATGGCAACGGTGATCATCGCGCCGGAAAGCTTGACCGCATCGCGCGACAGGAACTTGCCGGTCGCCTTGAAAATGGCCGGATTGAAGGCGATGCCAAGCGCGAAGGCGTAAAGGATCGGCAGGAAGATGACGGTGCCGATACCGATCGGCAGACGCTGAATGCCGATCAGCTCGGAGGCGATGACGATCGCCAGCACAAAGATATGCAGATAGAGCGCGCCCGAGGCGGCTCCGGTTTTCCCGGTCATGATGTTCTCCTCTGGTTGGGAGCCAGTTGTTGTTCTTTGCCCAGCGTTCAGAGTAGGCGGTGAGGGCAAATTGCGGCTAGCCGGCCGGCAAGCAACGAAGTGTTGCGATTTGAGCAACGGGCGGGCCGCTGTTCGGGCGGCCATTGGGATCAATCCCGCAGCGCCTTCATGTCATGGCGTCATTCCTGCAGTTCATTCCAGTTGGCGCAACGACGAATCGTCACCGCCTCTGCCCTTGATGTCGCACAGCGGGGAGGGGGAACCAAGCACTATTGGCTTCTCTCGGTGAGACACTTTCCGAAGTCTATTCTGCCCGCGCCCGACGCTTTCCGTTATCTCCTTGATCCTCCCGGCGGCGGAAAACGAAACCGCACAAAATTCCCGAAAATGCCCATTGAAATCGATTACATTTTCTGGCTTCATGGTTTTCGCAAGATTTGGGAGGATCTGATGAAGAAATTTATCGCCGCAGCGCTTGGCGCTGTCGCAACCATTGCCATTTCCGCTTCTTTCGCCAATGCCGAGACCTTCAAGATCGGCCTGTCCAACGGCTGGGTCGGCAGCGAATGGCGCACGCAGATGATCGACGAGGCCAAGGAGGCCGCGGCGAAGTGGAAGGAGAAGGGCGTCGACGTCGAAGTCTCCGTCCAGAGTGCCAATGTCGACGTACCCGGGCAGATCGCGCATGTGCGCAACTTCATCGCCGAAGGCGTTAACGCCATCATCATCAACCCCAACAGCCCGACGGCCTTCGATCCGATCTTCGCCCAGGCGAAGGAAGCCGGCATCCTGGTGATCGCGACGGACGCTGAGGTTTCCTCGCCGGATGCGACCTATGTCGGCATCGACCAGACGGCCTGGGGCGCCGCCGGCGCCAAGTGGCTGGCTGACACGCTCGGCGGCAAGGGCAAGGTGGTCGCCATCAACGGCGTCGCCGGCCATCCGGCCAACGAAATGCGCGTTGCCGGCTACAAGAGCGTCTTCAAGGATTATCCAGATCTGCAGGTGGTCAACGAGGTCAACGCCAACTGGGATCAGGCCCAGGGCCAGCAAGCGATGCAGAACATTCTTGCGACCTATCCTGATATCAACGGCGTCGTCGTGCAGGACGGCATGGCGGCTGGCGCCTGGAAGTCGATCATGGATGCGGGCAAGACCAGCCAGATCGCCGCAACCGGCGAAATCCGCAAGGATTTCATCGATCTCTGGGTCAAGGACAAGCTGAATTCCGGCGCGACCGTCAACCCGCCGGGCGTCATGGCAAGCGCGCTCAACGTCGCGGTGCTGATGCTGCAGGGCAAGGAACTGAAGGAGCCGGCAACGGCTGGCCAGTACAAGAACGCCATGTATCTGCCGATCCCGTTCATCGACAGCAAGAACCTCGGCGACGCCGCCAAGCAGCTCGACGGCAAGCCGGGCTACTACTCCTACACCAACGCGCTTTCGATCGACGACGCCACGGCGTTGTTCAAGTAAGTTCGGGTTTCGCCGGGCGACTCTTGTCTTGAGCCGCCCGGCGACCGATGCCGCCGATGGCCACCGACCAAGGCCGATCGGGCGTGAAAGATTGCTGCAGTGGAGCCGGTGCCGAGCGCGAGCATCCCTGAAGATGCGGCAAGCAACCAAATGGACGACAGCCGATGTCGAAACTGAGACTGAACGGCGTGAGCAAGGCTTACGGCGCAACGCTGGCGCTACGCCGCGGCGACCTTGAGATCGCTGCCGGCGAAGTGCATGTGCTGATGGGCTCCAACGGCTCCGGCAAGAGCACGCTGTGCAAGATCATCGCCGGCAGCGTGCGGCCGGATGGCGGCCAGATCCTGATCAACGACAAGCGCGTGACGATCTCCGGGCCGCAAGCCGCACGCGCCGCCGGCATCGGCATTTTCTACCAGGAACTCAGCCTCGCCAGCCACCGGTCGGTCGAGGAAAACATCTGCCTTTCCGCCCTGCCGGTGAAGGCCGGCCTCTTCATCGACCGGGCGGCAATGAAGGCGCGCGCGGCGCGCTACATCGCCTTGTTCTCGGAGGTCTCCGGCGAAGGTTTCCACGCGGAGGCCCTGGTCGGCAATCTCCGGGCGGACCAGCGGCAACTGGTGGAGATCATGAAGGCGCTCGCCAGCGAAGCGCCGATCCTGATCTTCGACGAGCCGACCTCCGCACTTGACCGCGCCCAGGTCGATCGCTTCTTCGAGATCCTGCGCGATCTCAAAGGCCAGGGTCGCGGCATCATCTTCATCTCGCACCGCATGGACGAAATCACCGCGATCGGCGATCGCGTGACGATCATCCGCGACGGCGAGACCATCGAGACGTTGAAACTCTCCGAGACCGACCCGGCAACGGTCATCCGGCTGATGGTCGGCGGCGCCAGCGACATGCCGGCTGCAAGGTCATCGGCACCAGCGGTGGTGGAAACTGGCGCGCAGACGGCGATCTCCGTACGTAGCCTCTCGGGCAAGGGCTTTCGCGATGTCAGCTTCGAGGTGGCAAAGGGCGAGATCCTCGGGCTCGGCGGGCTGCACGGGCAGGGGCAATCGGCGCTGCTGCGGGCCATCTTCGGCGCAAGCACCGTTTCATCCGGCGAGGTGACGATCGGCGGCGAACGCTATGATGCCAAAAGCCCGCGCGACGCCATTCGCCGTGGCTGCGCCTATGTCTCCGGCGACCGCGGTCGCGACGGCGTCATCAGCGGCCGTCCGATCATAGAGAACGTCACGCCGATCCATTATCTTCGCGACCGGCTGATGCTCGCGCGGCCCTCGAGCCTCAAAAACAAGGCGATGCCGGCGCTCGAAGCGATGCACACCAAGTTTGCGAGCCTCTTCCATCCGATCAATTCGCTTTCCGGCGGCAACCAGCAGAAAGTGATCATCGCCCGATGGCTGATCGATCGGCCCGACGTGCTGCTGCTCGACGACCCAACCAAGGGCATCGACCTCCAGGCCAAGGCCGATCTCTTTGCGCTCATTCGCCAGCTTGCGGCCGAAGGCCTCGGCATCCTGCTCTATTCGTCCGAGGACGCCGAGCTGCTCGGCAACGCCAACCGTATCCTCGTCTTCAACGGCGGCTCGGTGACACGCGAGCTGATCGGTGACGATCGCACCCGCTACAATCTCTACCAGGCTGCATACGAGGCCGCATGATGACATCGACCGCGACAGACATTTCCTCTCCAAGGAGCGGTGGGCTGCGCTCCTGGCTCGAGCGCTACCCCTTCCTGCCGGCACTGGTCATCCTCATCGTGCTGCTGGCGCTGAACGGCCTCTTTTCGCCCAACAGCCTGAGCTACCGCTCGCTGACGGGTCTGCTCAGCACCTATATGGCGCTGATCATGCTGGCGATCGCGCAGACCTATGTCGTCTCCGCCGGCGATATCGATCTTTCCGCCGGCGCGACGCTGTCGCTGGTCAATGTCGCGATCGTCGTCCTGATGGAGCGCTGGGGCGGCGGCGCCGGTGCCGTGCTGCTCGCACTTGCGCTCGGCGTCCTCATCGGACTTGCCTGCGGGCTGGTCAACGGACTGGTCGTCGCAGCACTTCGGCTGCAGGCGATCGTCGCCACCTTTGCGACCAGCATCTTCTTCACCGGGCTGGCGCTCTATGTCATGCCCGTTGCCGGTACGCCGGCGCCGGCACTGTTCTGGCGCACCTATGGCGGCCGCCTCTTGGGCCTGCCCTTCGTCTTCTACGTGCTCGCGGCGCTGGCTGTCCTGCTTTACTTCCTGTCGCGCACGCGCATCGTCACCGAACTGCTGGCCGTCGGTGACGACCAGCAGGCCGCCTATCAGACCGGGCTTCCGGTCGTCGCCGTCCGCATCAAGGGCTACCTTCTGTGCGGACTGTTCTCGGCGCTTGCCGCTTTCTGCCTCACGGGTGATACAGCGAGCGGCGATCCGCTGGTCGGCGGCAAGATGACGCTCTACAGCGTCGCCGCCGTCGTGCTTGGCGGCAGTGCGCTTGCCGGCGGCTGGACGACGGTGGTCGGCTCTCTGCTCGGCGCCCTGACGATCGGCCTCGTCAATTCCCTGGTCTTCTTCATGGGCACGCCGTCGGAATGGCAGAACTTCGTCCAGGGCCTCGCCATTCTGATCGTCTTGATGGCCGGCGTGCTCGCCGGTCGGAGGGCACGCGCATGAGCTCGGTTACGTCGTTCTTCAAACAGCCGCTGGTCGTGGCGCTCATCCTCATCGTCGCGCTGCTCTATCTTGGCCAAAGCCTGTCGCCGGGGTTTGCCTCGGCCGATCAGATCCTCCGGCTCTTGATCGTCGCCTCGCTGCTCGGCATCGTCGCCGCCGGCCAGAACGTCGTCATTCTCGGCGGCCGCGAGGGCATCGACCTCTCCGTCGGCGGCGTCGTGTCGCTCTCGGCGATCATCGCCGGCAATGTCATGAACGGTGCCGATGGCGGCATCCTGCCGGCGGTGCTCGCCTGCCTGGCGGCCGGCGCCTTCTTCGGCCTTTTGAACGGCCTCGGCGTCACGCTTCTGCGCATCCCGCCGCTGGTGATGACACTCGGCATGCTGGGCGTGCTGCAGGGCCTGCTGGTGGTCATCCGCCAGGGCATTCCCTCGGGTCGCGCCGCGCCCGGCCTCTCCGCCTTCGTGACCCAGCCGCTGGCGCTCGGCATTCCCGGCATCATCTGGCTCTGGATCGTGATCGGCCTGTTCATGGCCTTCATGCTGAACCGCACCGTCTTCGGTCATCGGATCTACGCGATCGGCTCCAACGAGCACGCGGCCTATATGGCCGGCGTGCCGGTTCGGCTCATGCGCATCGGTCTCTTCATGATCTCGGGCATGTTCGCCGCGATCGCCGGGCTCTGCCTGCTCGGTTATTCCGGATCGTCTTTCGCCAATGTCGGCGAGCAATACATGCTGTCGTCGATCATCGCGGTCGTCTTTGGCGGCACGTCGCTTGCCGGTGGCAAGGGCGGTTACACCGGGACCATGGCCGGCGCGCTGCTGCTTGTCATCCTCCAGGGCATCCTGACGACGGTGAACATCGACGAGTCCGGCCGTCAGATGGTGTTCGGCGCGACGCTGCTGCTGCTCATGCTGTTCTACGGCCGCGGGAGGGCGATGCGCGCATGAGCGAGCGGCCGAAGATCAAGGATATCGCAGAACGCGCCGGTGTCTCGGTTGCGACCGTTTCGCGGGCACTGAGCGGCTCGTCGCTGGTGACGGACGAGACACGCCAGCGCATCAACGCGCTGGCGCGCGAGCTCAACTACCGCCCGAATGTCAGCGCCCGCAACTTGCGAACGCGCCGGTCGATGTCGGTACTGCTTGTCGTGCGCGACGTCGGCAACCCCTTCTACCTCGAGATCCTGAAGGGCGTGGAGGCGACGGCGCGCGAGGCCGGTTACGCCGTCCTCATGGGCAACACCGAGAACGACCCGGACCGCGAGGTCGAGTATTTCAACATGCTGCGCGACGGCCATGCCGACGGCATGATCCTGATGACCGGCAAGCTGCCGCCGCCTGAGCCGGGCGAAAGCGCCGATCTCTCGCATCTGCCTGTCGTTATCGCGCTCGAAATGATCGAGGGGTCCGGCTTCCCGCATGTGCAAATCGACAACGTCGCCGCCGCTGAGGCTGCGGTCGACCATCTGATCGCGCTCGGCCATCGCCGCATCGCCCATATCGCTGGTCCCCTGCCGGAGGTCATGGCGCTCCACCGCCGCGACGGCTACCGGGCCGCCATGAAAGCGGCCGGCCTTGCGGTCCCCGAGGGGTACGAGGTGCGCGGCGACTACCTGCTCGAAAGCGGCGAGGCCTGCGCCTCGGACCTTTTCGCCCTGCCGGAGCCGCCGACCGCGATTTTCGCCGCCAACGACGAGATGGCCTACGGCGCAATCCATGCGCTACGGCGGCTTGGCCGCGAGGTGCCCGGCGACGTCTCGGTCGTCGGCTTCGACGATCTCTATCTCAGCAAGGCCTTCTATCCGCCGCTGACGACCGTCAGCCAGCCGCGCGCCGACATCGGTCGCACGGCGATGTCGCAGCTTCTCAACGTCCTCTCGGATGGTGACGTCGCCGCAGAGCCGGCCATCGTCCTGCCGACCACGCTCAACATCCGTGGCAGCACCGCGCCGCCACGTAAATAGCCGGAGGTGGGACGAGGAAAGCCGCGTGCGGTTTTCCGCCCGCACCCCGCCGTTACCAAAATCGATCAATGGGAGAAGAGAATGACACAGCTACCGAAGCAGACGCTGCGCGTGGGTTTCGTCGGATCGGGCTTCATCGCCCATTTCCATCTGAAATCGATGATCGGCGTGCGTAATGTCGAGGTCACCGGCGTCTTCAGCCGCAAGGCCGAGAACCGCGAGAAATTTGCAAATGAGGTCGAGGCGCTTGGTCTCGGCAGCTGCCGCACGCATGAAAGCCTGGAAGCGCTGCTGACCGCCGATGACGTCGACGCGGTCTGGATCCTTTCGCCCAACTACACCCGCATCGACGTCATGCGTTCGCTGCACAAGGCCGTCAAAGACGGCCGCAGCAAGGTCTTCGCCGTTGCCTGCGAAAAGCCGCTTGCCCGCACGGTTGCCGAAGCCCGCGAGATGCTGTCGCTGGCCGAGGATGCCGGCCTCAACCACGGTTATCTGGAAAACCAGGTTTTCTGCACGCCGGTGCTGCGTGGCAAGGAAATCATCTGGCGGCGCGCGGCGACGACCACCGGGCGCCCCTATCTGGCGCGCGCGGCCGAGGAACATTCCGGCCCGCACGAACCCTGGTTCTGGCAGGGCGACAAGCAGGGCGGCGGCGTGCTTTCGGACATGATGTGCCACAGCGTCGAGGTCGCGCGCTACCTGCTGACGGCGCCCGGTGCGCCGCGCAATTCGCTGAAGATCAAGGCGGTAAACGGCACCGTCGCCAACCTCAAATGGACGCGTCCCCACTATGCCGAACAACTGCGCAATCGCTTCGGCAACGAGGTCGATTATCGCAACCGGCCGTCCGAGGATTTTGCCCGCGCCACGGTGACGCTCGAAGACCAGGACGGCAACGAGCTGATGATCGAGGCGACCACCTCCTGGGCCTATGTCGGCGCCGGCTTGCGCATCCAGCTCGAATTGCTCGGACCGGAATATGCGCTCGAATACAATTCGCTCTCTACCGGCCTGAAGATCTTCATGTCGCGCGAGGTCAAGGGCTCGGAGGGCGAGGATCTCGTCGAAAAGCAGAATGCCGAGCAGGGCCTGATGCCGGTGCTCGAGGACGAGGCCGGCGTCTACGGCTATACCGACGAAAACCGCCACATGGTCGAGTGCTTCCGCAAGGGCGAAAAGCCGCTCGAAACCTTCGAGGACGGCCTTGCTGTCGTCGAGATGCTGATGGGGCTTTACCGGTCGGCAGAAATCAACGCGACGCTCAACTTCCCGGCGCCGGAGCTCGAACATTACGTGCCGGTCGTCGCGCGCCGGGGTGCCTGACGACTGAAGTTCAGGCCCGCGCGGTCGAGGCCGTGAGGCCGAGTTTGCGGAGCAATTGGGCGGCGGAGGCAATGACCGTCTTCGCCGGCCCGCCCGCAACGAGGGCGGTCGGCGTAGACGCCTGCGCGTAGAGCCCCCCATAATTATACGCTTTCCTCCATGATCCCGGTTGACGGGGATCAATGTCGCCGGGTGCGCATTTGCCTAGGCTGACTCAGTTCTTAAGTCCGGTCGCGAGGAGGAAACGCGATGACATACAAGACAATTCTCGCCGTGGTCGGCGTCGATCATTCCGCAGACGATCTGCGTGCCGCGGCACAGGTCTGCGCTTCGGCAAACGCTCACCTCTCCCTGTTGATCGTCAAGCTCGCCGCTTCTCCGCCGATCGGCGATTTTGCCGCCGCCATCTCGATTGACTGGCTGAACGAACGTCAGCGCGAGGTCGACAAGCTCGAATCCTGCGTGGCAAGCGCAACCGACGTTCTCACCCGGGAAGGCATCTCGTTCAGCGTCGAAACGAAATACACCGAGGCTGCCTGGGCCGATGACGAGATCGGCGAGCGCGCACGCTATGCCGACCTGACGCTCGTGGGCGACGGCCTGATGCTGGACCCGGAGCTACGGTCGCGCACCATCGACGGGACGCTGTTCAACTCCGCGCGACCGGTCCTCGTCCTGCCCAAGGGCAAGCCCGCGCGGCTTGATCCGAGGACGGTGGTGCTTGCCTGGAACTCCCGGCTGGAAGCGGCCCGTGCGGTACGCGAAGCGCTCGACCTGCTGAAGGGCGCCAAGATCGTCCACGTGACGATGGTCGACCCGCGTTCCGCCTACGGCAAGAACGGCGAGGAACCCGGTGCCGATATCGCCGGCTACCTTGCCCGGCATGGCGTTTCGGTTTCCGTCGAGCGGCTGCCGAGCGGCGGGCATCGGGTCGATGACGTGATCAATCGCTTCGCTTCCGACGTGGCCGCCGATCTGATCGTCATGGGCGCCTATGGCCACTCCAGAATGCGTGAACGCGTCTTCGGCGGCGTCACCCGCTCGATGCTCGAAAACGCAGTGGTACCCGTGCTGATGGCCCATTGACAGGCACGGCCGAGCGCGCAGCCATCTGACTGCGCGCCGACGGTCATCAACCCACAGTGGCTGCCCGCCCGGTCACCTCATCGATCTCGATTTCGAAGAAGAGATGCGGCGAGGCGCCGGTAATTGCCTGATCGCCGGGCTTCAGACCGCCCGGTTCCCACCAGTTCACGCGCTGTTCGAGAAGCGACCAGGCGTTCATGCGCTCGCGATGCCATTGTTTCGTATCCGGCAGTTCCTGATAGCGGCCGTAGATGACGACGCTTCGCCAGTCCTTCCGGTCCGTTGCCGTGTCCATTTGAATGCAGACGCGGGGAGTGGCCCGCATCCAGTCGATCTTCTGCCCGGGCATCGAAAAGCCGTAGAGCCTGTTGGCGGCAAAAGCATATTGGATGGGCACGACATAGGGCTGGCCATCCCGGACGCACCCGAGGCGGGCGATGTGGTTCTCGGCGACGAGGTCGATGCATTCCTGCCGCGACATTTCCCTGATCAACATGAAACTCTCCTTTTGAAAGAGGTCATCTGGCACCAGTCTCTGCCTGTCAGGAGAACAGGCATTGATCTCGCTCAATTCGGGCTTTCGGGCCTCCAGCGCCGAAAATTGTCGGGCACGAGCGGAATAAACCGCCCGACACCCCGTTTGCCCTCCCACGAAATCAGCCCGGTGGCTTTCGTGCGGCGCGGTTGCCGCGCGAGCCTGGGCCAGCAAAAAGGGAGCGTAGCTATGACCATCAGCCCGGTGATCGCTTCGGAAAAAGACCTCGTCACCCTGAACGCGGCGGTAGCCGAACGCATTGACGGCCATATGCCGGTGAGTCAGGTGCGCCTGCTCGTCGGCGCAATGCTCGTCGCCTTTGCCGCCGTCCTGATCTTTCTCGCGGCCGACGGCCTGGTGCTGCCGATGCGCCTTTCGCTGATGGTGTTTGCGACGACGCTGATCTGCTGGACGATCTTCGACCTGCCGGAAACGCCGGTGGCGCTTGCCGGGGCGGCGGCTTTGGCCGTGACCGGCGCCGTCGGCGAAGAGGCGGTTTATGCCGCGCTTGGCAACGACATCGTCTGGCTGATGATGGCGGCATCGGTGATCGCGGCGGTGCTGCAGGCATCTGGTCTCGTTGAGCGGCTCGCCTTCCGGCTGCTTGCCCGTTTCCGCGATGTCAGCCGGCTGTTCTGGGTGGTGACGCTGACGATCTTCGTGACTGCCTTCGTCATCCCCTCGACCTCGGCGCGGGCGGCGATCTTCATGCCGGTCTTCCTGGGGCTTGCCTCGACCATCGGCCGCCCTGGCGTCACCCGCGCGCTGGCCCTCCTGTTCCCGTCGGTGATCCTGCTTTCGGCGGCCGCCTCGCTGACCGGCGCTGGCGCCCATCTCGTTGCCGTCGATTTCATTCGCCGCAGCGGCGGTGAGGCGCCGGGTTTTCTCGGCTGGGCCTTGCTTGCCGCGCCCTTCGCGCTGCTGACGAGCCTCCTTGCCTGCGGCCTGATCCTGCGCTTCTTCCTCGACGATGCCGACCGGAACTCGCGCTTCGACCTGCCGGCCGCGCCTACGGAGAAACCTCCGTTTTCGGCGCGCGACAAGGCAATCCTTGCCGTGACCGCTGCGATCGTCGCAGCACTCGCGACCTCGGACCTGCACGGCATCGCGCTGCCGGTGGTGGCACTCGTCGGCGCTCTTGTCCTTGCGTCGGAAAAGATCTCCGGCATGCCGTTTCGCAAGGCGCTGAAGGGTGTCGAGTGGAACCTGCTTCTGTTTCTTGCCGGCACGCTCGTCATCGGCGAAGCGCTGCTGTCGACCGGCACGGCGACGGAACTTGCCGATCGCCTGATCGGTGCCTTCGGCCAGATCGGCAAGCCGCCGGCGTGGCTGGTCGTGCTTCTCGCCATTGCGGTCGCGACCTTTGCCCATATCGTCCTTGCCTCGCGAACGGCTCGCGCGACAGTGCTCATTCCGGCCGTTGCGCTGCCACTGGCGGGCTTCGGGGTCAGCCCCGCCAGCCTCATCATGGTCACAGCCATAGGTAGTGGCTTTTGCCAGACGCTGATGGTTTCGGCGAAGCCCGTAGCGCTGTTCGGAGGTATGGAACCACCCGCTTTCAGCCCTTCCGATCTCCTGCGCTTGGCCTTGATGCTGGCGCTCCCGTTCATCGCGTTGCTTGCCCTGTTCGCGCTTGTGATCTGGCCTGCAGTCGGGTTGGAAACATGACGATAAGCATCTGATATAATGTCATTTTAAGAGCCGAAGCGTCTGTCGCTTCGGCTCTTTTCTTTTTCTTTTCGTAAAAGAAAGAATTCTGCATTTCGGCCGGAATAAACGTGGCGAGCTGCCGTTTCTCCCCTGCATCCGCATTGTCACAAAAGTGCAAGGAGATTGTCACATGTCACTTACCATTCTGGTTGCACCGTCCGGTTTCAAGGAAAGCCTGTCGGCGGAAGAAGCTGCCAACTGCATCGAGAAGGGCGTGCTGCGCGCCTGCCCGAGCGCCGAGGTCCTCAAGGTGCCCATGGTCGACGGCGGTGAAGGCTTCACCAAGGCGCTCGTCGCTATCACCGGCGGCAGCCTGCACGAACTGACCGTGACCGGCCCGCTCGGCGAACCCGTCGCCTCGCATTTCGGTTTCCTCGGCGGGCAGTCCGAACGCACGGCCGTCATCGAAATGGCCGCGGCCGCCGGTTTGCGACTGGTCCCGCGCGATCGGCGCAACCCCTGCCTCACCACCAGCTACGGCGTCGGTGAGCTGATCCGGGCGGCCCTCGACGCCGGCGCCCGCCGTATCCTGCTTGGCTGCGGCGACAGCGGCATCAACGATGGCGGCGCCGGCATGGCCGCAGCCTTGGGCGTGAAGCTGCTCGACCGGAAGGGCAAACCGCTTGCGCCCGGCGGTGCGGCACTGGCGTCGCTGGCGCGCATCGACATTTCGGGCCGCGATCCGCGCCTCGCCGAGGTTCGCATCGACGCGGCCGTCAACTGGCACAATGTGCTGCTCGGCGCACGCGGCGTTGCCCGTGTCTTCGGGCCGCAGAAGGGCGCAACGCCGGAGCAGGTGGAACTGCTCGCGGCTGCGATGGAGACCTATGCCGCAGCCATCGAGACGGCAACCGGTATCGCGGTCGGCGACGTAGCGGGAGCGGGCGCGTCCGGTGGTCTCGGGGCGGCGGTCATGGGGCTGCTCGGCGGCGCGCTGCATCCGCGCTACGACATCGTGATGCGCTATCTCGATCTCGACAGCATGATCGCCAGGGCCGATCTGGTGATCACCGCCGAAGGCAGCCTCGACGGGCAGACGCCGTTCGGCAAGGTGCCGGCCGAGGTCGGGCACAGGGCGAAGGAGGCGGGCCGCCCCGTGATCGCTCTCGCCGGTACGATTGGCAAGGGCGTGACCCTCAATTTCGAGCACGGCATCGACGCTTTCGCCTCGATCCTGAAGGCGCCCTGCACCCTCGACGATGCCATCAACGCCGCGCCGAAACTGCTCGTTCGTGCGGCTGAAGATGCCGTGCGCATGGTGCGCGTCGGAATGCTGCTCAACGAACGCGGACTGGCTGCCTGACAAAACGGCCACACTCTGGCGGGACGGCGGCGCTGCCGTCTCCCGCCGGAGCCGCGCGGCGGCTACGTCATGCAATCGCCAAGGTTGTCCTCGCAGTCTTCGTAAACGCAGGACGGATCACGAGGACCAAACGCAAAATGTCAAATGGATGGGAGGAGTCGGCGGCTGCCTGGATTTCCGGGCTGGGCGCCGAGGGGGATTTTGCGCGGCGCTTCGTCCTCGATGCGCCCATGCTCGAAAGGGCGCGGCAAAGCGGGGCAAGGGCTGTCCTCGATGTCGGGTGCGGCGAGGGGCGGTTCTGCCGGCTGCTTACGGCGGAGGGGCTGAGCACCGTCGGCATCGATCCCGCCGGGTCGCTCGTTAGTCAGGCGAGGCGTCTGCATCCCGATGGTGACTATCGCATCGCACAGGCCGAAGGACTGCCTTTCGCGGAGAAGACTTTCGATCTGGTCGTTGCCTATCTCAGCCTCATCGACATCGCCGATCTGGATGCGGCGGTTGGCGAGATGAACCGGGTTCTCCGCCCGGGCGGTCATCTGCTGATCGCGAACCTGACCAGCTTTTACAGCGCCAGCAACCCGACCGGCTGGCGCGATGGCGGCGATGGCAAGCGCAGTTTCATGATCGACCACTACATGGATGAACGGTCCGATTGGATCGGCTGGGGCGATCTTCGGGTCATGAACTGGCACCGGCCGCTCAGCACCTACATGTCGCTGTTGCTGGGAGCGGGCCTGCAGTTGCGCTATTTCGACGAACCATTGCCGCGTGGCGGCGAACCGGAACAAAGGGACCTCTTTAGAAGGGTCCCCTCGTTCCTGGTCATGGATTGGCAAAAGCCGTAGTTCAGTGCTGCCCGCTCGACGCTGCTACGAGCGGCAGAGCTCGCGGGCATTGAGAACGCCCCAGCCGAACACGGGATCCTTGCCCGGCGCGCCGAGGTCCTGCGCCGTCTCCGTGACGAGTTTTGCAACTTCCTGGGCCGACAGCGACGGATGCGAGGCCCTGAGAATGGCGGAGGCAGCCGTGACGAAGGGGGCGGCAAAGGATGTGCCGGTCTTGGGCGCTGCCCCCTCGATCGAGGCTGCCGTCCAGACACTCGTGCCGAGTGCTGCGACATCGATATGGTCGCCGCGCCCGGCGCGGCGATAGGGCTTGAAGTTGCGGTCGACCGCGGTGACCGCGATCATCGCCGGATAGGCGGCGGGATAGACGGGTTTAGCCCGCGGGCCGTCATTGCCTGCCGCCGCCACCTGGATGATGTTTCGCTCGGCTACGAGCGCGACGGTCTTTTCGAGCAGCAGATTGTGTGGCCCGGAGAGGCTCATGTTGATGACCGCGACCTTGCGCGAGGCCAGGAGATCGATGGCGCGTACCAGATCGTAGGTCTCGGCGATATCGCTCTCGCCGCCCTTACGCTGGAAGGCGTCGACGGCGATCAGGTGGGCATTGCCGAGCAGGCCCGGCGCGCGACTGTCCTTCCGCCCGGCAATGAGAGCTGCGACCGCGGTTCCGTGCTGGCGGCCGGATTCCGGTGCCTCTTCCTCCGCCAGCCTGACGATGTCGAGCCTGACGTCTTTCAGTGAGGGATGGGCGGGGTTGATCGCCGTGTCGATCAGCCCGATCGGACCGGCAGCCGGGCACGCGGCGCCGGCGTCGGGCCAGCCGATGGCGGTGCGAACGAGCGCGCAACCGCCGTCGGCACAGGGAGCCGGTGAGGCGGTGCCTTCGTTCGGCTCGAAATAGTGGTTGAGATCGGCGATTGCTCCGGGCGTCGCATCCGCGACCTGCCGGCGGGCATCCTCGAGCGTCATGCCGCGGGGGGCGCCGAGCTTGACGATCTCTGTCGTCGAAAGCCCGAGCGGCTCTCGTGCACGCACTGTGAAGCCGCTTTCCGCAAGGCGCTGGATAGCGGCATCGTTGAGACCGAGCGCGATGATTTCACCGGGAACATGCGTTGCCCGGCGCGCTGCCGGACGCTGGCGCACGACGCGGCGCTCCGACGTCCCGCGGAAGAGATCGAGCAGATTGCCGCCTCCCCGCCAGGTGTTGCTTGAGTCGCGATCGCCTGAGCCGCGGGACGAACCGCCACCGCCACCATCGTCATCGTCGTCGTCCGCCTGGGCCTGACTGATTGGGGCAAAGCGAACGGTTGAATTGCCATCGTTACTACCGCCAAAGGAGAGATCCCCAGCACCGGTTGCCAGGCCGCACAACGACAGGACGGTCAGTCGAAACAGGCGTTTTTTCAAGGTTTTCTCCTTGTGTAGCGGCATCCGAAAACGAAAGCTTACCGTGAACGGACGGACCATAAGTGGTGACTTTCGGGTGTAGTTCCCATAACGCTCAACGGATGAATGGACAAATTATTCCACCGGTGACGAAGGGTAGCGCCAAAAGGAACGCCCGATGACGGATCCGACCATCGTCTTCGGCGAGCGCCTGGTCGCGTTTCTGCCGAACCTGCGCCGCTTTGCCATTTCGCTTTGCCGGTCGCGCGACGTGGCCGACGATCTGGTGCAGGCGGCCTGCGAAAAGGCGCTAGCCGGTTCGGACCGCTTCGAGGAAGGCACGCGCTTTGACGCCTGGATGTTCCGCATCCTGCGCAACCTCTGGATCGACCAGCTGCGCCGGCAGAAGACCGCCGGCCCGACGGAGGAGATCGAGGCGCAGGCCGAACTCGCCGTTCCTTCGGGCGAGGCCGGGAGCGAGGCGCGCATGGCGCTGAAGAGCGTGGCGGCTGCGATCGACGGCCTGGTGCTCGAACAGCGCGAGGTACTGATCCTCACCTGCGTCGAGGAGCTTTCCTACAAGGAGGCAGCCGAAGTTCTCGGCATTCCGATCGGAACCGTCATGAGCAGGCTCGCCCGGGCGCGTAAAAATCTTGCGGAGGCAACGGGAATAGAACCGCCGGTCGCGCGTTCACAGGACATGAGAGGCGGGACAAGATGAGCGACACGGAATTCAGCGATGAGATCTTGATGGCGTTCGCCGACGGCGAACTCGACGAGGCGACAATGCGCCGTGTCGAGGCGGCGCTGGAAACGGACGACGAATTGATGGCGCGCGTGGCGATGTTCATGGAAACGCGCGCCGCCGCAAGCGAGGCGCTGAAGCCGGTGCTCGACGAGCCGGTGCCGGACGAACTGGTCGCTAAGGTGCGGGCCATGGCGGCGGCCGCGGGCGACGCAGCGCGCGCGGCGGACGCACCGGCTGCAGCCGGCGATAATGTCGTGGCCTTCCGGCGCCCTGCGGATCAGCCGGCGTCGCCGAACGGTAGCCCCTCGCGGTTTCTGATGGCGCTGGCAGCGTCGCTGCTGGTGGTCGTCGGCGGCGCTGGCGGCTACCTGCTTCGCGGCGGTGGGCTGGCGGATCCAGGCGGGGTGCCGGGCGCGATGCAGGTGGCCGGCACTGTCGGCCCGGCGCTCTCCGCCATCCTTGACAAGGCGGCTTCGGGAGACGAAGTCGCCGTTGGAGAAGGGCAGGGGACGGTCCGGCTGGTATCGGCCTTCGAGCTCGGCTCGGGGCAGCTCTGCCGCGAATACGAACTCGCCCAGCCCGGTGAGCCCGGTCTGGTGTCGGTCGCCTGCCGCAAGGCGTCGACCTGGCAGACGCGGCTCGCCGTCACTAGGCCGGAAGGCGGAGACGGCTATGCGCCCGCCTCTTCGCTTGAGACCGTCGATGCTTTTCTGACGTCGATCGGCGCCGGGCAGCCGCTCGATGCGGACGCCGAGAAGAAGGCGCTCTCCGGCACGAAATAGACCGTGAATTCCAACGTCGGGCAATCGCTGCGCCGCTTCCGGACTTGTCCTAGAGCGGGACCGAAAGTCCGACCTTCACCGGATCCATCGTCACGAAGGTGCGGAAGCGCTTGATGTTCGCATTGCCGAAGAACATGCGCCGGGTGAAGGCCTCGTAGTCGGCCATGGTCGGCACGATGACGACGAGCATGAAGTCGACGTCACCGGTGACATAGTAGCATTGCTGCACTTCGGGTGCCGCCGTGAATGCCGCCTTGGCCGCATCGAGCAGGGCGATCTGCTCGCTTTCGACCTCCACCTCCACCAGGATCGTCAGCGCCTGATTGACGCTGACCGGATCGATCAGCGCGACATTGGCGCGGATGACGCCGGTTTCTTCCATGCGCTTGATCCGCCGCTGGACGGCGGGCGCCGACAGATTGACCGCCTCGCCGATCTGGCGCTGCGGCGTCGTATTGTCCTTCTGCAGGATGGCGAGAATCGCAAGATCGAAGCGATCCAGTTCGACCTGTGGCTTTTTCGACGGTGCCATCCAGTGCCTTTCGGTTCCTGCTCTCCGGGCCCTGAAGGTGGAACCCCACGCCACGGCACCCCATTAACTTTACAAACTTGCATTCTCGACGGCCATTTAGAGCGCATTTCTCGGCAACGATGAAATAGATTTTCGTGGTCTACGGAGATTGCACCATGTTTCTCGCCAATTCCCATGCCGATTTCGGCCACTCGCTACTGCCCGCGGATGCCGACATGCTGTCGCTTGCCGCCGCCGCCCGTGTCGAGCAGCAGCTTGCGCGCCGCCCCGACCATCGGCCGACGCCGCTTCATGCCTTGCCCGCATTGGCGGACGAACTCGGTATTGCGGGCGTCTTCGTCAAGGACGAAGGCCAACGCCTGGGTCTCGGCAGTTTCAAGGCGCTTGGCGGTTCCTATGCGGTGATCCGGCTGGTGGTCGAGGAGGCGGAACGGCGTCTCGGTCGCAGCATCGATCTCGACGATCTCGACCGGCCAGAGGTTCGGGCAATTGCCGCCGCCCAGACCTTCGGCTGCGCCACCGATGGCAATCACGGCCGCTCGGTTGCCATGGGCGCCCGGCTTGTCGGCGCGAAAGCGGTGATCTTCGTGCACGGAGGCGTCAGCGAAACGCGCATCGAGGCGATCGCGGCCTATGGCGCGGAGATCGTCCGCGTTGCCGGGACCTACGACGATTCCGTCCGGGAGGCCGCGCGGGTCTGTGACGAAAATGGCTGGACCGTCGTCTCGGACACCACCTGGCCGGGCTACGAATACATTCCCGGCCTGGTGATGCAGGGCTACACGGCGCTGCTGAGCGAGGCGCTGCGGCAGATGGAAGAGCCTCCGACGCATGTGTTCGTGCAGGCGGGCGTTGGCGGCATTGCGGCGGCGACCGCGGGGCATCTGGCGCTACGTTATGGCGCAGAGCGTCCACGTTTCGTCGTCGTCGATCCGGCGCGCGCCGCCTGCCTCTACGAAAGCGCCAGAGCCGGACATCCGGTCAAGGTGGCGCATGGCGAGCCGACGATCATGGCGATGCTCGAATGCTACGAGCCGTCGCTTGTCGCCTGGCGTATCCTGTCGCGCGTCGCCGATGCCTTCATGACCGTCGACGAGGAGGATGCCGTTTCGGTGATGAACCGGCTTGCGCGGCCGACAGGCTCTGACCCGGCGATCGTGTCCGGCGAAAGCGGCGGCGTCGGCCTGGCCGGGCTGCTTTCGGTTGCCCGCGATCCAGCGCTGCGGGAAACGCTCGGACTGACCGCGCAGTCGCGCGTCTTCGTCATCAATACCGAGGGTGCGACGGACCCAGAGCGTTATGCTGCCTTGGTCGGCCTGTCGCCCGAGACCGTCGCCAACACATCGAACGAAAGAGGATGACCATGGCGGGAATGGATTTTGACCGGCTTGTGAAGGACATGACCGCCTGGCGCCGCGACGTGCACGCGCACCCGGAATTCGGTTTCGAGGAACAACGCACCTCATCCTTCGTTGCGGCAAAGCTCAGGGAATTCGGGCTCGACGAGGTGGTGGAAGGTGTCGGTGGTACCGGCGTTGTCGGTCGGCTGAAACGCGGCAGCGGCAACCGCGCCATAGCGCTTCGGGCCGACATGGATGCGCTGCGGATACCGGAACAGGGAGAGCTTCCCTATCGCTCGACGAAGCCCGGCACCATGCATGCCTGCGGCCATGACGGTCACACGGCCATGCTGCTTGGCGCCGCCAAGATGCTCGCCGAAGACGGCGGCTTCGATGGTACCGCATGCTTTATCTTCCAGCCGGCCGAGGAGTGGGGCAAGGGCGCGCTGGCGATGCTCGACGACGGACTGATGGAACGTTTTCCCTTCGACGAAATCTACGGCCTGCACAACATGCCGGGGCTGCCGGTCGGCCGTTTCGAAACCCGCGTCGGCGCCATCATGTCGGCGGAGGACAATTTCGAGATCGTGCTCAAAGGCGTCGGCGGGCACGCGGCGCGGCCGCACTGGGGTAACGAGACGCTGGTCGCCGCCTGCGCCACCGTCGTCAATCTGCAGACGATCGTGTCGCGCCGCCTCTCGCCGACGGATATCGGTGTCGTTTCGGTCACCGAGCTTTTGACCGACGGCACGCGCAACGCGCTGCCCGGTCTCGCCCGCATCCTCGGCGATGCCCGCAGCTTCCGCCCGGAGGTCAGCACCAGGATCGAAGCGGAGATGCGGGTGATCGCCAAGGGTACGGCGGATGCCTATGGCTGCGAGGTCGAGGTCAACTACACGCGCGAGTTCGTGCCACTGATCAATGACCCGGCCTTGACCGGCCACGCCTTTGCCGCAGCAGAAACGGTGTTCGGGACCGGGAATGTCGCAACGGCCGCCGAGCCGATGACCGGCTCGGAGGATTTCGCACGCTTCCTTGAGCACGTTCCGGGCTGCTTCGTCTTCATCGGCAATGGCGAGACATCGGCGCCGCTGCACAATCCGCGTTACGACTTCAACGACGACGCCCTGATCTTCGGCGCGCGTTATCACGCCGAGATTATCCGGCAGAGACTGGCGTTGGCTGATAGCCGGCCATGAACCAAAATCCGCATGAAAGCAGGAATAACATGTCATTTCCTTCCATCGACGCCGCGCGCCTCATCGGGCGCATCCGCGAGCTTGGCGAAATCGGTCGCGATGCAGAAGGGCGACTGACCCGGCTGGCCGGCTCCGACAACGACAAGGCCGGCCGCAACCGCCTCGTCGCCTGGATCGAGGCGGCGGGCCTCGATGTGGCCGTGGATCAGATTGGTAACATCTTCGGCATCTGGCGCAGCGAGGAAAACAGCGGCGAAGCGCCGATCATGCTCGGCTCGCACATCGATACGGTCATCAATGCCGGCATCTATGACGGATGTTACGGCGTACTCGCCGCGCTCGAAGTAATCGAGACGCTGAAGGACCGTGGCGTGACGCCGGCCCGACCGATCGTCGTTGCCGCCTTTACCAATGAGGAGGGCGTGCGTTTTGCGCCCGACATGCTCGGCTCGCTCGTCTATGCCGGCGGCCTGCCGCTGGACGCAGCGCTCGCGACCATCGGCACGGATGGCTCGTCGCTGGGCGAGGAACTCGAGCGGATTGGCTATGCCGGCAACATCGAGCCGGGGTTCCTCAAGCCCCACGCCTATGTCGAGCTTCATATCGAGCAGGGGCCGGTGCTGCAGCGCGAGGGCTTTTCGATCGGTGCCGTCGAGAACCTGCAGGGCATTTCCTGGCAGCGCGTGACGATCGATGGCGTCGCCAACCATGCCGGCACCACGCCGATGGCAATGCGTTCCGACGCCGGTCTCGCGGCCGCGCGTGTCGGCCTCTTCCTGCGCGAGCATATTGCCCGGTCGAACGCGCCGAGTGTCGCGACCATTGGCACCATGCGTTTCGAGCCCGACGCGATCAACGTCATCCCATCGCGTGCCGCCTTCACCGTCGATCTGCGCGATCCGGACGAGGATCGGCTGCAGGCGCTCGAAGCGGCGCTTGCGGACTTTCTGGTGCGCATCGGCGCGGAAGAGGGGGTAACGATCTCGGTCGAGCGGCTGGCACGCTTCCAGCCGGTCGCCTTCGATCAGGGCATCGTCGCAGCGGTCGAGGCTTCGGCGAAGGCGCGAGGCCTCAAGAGCCGGCGCATGACTTCGGGCGCCGGTCATGACGCCCAGATGATCGCCCGCATCGCGCCGACGGCGATGATCTTCGTTCCGAGCCGCGACGGCATCAGCCATAATCCGCGCGAACACACGGAGCCGGATGATCTGGTCGCCGGCGCCAACGTGCTGCTCGATGTGGTCGAGCGGATGGTGAGTGGTCGCTAGAGGGCTATAGGGCTATAGGGACGTTGCGCGTTCGTTGATCGAACGGGATCGATAGCGCGCCTCCCGCTGCTCCGGTATGCCAGGGCTTGGCCCAAGCATCCAGGCGCAGACGCTTCTATGTCCGCGATAAACAGCACACGGCATCCTTCGGCGCGACGAAGCAGACATCTCTTCAGGGCTCTGTTCTGGTGTGACCCGCGCT
This sequence comes from Ensifer adhaerens, assembly GCF_000697965.2. Lineage (NCBI taxonomy): Bacteria > Pseudomonadati > Pseudomonadota > Alphaproteobacteria > Hyphomicrobiales > Rhizobiaceae > Ensifer > Ensifer adhaerens. The sequence goes on along the minus strand of NZ_CP015881.1, from coordinate 1,424,780 downwards.
TTTGCGGGATCCCGCATCGCTCTTCTGCCGGGTGGAAGACTCTGGCCCGCTCCCCTCGGGAGGCTCTTCCGGTGTCCGGCGAAAAAGATTGAGGAAACTGCTGCCGCCGTACCATACGCTGCCGGTTGGTCCGTAATCCCGCCCGTCGCGCGAAGAGGATGAGTGGCGCTCGCTGTCTCCGCCGCTCAGGCCGCTTCCGTCGATGACGCCGCCTCCACCGCCAGCCCCGGTCCCGCCGGGCTCGCCGCCCACGCCGCTACCATCGCCGGAGCCCCAATCGCCGCCACCCTCTGTGCCGTTGCTTCCGCCGCTCCCGACGTTTTCGCTACCTTGGTCGCTGCCGCCCGCGGCACCTTCACCATTCGTGCCGCCGGCATCGGCGTCGTCCGCATGGGCAGCGGAAATCCAGGAAAGGCCCCCGGCAAAGCCCCGGTCACCGTTGAGGCGCGGCAGATCTCCGCCGAATGCTGCAAGGGCTCCTATGGACAAGGCCGTCAGTCTCAACAGGCATGTCCTCAAGTCATTCTCCTTGTGCAAACGGCGTTCTTGCGTCGTCCTGCAGGACTTTTGCGCGGGTACAGTTCGGCTGCCCGCCGCGAATGAATTTCGCCGACAGCGACTTTTGCGTGCGCCTTGCATATCGTTCAATCGATGTGGGGACAAGCAATTGGGGGGACGGGCGACACGGAGCGCAAGGTGCGGGCCTCTGGCGGCGGCCACGACATACAGATGATCGCCCTCATCGCTGAGGCGTCGCGAGAGGGACAGAGGACGTTGCATGTTTGTTGATTGAACGGGGTCGTTGGCGCGCCTCCCACCCTCCGTCATGCTCGGCTCAAGCCCAAGCATGACGGAGGAGGAGAGCCTTGGCGATCGCCGCTTCCGCTTCCGAGGCGGGAGGCGGAGCCCTGAGTGAACTGAAGGGGCCGTGACTGGCCCCTTCAACGAGTCTCTGTCGTCTACTCGGCCGCGCCAGCCGCCCCTTCCACCGGCATATAGAGGTCGCCGCCCTCGCGGTATTTCGCGGCCATTGCCTCCAGGCCTTCCTTCTGCGCTTCTGCGCGGATGTCGTGCGAGATCCGCATCGAGCAGAATTTCGGGCCGCACATGGAGCAGAAATGCGCGACCTTGTGCGCTTCCTTCGGCAGTGTCTCGTCGTGGAAGTTACGGGCCGTCTCCGGGTCGAGCGAGAGGTTGAACTGGTCCTCCCAGCGGAATTCGAAGCGCGCGCGCGATAGCGCGTCGTCGCGCACCTGGGCGGCCGGATGGCCCTTGGCGAGATCGGCGGCATGGGCGGCGATCTTGTAGGTGATGACGCCGACCTTGACGTCGTTGCGATCGGGAAGACCGAGATGCTCCTTCGGCGTGACGTAGCAGAGCATGGCGGTGCCGAACCAGCCGATCATCGCCGCGCCGATGCCCGACGTGATGTGGTCGTAGCCGGGCGCAATGTCCGTCGTCAGCGGTCCGAGTGTGTAGAACGGCGCCTCGCCGCAGACGGCGAGTTGCTTGTCCATGTTCTCCTTGATCTTGTGCATCGGCACGTGGCCGGGGCCTTCGATCATCACCTGACAATCCTTGGCCCAGGCGATCTTGGTGAGCTCGCCGAGCGTTTCGAGTTCGGCGAATTGTGCCGCGTCGTTGGCATCGGCGATCGAGCCGGGGCGCAGGCCGTCGCCGAGCGAGAAGGAGACGTCATAGGCGCGGCAGATGTCGCAGATTTCCTCGAAATGCTCGTAAAGGAAGCTCTCGCGATGGTGATGCAGACACCACTTGGCCATGATCGAGCCGCCGCGCGAAACGATGCCGGTGACGCGATCGACGGTGAGCGGGATGTAGTGCAGCCGGACGCCGGCATGGATGGTGAAATAGTCGACGCCCTGTTCAGCCTGTTCGATCAGCGTGTCGCGATAGACTTCCCAGGTGAGGTCCTCGGCAATGCCGTTGACCTTTTCCAGCGCCTGGTAAAGCGGCACGGTGCCGATCGGAACCGGTGAGTTGCGGATGATCCATTCGCGGATGTTGTGGATGTTGCGGCCGGTCGAAAGGTCCATGACGGTGTCGGCGCCCCAGCGCGTCGCCCAGACCATCTTTTCGACCTCTTCCGCCATCGACGAGGTGACGGCGGAGTTGCCGATATTGGCGTTGATCTTCACCAGAAAGTTCCGGCCGATGATCATCGGCTCGGATTCCGGGTGGTTGATGTTGGCAGGCAGGATCGCCCGGCCGCTGGCGATTTCCTGGCGCACGAATTCGGGTGTCACGTGATCGGGGATGTGGGCGCCGAAGCTTTCGCCGTCCCGGACCTTCGCACGCGCCGCGTCGCGGCCGAGATTTTCGCGGATCGCCACGAACTCCATTTCCGGCGTGATGATGCCGGCGCGGGCATAGGCAAGCTGGGTCACCGCGCGGCCGCCCGTGGCCTTCAGCGGCGCATGCTGGAACGGGAAGGTCGGTGTCAGCCTGTCGCCGCTCACAAAGCCGTTGTCCTCGGGGCGGACCACGCGTCCCTCATAGGTTTCGACATCGCCGCGGTCGACGATCCAGTTGCGGCGCAGCCGCGGCAGGCCGTCCTCGATGCGGATCTCGGCGTCGTCGGCGGTGTAGGCGCCGGAGGAATCATAGACCGTAACCGGTTGCTCGCCCGACGTCGGGTGGAGCGCAATCTCGCGCATCGGCACGCGGATATCCGGATGAAGCACGCCCGGCTTGTGGATCTTGCGGGAGGCGGGAAGCGGTCCTTGCGTGACCGTGAGGGCTGCGGGTTTGGTGGCAATATTCATGACAAGGCTCCAAGTTTGCAATTGGAGACCCAGTTCTGATGCCGGAAGGATGAAAGACGCTCCGCCAGATGCTGGACGCACGGAATCCTGGCTTCGATATCTGCACCGTCCCTACGCCAGTATGAACTGGATCAGGTTCAACGGGTCACTGCGCCACAGCCGGCAATCCGGCCATCCAGCAGAATCTCAGCCCCTTGCGGGACCCCCCTGGTGAATGCCTAGATCATAGCCATCGATCGGCCCGGGTCGTCAAGCGTGAATTCGCCTGCCGACAAAGATGCACCTATTGCATGTGTTTGCGGATTCGGATTTGACGCTAGCGGCCGGCCTTTTCCGGTGCGGCCCGCTCGGCGTAATCGGCACGGTTGATGCCGTGGCGCTGGAGCTTATCGTAGAAGGTCTTGCGCGGAATGCCGAGCGCCTCGATCGTCGCCTTGACGTCGCCGCGCTGAGCCCGCAACACCTCTTTCAGGATCTCCGCCTCGTAGCGTTCGAGCCGTTCCGGGAGCGCAAATCCAGACTGTTCGGCGGGCGCAATCGGCTGTCCCAGCGGACCTTCGACACCAAGCGCCACGCGTTCTGCAAAGTGCGAGAGCTCGCGCACATTGCCCGGCCAGGCATGCGTCATCAGATGTCTCTGCACGGCCGATGTGACCACAGGCGCGTCGCGCTTGAAGCGCTCGGCCGCCCGGGTCAGGAAGTGCGAGAAGAGCAGCGGGATATCGTCTCGGCGTTCGCGCAGCGGCGGGATCGACAGCGTTACGACATTCAATCTAAAGTAGAGGTCTTCCCGGAAATCGCCGCGCTGCGCCGGGTCGCCAAGATCGATTTTGGCAGCCGCGATGACGCGGATATCGACCGGACGAACCTGGTTGGTGCCAAGCGGCGTGATTTCGCGCGCTTCCAGAACGCGCAGCATCTTCACCTGAGTCGCCGGTGGCATCGCCTCGATCTCGTCGAGGAACAGCGTGCCGCCGCTCGCATGCTCGATCCGGCCGATGCGCTTCTTCAAGGCGCCGGTGAAGGCGCCCTGTTCGTGGCCGAAGAGTTCGCTTTCGATCACCGTTTCGGGCAGCGCCCCGCAATTCAGCGCCACGAAGTTGCCGTTGCGGCGTCGGCTCCAATTGTGGAGCAGCGTCGCCACCACCTCCTTGCCGCTGCCCGTCTCGCCGGCGACGAGCACGTCGACATCGGTATCGGCAATGTGCCGGATCGTCTGGCGCAAACGTTCCATGACCGGCGTCTGGCCGATCAGCGGCAGGTTGTCGCCGGCCGTCTCGGCGGCCCGTTTCAGCGCGCGGTTTTCCATCACGAGCCGGCGTTTTTCCAGCGCGCGATGCACGCTCTGCACCAGCCGGTCGGCGGCAAAGGGTTTGGGGATGAAGTCGTAGACGCCATCCTGCAGCGCCTGCACTGCCATCGGGATATCGCCATGGCCGGTCACCAGGATCACCGGCAGATCCGCGTCGAAAGCTTCGATGCGGCGGAAGAAGGCGAGGCCGTCGATGCCCGGCATGCGGATATCGCTGACGACGACGCCGTCGAAATTCGCATCCAGCGTCTTCAACGCTTCGGCAGCGCTGGCAAAAGGGGTAACGGCGAGGCCGGCGAGTTCCAGCGTCTGCGTCATCGCCTTGCGCAGATGGTTGTCGTCGTCGACGAGATAGACGGTCGGCTGCATCGCTCAGGCCCTCTTCAGGCGAACCGTGAAGACGGTGCCCCTGTCGCTGGTTTCGACGGTGATATCGCCGCCATAGTCGGCGACGATCTCCTTGGAGATGGCAAGGCCGAGGCCGAGCCCTTCATCCTTCGAGGTGTTGAACGGCGTGAACAGATCCTCGTGGATGTGCAGGGGAATGCCTGGGCCGTTATCGGCAACGACGAGCAAAACCGTCCCGGAGGGACCGTCCTCGCAGCGCACGCGGATCTCGGCGCCGCTGCGCGTGCCGAGCGCTTCCAGGGCATTTTGCAAAAGGTTGATCAGCACCTGCTCGAGCCGGATGCGGCTGCCGAGGACGCTGAGGCCATTTTCCGGCAGGTCGATGACGATCGCATCCATGCGGCCGGCAAAGCGGCTGCGCAGCAACATCATCGCCCCCTCGATCACGTCGCGCATGGGCGTCGGCTCGGCGACGAAGCGGCCCTTGCGAGCGAAGCTTCTGAGTTCGTCGGTGATGGTGCCGACCCGATCGGTCAGTTCGGCGATGCTGACAAGGTTCTCGACCGCGGTCTGCTGCTGGCCGCGTTCGAGGAAGGTGCGGGCGTTGTCGGCATAGGCGCGGATGGTCGCGACCGGCTGGTTGATCTCGTGGGCGACGCCGGCCGCCACCTGGCCAAGGATCGCCAGCCGGTTCGCCTGAACCAGTTCCTGCTGCACCGCCTGCAGCTTCTCGCCAGTACGCCGGTGGTCGGCGATCTCCGTTTCGAGATGATCGCGGGCAAGGCTGAGGTCATGTGTGCGCTCCGCCACGCGGGTCTCCAGCTCGTCGCGCGCGGCGCGATCGCGCGCAGACACCAGTGCCAGCGTCTGGCGGCGGCGCAGGAGGACCGCGGTAAAAGCGAGCAGCGGTGCGAGGAGGGCCAGGGCAATCAGCCGGGCCTCGCGGGTTGCCGCCGAGATCGCGCCATCGAGCGGTGCTAGCTGCTCCAGCCGCCAGCTGGTGGTCGGAACCATGGTTTCGACCCGGAGGAACCGACGTTCGCTTTCGCCCGGCAACAGTGCGCGCAACTCGCTGGAGCCATCGCTGGTCGGCTCGATGTCGCGGAAGGGCAGCGGCAGCAGCGAGGCATCGCCAAATTGCAGGCTGTCGCGGATGGCGGCGACGCGGTCGCGTGGAATTGTTCTGGTCGTCATGAAGCGCCAGGAGGGGAAGCTGGTGATCAGCACGATGCCGCGCCGGTCGGTGACGTAGACCGGCTTGCCGGAGGCGAGCCATTCGGCTTCCACATCGTCGAATTCGAGCTTGGCGACGACGACGCCGATCGGGCCGTCAGGACCCTGGACCCGACGCGAAATGTAGAGGCCCGGCCGCTTGCTGACGTTGCCCATGGCGAAATGCTCGGCCTTGCCGTCGCGCATCGCCATGCGGAAATATTCGCGGAAGGCATAGTCGTTGCCAACGAAACTCGTCGGCTCGCGCCAGTTGCTGGCAGCGACGGCGACGCCATCGGGGCCGATCACGTAGATGACAGCGGCGTCCGTGTTGGTCGCCAGCGCCTGCAGCTTCTCGTTCAGCCGTTGCAGCGCCTCTGTGCCGCGGGTCGAAAGGGCTGCCATCACCTCGACATCGTCGGCCAGCACCAGCGGCGTCGAGCGTTGGCGTTCGAGTACGGCGCGCAGCAGCGAGGCCTTCAGATTGGCATCGATCCGGCTTTGGGCATCGACAGTTTCGAGCGCCTGGCTTCGGCCGTACTCGCCGGCAAGCAGGAGCGCGGCGACAAGCAGCGCGACGGCAAGGCCGGCAAAGACCAGCCAGGTGCGGCGCATCGACTGGTCGAGATCTGCCAGATTGAGGGGGGCGGACAGGGCGTTGAACATGGCCCAATTGTGCATTTTTTCGCTCAGTCTTCCAGATGGCTTGTGCGGAAATCCGCTCAACTCTTTGTGCGCACCGAGCCGCCTGCACAAAACATCCTCATCAATTCAAAGGCTTGGTTCCTGCCGCGGCCAACTGGCACGACCGTTGCAAATGACATCCTCATGACAGCCCGCGCTGTCGCGCATCGGAAATTGACCCGGGAGGCCCGGCATGACGCCGGACTGGGTCCAGTGGAGGATCTCATGATTATCGAACAATCCGCGGAACCGCGCGGCAAGACACCTTTCTATCGCCATCTCTATGTCCAGGTTCTGGTGGCGATCGCCGCAGGCATCCTGCTCGGCCATTTCTATCCGTCGCTCGGCACCGAGCTGAAGCCGCTCGGCGACGCCTTCATCCGTCTCGTCAAGATGATCATCGCGCCGGTCATCTTCCTGACAGTCGCGACCGGCATCGCCGGCATGACCGATCTTGCCAAGGTCGGCCGCGTCGCCGGCAAGGCGATGATCTATTTCCTGACCTTCTCGACGCTCGCGCTGATCATCGGCCTGATCGTCGCCAATGTCGTCCAGCCGGGCGCCGGCATGCACATCGATCCGGCCTCGCTCGACGTCAAGGCGGTGACCACCTATGCCGAAAAGGCGCATGAGCAGACGATCACCGGCTTCCTGATGGGCATCATCCCGACGACGCTCGTCGGCGCCTTTGCCGATGGCGACATCCTGCAGGTGTTGTTCATCTCCGTGCTCTTCGGTCTGTCGCTTGCCATGGTCGGCAAGAAGGCAGAGCCCGTCGTCGACTTCCTGCACGCGCTGACGCTGCCGGTCTTCAAGCTCGTCGGCATCCTGATGAAGGCCGCCCCGATCGGCGCCTTTGGCGCGATGGCGTTTACCATCGGCAAATACGGCGTCGGCTCGATCGCCAACCTGGCGATGCTGATCGGCACCTTCTACATCACGTCCTTCCTCTTCGTGTTCGTCGTTCTTGGCGCGGTCGCCCGCTACAATGGCTTCTCGATCGTTGCGCTGATCCGTTACATCAAGGAAGAACTGCTCCTGGTGCTCGGCACGTCCTCGTCGGAAGCCGCTCTTCCGGGTCTGATGAGCAAGATGGAAAAGGCCGGCTGCAAGCGCTCGGTCGTTGGTCTGGTCATCCCGACCGGCTATTCCTTCAACCTCGACGGCACCAACATCTACATGACGCTGGCCGCGCTCTTCATCGCCCAGGCGATGGATATCCCGCTGTCGCTCGGCGATCAGGTGCTGCTGCTTCTCGTCGCGATGTTGAGCTCCAAGGGTGCTGCCGGCATCACCGGCGCCGGTTTCATCACGCTGGCTGCGACGCTTTCGGTCGTCCCGGCGGTGCCGGTCGCCGGCATGGCGCTGATCCTCGGCATCGACCGCTTCATGTCGGAATGCCGCGCGCTCACCAACTTCGTCGGCAATGCGGTCGCCACGATCGTCGTTGCGAAGTGGGAAGGCGAACTGGATGAAGCGCAGATGGCCGCGGTCCTTGGCGGCCGTGCGCCGGAGGCGCTGCCGCAGCCGGCCTTGCAGCCGGCGGAATGAGTTTGCCTCCCAAGGCATGACTGCAAAAAAGCAGTCCGAACGCGGTCCGTGGCAACACGGGCCGCGTCGTCGTTTGCGGCTATTGGCCGCTCAGCGTCATCTTCGATGTGTCCGGCGCGCCAGCGTTCAAGAAGCCGATGAACTCCCGGAGCATCGGCACCCGACGCGGACGGAAGCTCTCCTCCGTCGTGCTGATATCGACGATGCGGTCGACGCGGAACTTGCGGTAACCTTCTCGAAGGCAGCACCAGGCGAGAAGCACCAGAACCCGTTCCAGATAGACGATGGCAAGCGGCAAAACCTGCCGGTCGGTCCGCTGCCCCAAGGCATCCACATAGCCGATGATGACGGCGCATTCCTGCCAGGAGGCTTCGCGCAGCAGGGAGACATCGACGGTTGGCGGCCCTCTCCTGTCGAAGCGATAGACCTGCGAGACTGCATGAAGCGCCTGGCGTTGCAACCGATCGGGCAGTGTCGCCGTTATCTTGGAAAGGACGGCGCGTGCCGCCGCGGCAAGATCCGGCTCGCCCATGTGCTGCACCTCGGCAAGGCCGAGCACCAGCGCCTCGATCTCCAGGCGGGTAAAGGTTTGCGGCGGCAAGGCGATATCCTCCGTCAGCCGGTAGCCGAAGCCGCGCTCGCCATCGATGACGGCGCCGGCGGCGCGCAGGCTGTCGATGTCCCGATAGAGCGAGCGCAACGACACGCCGGTTTCCTCGGCAAGGCGGGCCGCCGTTGCCGGGGAGGGGAGTGTGCGCAGCGCCTGGAGCAGGCGGAACAGACGATCACTACGGGCCATGGCTGAAAGATAGACGAACCCTACTGACGAAAACTGGCAGTTGGCCGACTGTATAAGATCCGCATCGCCAAACGCAACCGAGGATCCAGACTATGCTGACACTCTTTCACGCCCCGCGCTCGCGCTCGTCGCGCATCATCACCCTGCTTCGCGAACTCGATGCTCTCGACAAGGTGGAAGTCGAGATCGTCGACATCACTCGCGGTGACGGCAGCGGTCGAAAGGATCCGGCGAACCCGCACCCGGAGGGTAAGGTGCCGCTGCTCGTTCATGACGGTGTGGTGCTCTGGGAAACCATTGCGATCATCCAATACCTGACCGACCTCTTCCCGGAAAAGAGGATGGCGCCGCATGTTGGCGATCCGCAGCGTGGCCGTTATCTCAGCTGGCTTGCCTGGTATGCCGGTGTGGTCGAGCCGGTGCTGATCGCGCAAGCCGCGGGGGTTTCGCACCCCTATTTCGACGCCACCTTCCGCGGCCCGACAGAGATGGCGGCACGCCTGGAAAACGCGTTGAAGGACAGTCCCTATCTGATGGGCGAGCACTACTCGGCGGCCGACCTGCTCTTGCATTCGCCCTTCGCCTGGTATCCCGCGGCAACACCGGATAGCGCCGTCATCAAGGACTGGGTCGAGCGCTGTGGCGCGCGGCCGTCGCTACAATGGACCGCGGATTTCGATGCCCGGGTGGCAGCGGTAGCCTGACGGCGCCGGCAACGCGCCAACTCCGCCCCGGTTCCGGTCCGAAGGGGGCATGGTGGCCCAAGGCTATTTTCGCTTGAGATTGATCTCGCTCGTGACGATCCGCTTGCCGGAAGCGGGATCGACGTCGATCGTCTTCAACTGCATCCCGTTGGTGCCGACCTTGCGTAAGGTCAGGTCGGCACTGCGGTCGCCATTGACTTCCTTCGCCCATCGAATGGTGAGGTTGATCGCATCGCCGCGTCGTGTGCCGTTGAGCCCGGCGCGGCCGCCGCGGGGGCCGAGATAGGAGCCGCTATAGGTGGACCCGGTAAAGCGCAGCTTCGCGTCGATGGATCGCGAGATCAGCAGCATGCCGCGGCAGACGCCCTCCATCGATAGAGCCGCGTCGCTCGCCTTGGAACTGAAGTTGCAGGAAATGTTCATCGGCGACATGTGAGCACGGATGCGCACCGTTCCGGTGCCTGCCCAGTTGCCGCCAAGGGTCTTCAAGAACGCGCCCTCGTCTGCCCGTGAGGCACTCGTGGACGGCAAGATGAGTGCGGCCATCAGGAGCCATCGCCACATGCCTTGCACCTCCCATTTGCGTGGATGCTGCAACACCCCGTTGCCGCACATGAGCGTCAACGCAACATGTGGCGGCGAAGTTCCTCATTGGCTTCTTTATCTGGCCGGATCTTACGATCGATCAACAATCGGGCACGCATCCGGGCAGCCATCAAAATGTGATCCCTGGCGCTGTTGTATCAGATTTGCCTGCACGTGCGGTGCTGTTTTCAATTTCCCGTATTAACGTTGTTCTCTGAAACAGCGTCTCGTCGTCCCCATCCGTAAAAACGGGTAAAGACTTCGTTACCTTGTAAGTATAGACCTCGATCTGCGCTGTCTGTCCGATTTAGCTATTGGCCGCCGGGGCGGGAGGGGGACTGGTTTATGTTCGGTGTTACGCGCTTTTTGCCTTTTTCAACCGATCCGGGTGCCCGGGTCCGCCTAAAGGCACCCGCCAGCCACCGGTTCATTTCACGCGGTCGCAAGCAACGAACAGCGGTTACGCTGTCTGGAGACTGCCCGTGACGGCGCGATCCGAATGTGTCCGATCTCCGGACGGCGAAACGCCGTTCACGCCTGAGCGGTTCGTCGGCGATCCGCTCTTTGGGGAGGCGTTGCGTCAGGCGGCCCTTCATATGGTTGCGATCCATGACGCCGCTCCGCGCATCGTGCGCTACACCGCCAGCCTGAGAAAATGGCTGCTCACCCAGGCCATCCTGACGCTGCATTTCGAGCGTCTGACCGACCCATCCCGCCCCGAACTGACGGCGGCAAGGCTGATCGACTTTATCGCCGGCAACAACGTAGCCAGCAAGAACACGGCAGCGGCGCACCTGGCCGAGATGCGCAACTATCGACTGCTTCTCGATGCGGAACAGGGCGGTGACAAGCGGATCAGGCCCCTGATCCTTTCCGATGTCGCCGAGGGCCTGATCCGGCAGTGGTTCGAGGGGCACCTTTCGTCGCTCGACAGGCTCGACGAGGGGACAAGGCTGGCGCAGTCGCAAACCGAGCCGACCTTGATGCATCATGCGCTCCCGCGTGCGATGCGGCGGCTCATCGCGGATCGCGCCTGGTGCGAGCCACCCGAAAGCATCGCCGCTTTCGTCTCGACGGAGTCAGGCAGCAACATCCTGCACGACCTGGTGGCGCGGCTGCCGACGGGCGTCCTGCCCGATCAGCGGATTTGGATCGGGCCCCTGAAGCCAGGTGAGATCTCCAGCCGCTACATCATCTCGCGCACCCATGCGCAGAGGGTTTTCGCGCGTGCCGGTGATCTCGGCGTTCTCGGCTGGGAGAGTTCCGGCAGCCGCGGTCCGCTCTGGATTTCGCGTGACCTGGTCGACGATTACCGCCATTGGCAAGCGGTCAAGTTTGCCGCACTCGATGAAGCCTTCGCCTGGGCAGCGTTGCAGGCAAGGTGAACGGCGGGCGCGGCCTGAGCGCGTGCAGATTGCTGCTTGCGACGCGTGCCGGTCGGCTGTCGCTTTCAGCAGGTGCTGACCCGCCCATGACGCTGGACGTGCGGCAGCAAGAAGCGGGACGGAAATCGGACCGCAGCCTGCCTACAGACTGTGCAGAACCTGCGTCGCCTTCACCGCGGCAGACGCCCGGTTCTCGACGCCGAGCTTCACATAGATCTGCTCCAGATGCTTGGTGACCGTGCGCGCGCTCAAGCCGAGGATCTCGCCGATGTCGCGGTTCGCCTTGCCCTTGGCGATCCACAGCAGCACCTCCGATTCCCTTGGGGTCAATGCGAAGTGCTGGCGCAACACCGCATCGTCGGAGCGGCGGTTTTCGGCGGTGAGGCGGAAGAGATGTTCATTCGGGCCGATCGAGCCGAGGAAGGATATCTGCAGGGACGACTGCTCGGGCTGGTCGAGCGTGAAGGTGCCGTCGTCGGGCGCTCCGGTGCGCAGGCGGTTTGCCATCCAGCCCGCGATGCGCCGGGTGACGATCGCCATGCCATCGTCGCGGCCGGTTGCGGCGTTGACGAGACGCGTCGCCTGCGGCGTCGACCAGCAGACGCTTCCGTCGCTGCGCACCGCGAGCAGATGGCGGCCGGCCGCGTCAAGTGCGACCCGTGCGCTCTGGGCCGAACGCGCGTTCGAGAGATGGACGCGAATGCGCGCCCTCAGCTCATCGATGTTGATCGGCTTGGTCAGATAGTCGACGCCGCCGGCCTCGAGCGCACGCACCACATGTTCGGTCTCGGTCAGCCCGGTCATGAACAGCACCGGCGTCTGGCCGACGGCGGCGTTGCCCTTGAGGCGTCGGCAGGTCTCGAAGCCATCGATCCCGGGCATGACGGCATCGAGCAGAATGACGTCGGGCGTGATGCGCTCGGCGATCGAAAGGGCGGCGCTGCCGGAGGTCGCGATCAGCACGGAAAAGCCGGATTGCTCCAGCGCTTCCGTCAAGAAACCGAGCGCCTCCGGGGAATCGTCGACGAGAAGCACGATGTCGCGGCGGTCGTTGGTCTCAGCCATGGGCATCGTCTCCGTTGGCTGCGTTGTTCTTGAGGAAGGCGTCGTAGCCCGAGAGGTCGAAGGCCTGCACATAGGCGCGGGCGGCCTCAGCGAAGGGCTGGTGTTCGGGCTGCAGGGCAATCTCCGTCAGTTTGGCTTCGATGCCCCTGACATAGCCGATCTCTCCAAGGCGGATCAGCTCTTCCACGTGATAGGCGTCGGGGCGCGTCAACGGTTCGGCCGCCGGCGACGGGTGTGCTTGCTTCTCCTCTCCCTCGTGAACCCAAGTGAGGCCAAGGTGCACGGCGAGCTTGTCGGCGAGTTGCCCGACGGGGAAGGGCTTGGCGAGCGTGTCGTTGTGGCCGCGGAATGCTCCGGTCGCCGAGCCATCGCCGATATTGGCCGAAAGCATGATGATCGGCGCGATCTGCCCGCCCTGGCGCAGCCGCTCGACAAGCTCCCAGCCGCTCATGCCCGGCATCGAGATATCGATCAGGAAGAGGTCGGCGCCGAGGTCTTGAAGCAGCGCCAGACAATCGGCTCCGGACGCGGCCGTCAGCACCGTGAAGTCCATCGGCACGAGGATCTCGCGCATGAGGTCGCGATGGTCGGCATTGTCGTCGACGATGACGATGGTGCGGCGCGGGCCGAGATAGGAGGTGATACGGCGCGGGGCTGCGGGAGGTAGCGGACGATCTACCGCCGACAGCATCAGCCGGACGCGGAAGGTGGTGCCTTGCCCAGGCGTGCTGGTGACTGCGATTTCGCCGCCGAGCGTCTGCGTCAGGAGCCGCGTGATCGTCAGGCCGAGGCCGAGGCCCGGCATACTACCGAGATGTTCGGCCTCGCCGCGCTGGAACGGATCGAAGATGCGCGGCAAATCCTTGTCGGCAATGCCGCGGCCGCTGTCGGCAATCGTGAAGGTCGCCACCTGGCTGCGATAGGCGACATCCAGGCGGATGCCGCCACGCTCGGTGAACTTCAATGCGTTGGATAGGAGATTGACGAGGATCTGCCGCAGGCGCTTTTCGTCGGTCTTCACATGGCGTGGCAGGCCGCTAGCGCGCTCGTGCTCGAAGCTGATGCCCTTGGCCAATGCCTGCGGCCGAAACATTTCGACGATCTGGTCGAGGAAATCGTGAATGTTGATCTCATTGGAATAGACCTGCAGCTTGCCGGCCTCGATCTTCGAGATATCCAAGAGGCCGTCAATCAGGCCGGAAAGATGGTCGGCGCTGCGCTTGATCACCTTGATCGCGCCCTGACGCGCCGGGGGGATCGTCTCGTCGCGCTCCAGAACCTGGGCGTAGCCGAGCACGGCGTTGAGAGGCGTGCGAAGCTCATGGCTGAGGCCGACGACATAGCGGCTCTTGGCGCGGTTGGCTGCTTCCGCTGTTTCCTTTGCCTGCTGGAGTGCGGCGTCGGTCTTCTTGTGGGCGGCGATTTCCTTCAGAAGCAGGGTGTTCTGGCGCGAGGATTCTTCTTCGGCGACGACGCGGCTGTCATGGGCGAGCACGTAGAACCAGGAGACGATACCAGCGAGCACGGCAAAGACGAAGAAGACGACGGCGACCGTGCGCTCGACGACCGCAGCGATCTCGGGAGATGTGCCGGCGGTCTGGTGGGCGATCATCGCGAGGATGAGGCCGATGCCGGCGATCGACAGCACCGCAGAGATCGCGTAGCGGCCGAGCCGCGTCGCGAGCTTTTCCGTGACGGTGCGTGGAAGCAACGTGGTCGCGACGGTCGCGACCTGGGCGTTGAAGCGGGCCTTCGGCTTGCACATGTCGTGGCAGCGGCTGTCGAGCGAGCAGCAGAGCGAGCAGATCGGCGCTGCATAGGCGGGGCACCAGGCCATGTCCTCCGGCTCGAACGGATGCTCGCAGATCGAGCAGGTGATGTCCATCCGGTTGGCCCAGCTCCTGCGCGGCTTGCGCGCGAGATAGAACTTGCCGTCGGTGCCCCAGGCAATCAGCGGCGAGGCGATGAAGGCGACGACCAGCGCGATGTATGGCGCGAGCGAGGCGGCAATCTCGCCGAAGGCACCGAAATGCGCTGTCAGCGCCACGGTCGCCGAGATCGCCATCGCGCCTAGACCCACAGGGTTGATGTCGTAGAGATGGGCGCGCTTGAACTCGATGCCGGGAGGCGACAGGCCGAGCGGCTTGTTGACGAAAAGATCGGCCGAAATCGTGCAAAGCCAGGCCATGGCGATAATGGAGAAGACGCCAAGCGTTTCTTCAAGCAGCCGATAGATGCCGAGCTCCATCAAAAGGAGCGCGATCGCTACGTTGAAGACCAGCCAGACGACGCGGCCCGGGTGGCTGTGGGTCAATCGTGAAAAGAAGTTCGACCAGGCGAGCGACCCGGCATAGGCGTTCATGACGTTGATCTTCAACTGCGACACGACGACGAAGGCGACCATCAGGAGAAGTGCTGCCGTATCGGAGGGGATCATGTAGCCGAAGGCGGTGTAGTACATCTGCGCCGGATCGGCGGCTTTGGTCGAAGGCACACCGGCAGAAAGCGCCAGCACCACCAGGAACGAGCCGGCGAGCAGTTTGGGCGCGCCGACGATCACCCAGCCGGAACCGGCGAGAAAGACGGCGATGCGGTGGTGCAGCTTGCGCTGTCCGTCCGGCGGCAGGAAGCGCAGGAAGTCGACCTGTTCGCCGATCTGCGCCATCAGCGCGAAGATGACGGCAGAGGCCGCACCGAATTCGACGAGGTCAAAAGGCGCGAAGGTACCCGGAGGACCCGAGGCGTGATGCATGCCCGCATAGGCGAGCCAGGCGCCGACCTTCTCCCAATCGGCAAAGGCGATGAAGACGAAGGGCAGGACGTTGAGCACGATCCAGAACGGCTGCGTGATCAACTGGAACTTGCTGATCAGCCGCACGCCATGGGTGACGAGCGGGATCACGACGACGGCGCTCAGGATGTAGCCGATCCAGAGCGGTATGCCGAGCGCCAGTTCGAGTGCGCCCGACATGATCGAGGCCTCGATCGCAAAGAGGATGAAGGTGAAGCTGGCATAAATCAGCGAGGTCACCGTCGAGCCGATATAGCCGAAGCTGGCGCCGCGGGTGAGCAGATCGATGTCGACACCGTGGCGGATCGCATAGCGGCTGATCGGCAGGCCCACGGTCAGGATCATCAGGCTGGCGACGACGATCGCAACGATCGCATTGGTGGTGCCATAGGACATGGTGATGGCGCCACCGATCGCTTCCAGCGCCAGAAAGGAGATCGCGCCGATGGCGGTCTGGGAAATGCGTTCGGAAGAGAAGCGCCGGGCGCTCTTGGCGGTGAAGCGCAGCGCATAGTCTTCAAGCGTCTGGTTGGCGACCCAACGATTGTATTCCCGCCGGACGGGAATGATGCGCTGGCGTGCCGCCATGGGGGTCCTAACGTGCTGTCGCGGTAGTCTCTGCCTTTTTTCTTAGCACGGAAATTTTCTGCTTAAAATTGCTGCAATCGTAAAATGTGTCGGTAAAGCGGAAAATATGAGCGTGCCAAAATCGGATGCCCCATACTTTGAGAATGAGATCAGTTGCGGAGTGCAGCGGCCGTCAGTTGGGCCGGCAATAGATCGGATTGCTGATGGCCCGGCGGATCGTCTGTTTCGAGAGATCGTCCTCCGAGAGCGCCCAGGGCAAATTTTTGCCGTGGAGGGCCTCCCGGAATGTCTCGACGATCGCGCTCCGGTTGGCGGCCGCGGCGATTTCGGTCCGCAGGAACCGATCGGGCGAACCGGCATAGTGGGCGGTCCAGTCGTCAGCTTCGATGGTCTCTTCACCGACGATGCCGGAAGCGTCTAGCCACAGCAGCCGGTCGCCCTGGGCGCCGCGAGCCAAGGCCTCTGCGGTCACTGGGCCAACCACGGTCGATCCCATCGGTTGGCCGTTGGCGATCAGTTCGAGATGCGGGCCGGTGGGGCTTTCCGTCACGTAGCCGTGGCCCGATCTCATCGTGGCGAGCACGGCGTCTTCGGAGAGTTCATTGAGCCAGAGCACCGTCGTCGGGCGGGCGAGCACCAGCGGTCCCTCCGGCAATAGCCGCGCCGGTTGGTGGAAGTCGCTGCCGCCGATGGCGGAGATCTTCAGGCCCGAGGCGAGGCGCTGCTGGTAGCGCTCGAGCGACACCCAGTTCCAGGCGAGCCAATGGGATTGCCAGACCTCCATGCAGTCGATCTCAGGCAGTTCGTAGTCCCAGGGGATGGTCGGCTTGTCGTGGTTGACCGAGAGCAGGCCGCCGCGCTCATGCACCATGCTCGCGAGCGTGCGGGCATGCTCCGGCTTCGTCATGCGAAAATCGACCCAATCGTCGACGCCGAAGACATTGGCGTGGCCGACGGCGGTGGTGATTTCCATGGCGCGGATGAAGATGAGGTCGGCGGAGGAATGCGGATGGAAGTAGCGCCGCTGGGTGATGGTGTTGTGGTCGGCGACCGCAAGAAAATCGAGACCCGCCTGTTTGGCGGCGGCGTGCAGCAGTTCGGGCGAGCCAGCCGCATCCGAGTGGAAGGTGTGGCAGTGCAGATCGCCGCGATACCATCCGGACTGTTTGCGCACGGGGAACGTTCTTTCCGGCTGCGGCACGATGGAGCGCGGGCTTCTGTCGAAATCGACCGTCACGCTGACCTCGGCGCCTTCTTCGGGGATCTTGTAGAGGCCGAGCATCACCTTCCACTGGCCGGGCGGCATCTCGCCGTGAATGTAGCCGGGCGTGGCGTCGTCGGTAGCGATGAAGAAACGGTCACGCGCGCCACCGCTCCAGCCGCGAAAACCCTGGGCGGTCGGATACTCGGTCGCCCGCGGATCAAGCGCGCCGAGATCGATGATGCATGCCTCTGACTTCGGATAGCTGAGCGTCGCGTCGATGCGCGTTACACCTTCGGGCACCTCGAAGGGCAGATAGAAATAGGGATCGGCCGCCTGATGCTTACGGGTGATGCGCACGGCAAATTCCTGCATGGCGGCCTCAGCGTTCGTCTGCCGCGGGAATGCGGGCGCTGCTGTCATCGAAGAGGGTGATGTGCCTGGCGTCGAAGGCGAGATGGACTGAGGTTCCGACCTTGATCTCGTCGTCGGTGAAGATGCGCGCGGTGACGCGACCGTTGTCGCCGCGCTCCAACGTGACGAGGCTCTCCGGCCCCATGTTCTCGTTGGCGAAGAGTTCGCCGGAAACCACGTTCAGGTCGCCTGCGGCCGCGATACGCAAATGTTCGGGGCGGACACCGAGTGTCATCCTGGCTGATTTCGCCGCCTTGGCGATGGCGTCGGTGAGCGCGATCGGTGCGAGCTTCAGGCCATCGGCGCGCAGGTGCAGGGCGCCATCGCCGATGGATGCTTCGACGGGGACGAGGTTCATCGGCGGATTGCCGACGAAGTTGGCGACGAAGGTCGTTGCGGGCCGGCGGTAAATCTCGATCGGCGGCGCGAACTGCACGATCCGGCCCTTGTCCATGACGGCGATGCGGGTTGCGAGCGCCATGGCTTCGGCCTGGTCGTGCGTGACATAGACGGCGGTCATGCCCATGTCGCGCTGCAGGTGGTTGAGGAAGCCGCGCGCTTCGAGCCGCAGCTTGGCATCGAGGTTCGAAAGCGGTTCGTCGAAAAGATAGACCTCGCTCGGATAGACGAGCGCACGTGCCAGCGACGTGCGCTGCTGCTGGCCGCCGGAGATCTGGCTCGGCAGCCGCTTCATCAGGTCGCCGATCTTGAGGACGTCGGCCACTTCCTTGGCGCGGGCGTGGCGCTTGGTCTCCTGCTCGCCGCGCACCTTCAAGGGATAGGCGATGTTGTCGGCGATGTTCATGTGCGGGTAGAGCGCATAGTCCTGAAAGACCATGGAGATGCCGCGGTCCTTCGGATGCAGGTAGGTGACGTCGCGGCCGCCGATCATCACCCGGCCAGAGGTTGGCGTTTCGAGACCTGCGATCATGCGCAGGCTCGTCGTCTTGCCGCAGCCCGACGGGCCGAGCAGGCAGATGAACTCGCCGTCGGCGATCTGGAAGCTGATGTCGGGCACGGCGACGAAGGCGCCGAAGGTCTTGGAGATGTTCTGGAATTCGACAGAGGCCATGACGGGTTTCCGATTACGACTTGATGCCACCAAAGAACCGGAAACCGAATTTCCAATTCACGAAGAGATAGAGGGCGATGACCGGCAGCGAATAGATCAGCGAATAGGCGGCCAGCAGCGTGACGATCGGCGTGCCGGCTTCCGAGTAGAAGGAGTAGATGGCGACGGATGCCGGCATCAGCTTGTCGCTGCGCAACAGGATGAAGGGGATGAGGAAGCTGCCCCAGATGTTGACGAAGGCCCAGACGACAACCACGACGATGCCCGGCCGGATGACCGGCAGCGCCACATCGAAGAACGCCTGGAGCGGAGAGGCGCCGGCGACCATCGCGCTCTCCTCATAGGAGCGCGGGATGGCGTCGATGAAATCACGAAGAATGAACATCGCCGTCGGCAACAGCCCGCCGGCAAAGACGAGAATGACGGCAAGATGGGTGTCGATCAGGCCTGCCGCGGAGATGATGAGGAAAATCGGCACCATCGCCGCCGAGCCTGAAACGACCGACGAGAAGAGCAGCAGGATATAGGTGACGGCGCCTTTGCCCGGGATCGGCGAGCGCGAGAGGGCATAGGCCGCAAGCGTCGCCGCCGCGCCGACCAGCACCACGCCGCCCGCCGCCTGGATGAGACTGTTCAGCAGCGCCTGCATCGCGAAGGTGTTCTGGAAGACGGTGGCAAAATTAGAAAGCGTGAAGGGTGAGGGGATGGCAAGGCCGAGTTCGGCACGGGCATTGAAGGGCGCAAAGATGAACCAGACGAGCGGCAGTGCGAAGATCGTGCCGAGGAAGGTGGCGGCGGCGGCAAAGATCGCGCGCCGCACGAAGATGTTCTGAGTCTTCTGCATCATTCCGCCTCCACCGGCTTCTTGTGGGCAAGGCGAAGATAGACGAGCGCGAAGGCGAGATTGATCAGCATGATGACCACGCCGACGGCAGCGCCCTTGCCGAACTCGAAATCCTTGAACGCGATGCGGTAGGTGTAAATCGACAGGATCTCGGTGCGATAGGACGGCCCGCCATGGGTGAGCAGGAACGGCGTGAAGACGTTGAAGGTCCACATGGTGATGAGGATGAGGTCGGTGACGACATGGCCGCGGATCAGCGGCAGCGCGATGTCGCGCAGCTTCTGCCACGAGGTGGCGCCGGCGACATCGGCTGCCTGGAAGTAACTCGGCGGGATCGACTGGAAGGCCGAGTTGAACAGCATCATCGAGAAGGCGGCGCCCCGCCAGGTGTTGAAAGACACGATCACCCAGAACGGTTGTTGCAGCAGCCAGTCGCCCGGCGGCAGACCGAGGCCGCGCAGGATCATGTTGAGCGTGCCGTTGTCATAGTCGAGGAAGGCGAACCAGGCAAAGCCGATCACCACCTCCGGCAGGATCCAGGCGGCGATGACCGCGGTCTGCAGGAAGGATTTGAGCGTCGGCGTGACCGTCTGGCTGAGCCAGGCGAGCAGCAGCCCGAGCAGCGCCTGGCCGATCAGCGCCGAGAGCAGCACGAACTGGATCGTCAGGATCAGCGAAAACCCGAACTGGCCGCGGGTAAAGAAGGTCGCCGGATTGAAGAGCGCGAAATAGTTCTGCAGGCCGACGAAATCGGGGTCGACGGCCGTGCGGCCGAGCAGTGTGCGGTTGGTGAAGGAAACGAAAATCACCCAGAAGAAGGGAACGATGACGAAGACCCCGACGAGGGCCGTGGCCGGTGCCAGAAAAAGCGCGCCGGCGCGCGTCGAAAGCAGGGAGAATTTCTTCATGCGCGTTTCATGCCCATATCCTGGATCGGGAGCCCGGCCACGGATGGCAGCCGGGCGCTCTGTCGTTGGATCGAAGCGGGATGAGGGCACCGTTGCGGCCACATCCCGCATTGGCTTTAGAGCGTGCTGACGGTGTTTTCTTCGCCGACGATGGCGATGACGGCCGCCTTGTACTGGGCCATCGCGTCCTCAGGCGAGAGCTCGCCGGAAACGACGCTTTCGGTCATGCGCTGGATCTCGGTCGAGACCTTGTTGTAATTGGCGTCGTTCGGACGGGCCGTGGTGATCGGCAGCAGCGTCGTTGCCGTTTCCGTCAGGAACGGCGAGTTCGGGATCGCCACGTCGTCGCGGATGCGGATGGCGGGCTGGATTTCCTGGAACGCGTCGAGCTGCTCCTTGCTGTTCATGAACGAGAGCAGCGCCCAGGATTCGGCAGGCGCGTCCGTATGCGGATTGATGACGAAGCCGGTGCCGCCGGACATCGTGACGAAATCCTGGCCGCGTAAGCCCTTTCCGGGTGCTGCGGCGGGCATCTTCTTCCAGGTCATGGTGTTGTCGCGATCGGCGACGGCGAATTCGGCGCCGGGCGCTGTGACCGAGCGATAGAACCAGTCGCCCTCGACGAGCATCGCCGTCTTGCCATCGCGGAAATTGGCGAAGGTGCGGTTGCGGCCGTCGGCAAGCAGCTGCGCGCGCTGGTCGCCGAGCTTGTCGTCGACATAGATGGTCTTGTAGAGCTTCAGCGTGTCGAGGATGCCCTGGCTCGAAACGATATATTTGCCGCTGTCGTCGGTGACCTGTTCGCCGGTGCCGAGCAGCGCCATCCAGTAGCCCTGCATCGTGGTCGCCTCGCCCATGGAGACGCCGGCGTTGAGCTGCAACGGGAAGCTGTCGGGGGCGGCCGCCTTGATCTTGCGGGCGGCGTCGAGCAACTCATCCCAGGACTTCGGCTGCCAGCTGTCGGCATCGAGCCCAGCCGATTTGAAGAGGTCCTTGCGCACGAAGATCATGCGGGCGTCGGTGCCGAGCGCGATGCCATAGGGCTTGCCCTGGTAGCTCATCAGCGCCTTGGTGCCGTCGGAGATATGCTGCCAGCCCTCCCACTTCGGAACGTCTGGGCCGGCCACTTCCTCGAGCGACTTCAGGAGATTGCCCTGGACGAAGCTCGGGATCAGGAAGCCGTCGAAGCCGGAGACATCAGGGCCGGCGCCGGTGGAGAAATCGAGCGCGAGCTGCTGCGTCAGCTGCTCGTCCTCGCCGCCAAACTGGGTGAGCTTGACGGTGACGTCCTTGCCTTCGGCCTTCATCTTCTCGGTAAAGGCCGGAATGACCTTCTTTTCGATCCACTCGGCCATGCCGCTGTTTACGCCGCCGATGATGCAGCGGCAGGTGATGTTGAGTTCGGTGGCGCTCACTGGTGCTGCAAAGGCGATGGCCGCGGCTGCGCCGAGCAATAGGGAATGAAACCTGGTACGCATGTTTTCTCCTCCCGGTCGATCCACTCAAGGACCTATGTGTCTGGCTGCGACAGTCCGTCCCTCCTCCAGGTCCGGCGTCCCGACGACGGTCAAGAATGAACACGCTTTCATCTTTGTCAACATGGATCATGTGTTCCGTTGGTAAAAATCGGCGGAATACTTATTCCGCTTGACGAAATCGTCGCGTTGCTCTCTTTTGTGAATGAACACGTTTTCATTTTGTGACGGATAGATGAACGAGCGCGCCGACAAGAAAGCTGCCCGAGCCACCGCAGACCAGGTGGCGCGCGAGGCCAATGTTTCCCGTGTGGCGGTCTCGCGGGCCTTCAATCCGAATGCGTCGCTGAAGCCGGAAAAGCGCGACCGCATCCTGCAGGTGGCGCGGGAGCTGAACTACACGCCCGACATGGCGGCACGCTCGCTGGTGACCGGTCGCTCGCATCTCGTCGGCATGATCGTGCCCGACGTCTGCAGCCCCTGGGAGAGCCAGGAGATCGACGCGTTGACGACGGCGCTGCAGGCGGAGGGCTTCGCGACGCTGCTCTTCAAGGCCAAGGCTGATTTCAGCATGGATCCGCGCCTGCTCACCTACATGCGCGGCTTCAATCCGGATTCCGTGATCGCGTTTACCGAGAACATCCTGCCCGATGTGCTCTGCGGCTTTCTCGACCGCGCGGTGCCGATCTACGTGATCTACGACGACGTGAAGCAGTTTGCAGGCGCCGCATCCGGTACGCTCTATGACCGCCTGCTCGTCCGGCAGAAAAACGGCATCGAGCAGGCGGTGGCCCTGCTTCAGGGCTATGGCGCGCGCCGCATGGCCTATCTCGGCGGCAAGGCGCAGTCGCTCGCCAATGCCGAGCGCGAGCGCACACTGAAGGAGACGCTCGCGGAGCGCGGCATGGATGCGCCGATCGTGCTTGCCGGCGATTACACCTACGACACCGCCTACCAGGCGACGCTCGATCTGTTCCGCATCGGCGAAGGTGCCGATGCGATCTTTGCGGCCAATGACGTCGGCGCCTTCGGCGCGATCGACGCGCTGCGCCACGAGCTCGGGCTTTCCGTGCCTGAGGACGTCAAGGTCGTCGGTTTCGACGACATCCCGCAGGCGCACTGGAAGAGCTACAACCTCACCACCGTGCGCATCGACCTCGAAGAGCGCGTGCGTGCGCTCGTCCGCCTCATCCTGATGCGGCTTCGTGCGCCCGATGCCGAGCCGTTTACCGAGACACTCAACACCCGCCTGATCGTGCGGGGCACCGTCGGCTGAAGGTAGCGAACATGACCGAAAAACGCATCCACGTCGTCTTCAAGACCCATCTCGACATCGGCTTTACCGATCACGCCGAGAAGATCCGAAAGCAGTATCACGAGCGCTTCATCCCGCAGGCGATCGAGACCGGCGCGCACTTCTACAACGAGAACCCGCACGAGCCGCTGTTCGTCTGGACGACGGGCGCCTGGCTGATCTGGGATCACCTGAATTCTCGCTCGAAGGAAGAGGTCGCCCGCCTTGAGCAGGCGATCGAGCGCGGCCTGATCCGCTGGCACGCGCTGCCCTTCACCACCCATACGGAGCTGATGTCGCCGGATCTTTTCAAGGCGGGGCTTTCCTATGCGCAGGAGCTGGACCATCGCTTCGGTCTGAAGACGATCGCCGCCAAGATGACCGATGTGCCCGGCCATACGCTCGGCATGGTGCCGCTGCTGGCCGAAGCCGGCGTGCGCTTCCTGCATATCGGCGTGAACTCCGCTTCGCCGCCGCCGGAAATCCCGGATATTTTTCGCTGGCGAGCGGCGGGCGGCGAGGAAATCGTCGTCATGTACCAGCGCTCCTATGGCGAGACCTATTTCCCCGAGGGTCTCTCCGACGGCTTGAGCTTCGCCCATACCAGCGACAACATCGGCCCGCAGAGCGTGTCGCAGACGGCCGAAGCCTATCGCGAGATCCTGAAACACGAGCCAGGTGCCGCCGTGCGCGCGGCGACACTGGAGGACTACGGCAAGCTTATTTGGGAGGCGCGCGAGCGTTTCCCGGTGGTGGAAAAGGAACTCGGCGACAGCTGGATCCACGGCAGCGGCGCCGATCCGGAAAAGATCGCCCGCTATCTGGCGCTGCAGCGGCTTTACGACCAATTTGCCGGCGAGCGGATGACCACAAGCCGCCAGGCCTTCGGCCGCAAGCTGGCGCTGGTCGCCGAACACACCTGCGGCGTCGACATCAAATCCTTCCTGCGCGACGAGAAGGCCTGGGCACGCCCCGCCTTCGAGGCGGCGCGAAAGACTGATCCTCGCTTCCACTATACCGAAGCGTCCTGGGCGGAGCAGCGGGCCTATCTCGACCAGGCGGTTGCAGAGCTGGACGGCGAGGATGCGGTCCGCGCCGAGGCGGCCCTTGCCGAGATTGCCGTTCCATCACGGCCCGAGGCGACCGAGGCTGCTACGCGGCTCGATGTCGGCGGCTGGATCATCGAGCTTGATCCGGTAACCGGCGACGTTTCCGCGCTGACTGCGCCCGACGGCCGGACGGTCCGTGGCGCCAACGGTTCGCTGATCGCCTATCGCTACGAAAGCTATGACGCCGGCGACGTTCGCCGCCACATGGATACGTACCTTACCCATTGGATGGACTGGGCGGTGCTCGACCACGACAAGCCCGGGCTTGCGAAGGTTGCGGAAGCGCGCTCGCAGGCCTACGCGCCCAAGCGTTGCGGCACGACCGCAACATCCGTCCTTGCAGTCATGCCGGCAGAAGCGGTGGAGCAATTGGGCGCGCCTGCCGAAATCGCCATCGAATTTTCCGCCGGCAAGGACGGGCTCGATGTCCGGCTGTCCCTCTATGGCAAGAACGCCAACCGTATGCCGGAAGCGAGCTTTCTGTCGTTCACGCCCGAGGGACGTTCCGCCTGGGATGTGTGCAAGATGGGGCACTGGCACGCCACCGACAATTTCGCCCGCGCGGGCGGTGCACAGCTGCAGGCGGTCACGGCGGTGAGGGGGCGCTCGGAACCGGGCGTCGAGCTGATGGTCGAAAACCTCGACACGCCGCTGGTGGCGCCGCAGTCCTGGCCGTTCATGGCCTTCTGCAAGGACCTGCCTGACTATTCCGCCGGTGTCCGCTTCAACATCCACAACAACAAATGGGGCACCAACTTCCCCATGTGGTGGGGCGGTGATTTCACCACGCGCTTCAAGCTTAGCTTCAGCGGTCGGTGATCGTCAGCGACTGCGGAGCGACGGAAGGCTCATCGGGTGGGCTGAGCCGGTCTCCCGGTGAAGACACCAGATGTCGACCGGAAGGCGACGACCTGGCAGCACGACCGCCTCGTGCGATACCCATGCGGCTTCCGGTGCTGGTGCTTGGAGCCGGCACATCAACGAAGCGGAGACGACGAGCGGCACCTGCAGCGTCTTGGTCATGGATTCCAGGCGCTGGGCCACGTTGACGGCGTCGCCGATGACGGTGAACTCGCTGTGGCAGCCGCTGTCGAGAACGCCGCCGACGACCGTGCCATAGTGCAGGCCGATGCCGGCATCGAGGGCCGGGTGGTTGTTGCACGCGTTGTGGTTCTTCCAATCCGTGAGGATGTCGACGAGATCGAGCGCGCAGGCAAGTGCCCTGTCGGCGTCGTCTTCCTTCGGTCTCGGCTGGCCGAAGACCGCCATCACCCCATCGCCGATGAATTTGTCGACGGTGCCGCCGTGTTCGAAGATCGTCTGCGAGACGAGTTGGCGATATTCGGCGAGCACGAAGGCGAGCTCAGGCGCCGGTGCCGCCTCGGCAAAACGGGTGAAATCACGCAGGTCCACGAACATGATCGCGGCGCTGCGTCGCTCCAGCCCGAGCACATCGCCTTTCTCCTGCAGGGCGGAAACGACTAGCGGCGAGAAGAAGCGCGAGAGATTTTGTCGCCGCTGGTCGGCCTTCAAGGCTTCCTTGCGCGTCCGGTCGTGGTCGCGCGCAAGAAGATAGATGGCAAAGGCGGTGAAGCCGAAGCTCACGGTCAGGCCGAGATCCTGGTTGAAGAATGCCCCGAGCAGCGAAAGCGGTCCGGAGGCATCGTGCCTTGCAGCCGTCATCGCCAGCATCGTCACCCAGGCTATGAGCACGATGGCGGAAAAGAGGAGGACCAGGCGTCGCTCCAGCTTGAGTCCGACATGGACGAGCAGGATGAAGGCGACGACGAGGCTGGTCGTCGTCAGATTGTGGTTCGCTGTCACCGGGCCGGCCAGAATATGGGCGTAGAGCAGCAGCGCGACCAAGAGCGCATCGAGAACGACGAAGAGGGTCGTCAGCCAGGAGCGGCCGGGCAGATAGCGCGCCGTTGCCACCGACGCCACGCTGATGGCGAGATAGCTGACGACGACGACCGCGTGCATGCGTTCCGCGCCCGCGTTGCCGCCGAGCAGCAGACTTGCCAGCAGGATTGCGAAAGCAACGAAGCGCAGGGTGAGCGAACGCTTCTCCCGGGCCGTATCCCAATGCGGATGAAGTGAGGACGTCATGTCTTTCGGCATTCCCCCTGCGTCGACGGCCGGCGATAGCCGCTCTGCTACCAGTCGATTCGCGTCGAATATGTGGCGTGGCCGCAAGCCCGCTGACCTGCGTCAAGATTAGGTTCTAGGGCTTCCAACGATGGGAAGGTCAAGAAAGATACCATCGCTGCGCTGCAGCCGCCCGCGACCAGGTTATCAATCGCGTTCCTCTTTGCCCCCGGCGCCTACGTAGAATGACGTATGTGCAGTGCAGCGTGGCTGTCCGATGATCCCCTTAAGCAGCGGCTAGAAGCACCGAAGGGCCAGTTGCTCCAGAACGAGAGGGGTTCCATCAGATGACTATCAAGACAAGCGTGACCGGCGCATTCCTGGCCGCCATCCTGTCGACGACGGCTTTCAGCAGCGCTTTCGCCGCTGACGACACGATCAAGGTCGGCATCCTGCATTCGCTTTCCGGCACCATGGCGATCTCCGAGACGACGCTGAAGGACGCCATGCTGATGCTGATCGACGAGCAGAACAAGAAGGGCGGCCTGCTCGGCAAGAAGCTCGAGGCCGTCGTCGTCGATCCCGCGTCCGACTGGCCGCTCTTTGCTGAAAAGGCGCGCGAACTGGTCTCGGTCGACAAGGTCTCGGCGGTCTTCGGCTGCTGGACCTCGGTATCGCGCAAGTCGGTTCTGCCGGTGTTCGAGGAGTTGAACTCGATCCTTTTCTATCCCGTCCAGTATGAGGGCGAGGAAAGCCAGCGCAACGTCTTCTACACCGGGGCGGCGCCGAACCAGCAGGCGATCCCGGCCGTCGACTATCTGATGGAAAACGAGAGCGTCGAGCGTTGGGTGCTCGCGGGCACCGACTATGTCTATCCGCGCACGACCAACAAGATCCTCGAAGCTTATCTGATCTCCAAGGGCGTGAAGCCCGAGGACATCATGATCAACTACACGCCCTTCGGTCATTCCGATTGGCAGACCATCGTTTCTGACATCAAGAAGTTCGGCTCGGCCGGCAAGAAGACCGCCGTGGTCTCGACCATCAATGGCGACGCCAACGTGCCGTTCTACAAGGAACTGGCGAACCAGGGCGTCAAGGCGGAGGATATTCCGGTCGTCGCCTTCTCGGTCGGCGAAGAGGAACTCGCCGGGCTCGATACCACGCCGCTCGTGGGGCATCTGGCAGCCTGGAACTATTTCCAGTCGGTCGACACACCCGCCAATGCCGAGTTCATCAAGACCTGGAAGGCCTATACCAGGAACGACAAGCGCGTGACAAACGATCCGATGGAAGCGCATTACATCGGCTTCAACATGTGGCTGAAGGCGGTCGAAAAGGCCGGCACGACCGATACGGACGCCGTTCTCGACGCGATGATCGGCGTCTCCGTCCCCAATCTTTCGGGCGGCTACTCGACGATGATGCCGAACCACCACATTACCAAGCCGGTGCTGATCGGCGAGATCCAGGGCGACGGCCAGTTCGAGACCGTCTGGGAAACACCCGGCCTCGTCGTCGGCGACGAATGGTCCGATTATCTGCCGGACTCCAAAGACCTGATCTCCGATTGGCGCGCGCCGATGTCCTGCGGCAACTTCAACGTCGCCACCGGCAAGTGCGGCGGCAAGGGCTCCTGATTTCATCACCTAGTCATAGACCGGGCGGCGTGCCGCCCGGACAGTGATTGCATGACGAAAACTTGAGGCAAGCATGCCCTTCGTTCGGCGGCGCGCACGAGCGAAGGGAGCTTGCTTGGGCTATGACGGGTTTGTGCATGCGCCGCATGACAGGACCCGCATGAGGGGGCCATGTACCGAATTCTGCAGATCCTGTTCGTTGCGCTGTGTCTGGTGATATCGGCCCATGTGGTCGGTTCTCGCGCAGCCGAAGACCTCGGCCCGCTGATC
Organism: Ensifer adhaerens; assembly: GCF_000697965.2. Lineage (NCBI taxonomy): Bacteria > Pseudomonadati > Pseudomonadota > Alphaproteobacteria > Hyphomicrobiales > Rhizobiaceae > Ensifer > Ensifer adhaerens. The sequence continues at coordinate 1,396,658 of NZ_CP015881.1, read as the reverse complement.
GATCAGCTGGGCAGCGCTAAGCTTTCCGACATGGACGACCACATAACGGCGCTGGCCGAGACCGGCGACGCGAAGGTCGTTCCGGTGCTTGAGGCGCTGGGCGAGGGGGAACTTTATCAGCGCAAGTCCGACGGCAAGGTCTTTCTGGTCAAGGCGCAGGGCGCAGACCTGCTGCTCGTCGATCCCGTGACCGGGGCTGACGCCGGAGCGGCACCGAAGGCGGCGATGCAGAAGGTCAAGGTCAACAATGCGGTGCGTCGCGCGGTTCGCAGCGCGCTCGGAGGTCTCACGCTCTTCAGCGACGATACCAGTGCGCGCATAAAGGCGGCGCAATCCATGCTGCAGACGCCGAATGCCGATGCGCTCGAGGCGATCGAAACGGCGATCGCGGCCGAGAAAGACGGGACCGTGCGCAAGGTTCTCGATGAGGCCCGCGCGGTGACGCTGCTCGTCTCGGATCGCCCGGACGATCAGAAGCGTCAGGCGATCGCGCTGCTTGCCGAAGGTAACGGGCGAAACGGCCTTGCCGTTCTGACCTCCGCTCTGGCCACAGCCGATGCTTCCCTTAAACCCGATATCGAGGCGGCGATCGCCCGGATCGAGCAGACCCAGGCCTTCTGGAGCGCCGGCCAGAACATTTGGTACGGCCTGTCGCTCGGCTCGGTCCTCTTGCTGGCGGCGATCGGCCTTGCCATCACCTTCGGCGTCATGGGCATCATCAACATGGCCCATGGCGAGATGGTCATGCTCGGCGCCTACACGACCTTCCTGGTGCAGGAGGTGGTGCGCAATTCCTATCCTGACCTCTTCGACTGGTCGCTGGCGATCGCGCTGCCGCTCGCCTTTCTCGTGACCGGCGCGGTTGGCCTTGCAATCGAGCGCGGCGTCATCCGCTTTCTCTACGGGCGACCGCTCGAAACGCTGCTTGCCACCTGGGGCATCTCGCTGATCCTGCAGCAGGCGGTGCGCTCGATCTTCGGGCCGACCAATCGAGAGGTCGGCAATCCCTCGTGGATGTCCGGCGCCTTCGAGTTTGGCGGGCTGACCATCACCTGGAACCGCCTGTGGATCATCGTTTTCGCGCTGGCGGTATTTGCGGCGCTGCTGTTCCTGCTCAAGAGGACGTCGATGGGCCTTAAGATGCGGGCCGTAACCCAGAACCGGCGCATGGCGTCGTCGATGGGCATCCGCACCCCCTGGGTGGACGCGCTCACCTTCGCGCTCGGCTCCGGCATCGCCGGCATGGCGGGCGTGGCGCTCTCGCAGATCGACAACGTCTCGCCCAATCTCGGCCAGGGCTACATCATCGACAGCTTCATGGTCGTCGTCTTCGGCGGCGTCGGCAATCTCTGGGGGACGCTCGTCGGCGCCTTCTCGCTCGGCATCCTCAACAAGTTCCTGGAACCCTATGCCGGCGCGGTGCTCGGCAAAATCCTCGTGCTGGTGCTGATCATCCTCTTCATCCAGAAGAAACCGCGCGGCCTCTTCGCACTCAAGGGAAGGGCGGTGGAAGCATGATCACGTCATTTCTGATGCGGTCGTTCGACCGCAGCATTCTGATCGCCGTTGCGATCCTTGTCGGCCTCGCGATGCTTGTCCCGGCGCTCAACCTTTTGACCGCGCCCGATCATCCACTGCACGTGCCGACCTATCTTGTGTCGCTGTTCGGCAAGTACCTGACCTATGCGCTGCTGGCGCTGGCGCTCGATCTCGTCTGGGGTTTCTGCGGCATCCTTTCTCTCGGGCATGCGGCTTTCTTCGCGCTCGGCGGTTACGCCATGGGCATGTACCTGATGCGCCAGATCGGGGCGCGCGGCTCCTACGGCAACCCGCTGCTGCCGGATTTCATGGTGTTCCTCAACTGGAAGGAGCTGCCGTGGTTCTGGCATGGCTTCGACATGTTCTGGTTTGCCGCGCTCATGGTGGTCCTTGTCCCGGGGCTGCTCGCCTTCGTCTTCGGCTGGTTCGCCTTCCGCTCGCGGGTCAACGGCGTCTATCTCTCGATCATCACTCAGGCGATGACCTACGCACTGCTGCTTGCGTTCTTCCGCAACGACATGGGCTTCGGCGGCAACAACGGCCTCACCGACTTCAAGGACATCCTCGGCTTCAACATCCAGGCTAACGGCACGCGCGCCGCCTTGTTCGCTGCCTCGGCGCTGATGCTGGCGCTCTGCCTGATCCTGACGTCGGCGATCGTACGTTCCAAGTACGGCAAGGTGCTCGTGGCAGTCCGCGACGCGGAAAGCCGGACGCGCTTCCTCGGCTACCGCGTCGAGCACATCAAGCTCTTTGCCTTCACCCTATCGGCGATGATGGCCGGCATTGCCGGCGCGCTCTATGTGCCCCAGGTCGGCATCATCAATCCCGGCGAGTTCGAGCCCGGCAATTCGATCGAAGTGGTGATCTGGACGGCGGTCGGCGGGCGCGGCACGCTGATTGGCCCGATCGTCGGCGCCATTCTCGTCAATGGCGGCAAGAGCATCTTCACCGCAGCGTTCCCGGAATTCTGGCTCTTTGCGCTTGGCGGCCTCTTCGTGCTCGTCACCCTGTTCCTGCCGAAGGGCGTCGTCGGAACGGCTGGCGCGTACTTCGCCCGCCGGCGTGCGGAGCGTCAGACGCGGGCGGCTGAAACACCGGACAATCTGGCCGTTGAACCCATGGCGGCGGAGTAACGACATGAACCAGACAATCGGGCAGACCAAGCCGACCAGCCTTCTCTATCTCGACGGCGTCTCCGTCTCCTTCGACGGCTTCAAGGCGTTGAATGCGCTCTCCTTCGTCATCGAACCCGGCGAGCTACGAGCGATCATCGGCCCGAACGGCGCCGGCAAGACGACGATGATGGACATCATCACCGGCAAGACGCGGCCGGACGAGGGGCAGGTGTTCTTCAAGGGCGAGATCGATCTCACGAAGAAGGACGAGGCGGAGATCGCTTCGCTCGGCATCGGCCGCAAATTCCAGAAGCCGACGGTGTTTGAAAGCCACACGGTCTGGGACAATCTCGAGCTGGCGCTCAACCGCAAGCGCGGCGTGTTTCCGACACTCTTTTACCGACTGACGGCAGAGGACAAGGCTCGGATCGAGGAGATCCTTGCGACCATCCGCATGTCGTCGCGCAGCAGCGATCTCGCCGCCAACCTTTCGCACGGGCAGAAGCAATGGCTGGAGATCGGCATGCTGCTTGCCCAGGAGCCGGAACTGCTGCTGGTCGACGAACCGGTCGCCGGCATGACCGACGCGGAAACTGCCGAGACAGCCATCCTGCTGAAGGAGATCGCCAAGACCCGATCGGTCGTGGTTGTCGAGCACGACATGGGCTTCATCCGTGAACTCGGCGTCAAGGTCACCTGCCTTGCTGAAGGGGCGGTGCTGGCGGAAGGCTCGATCGACTTTGTCAGCAGCGATCCGAAGGTGATCGAGAACTACCTTGGCCGGTGATGACCCACACCGAAAATCCAAAAGGAGGGCGCGCCATGCTCAGCGTCGAAAACGTCAATCTTCACTACGGCGCCGCGCAGGCGCTGCGAAACGTGTCGATCACGGCCGAGATGGGCAAGATCACCTGCGTGCTCGGGCGCAATGGCGTCGGCAAGTCGAGCCTGCTTCGGGCGATCACCGGTCAGCATCCGGTCAGCGCCGGCGCGATCGACTTCAACGGCGCAGCACTCGCCGGCATGGCGCCCTATCGGCGGGCAAAAGAAGGCATCGGCTACGTCCCCCAGGGGCGTGAAATCTTCCCGCTGCTGACGGTCAAGGAGAACCTGGAGACCGGCTATGCGCCCCTGAAGCGCGGCGACCGCTCGATACCCGAGGACGTCTTCAACCTCTTTCCGGTGTTGCGCTCGATGCTTGGTCGCCGTGGCGGCGACCTCTCCGGCGGTCAGCAGCAGCAACTGGCGATCGGCCGAGCGCTGGTGACGCGACCGAAGATCCTTGTGCTCGACGAGCCGACCGAAGGCATCCAGCCCTCGATCATCAAGGATATCGGCCGGGCTATCCGCTATCTCAGGGATTCGACCGGCATGGCGATCCTCTTGGTCGAGCAGTATCTCGATTTCTGTCGCGAACTCGCCGACCACGTCTACATCCTCGATCGGGGCGCTGTGGTCCACGAGGGCGCAGCCGAAACGCTGGACACATCAGAGGCGCGCCGCCATCTGACGGTGTGATCGCATCCTGAACAGTTACACCTGCGGTGCTCCGGCGTCGGGTTTCGCGGCGTCCGAGGCAAGCGACTGCTGGCTCTTGAGGCAAAGCCACCTTCTCAAGGGAGCGGAAATTCTCCCCCCTGCCATAAAAGCGCCTTCTAAAATCACTAAATCTATGCAGTAACTGACGTATTTTATTGAGAATGGTGCAGTTTGGGTGTAGGACATCCTAAGCGAAAGAGTGCGGCCGTCACAACCCGTTACCCCCGGTAAATGCCGCGGGAAGGGGCGTTGTGGCGGCTTTCCTTGTTCAGGAAAGTGAAGTGACATGTTGACCAAAAAAGGAAAATACGGGCTCAAGGCCCTTGTCGACCTGGCTCAACTGGAGCCCGGAGAGACCGCCTTCATCACCGAGATCGCCACGCGGAACAATATTCCGAAAAAGTTCCTGGACGCGATCCTGCTCGAACTGCGCAATGCCGGCATCCTGCGCTCGAAGAAGGGCCCGGGCGGCGGCTATTCGCTCTCCCGGCCAGCCTCCGACATCCGCATCGGCCAGGTCATCCGCACGCTCGACGGTCCCCTGGCACCGATCCGCTGCGCCAGCCGCACCGCGTTCGAGGCCTGCGACGACTGTGCCGATCCGGTCAACTGTCATGTGCGCAAGTCGATGAGCAACGTTCGCGACGCGATCGCCTCGATCCTCGACAACATGACGTTGGAGCAGTTCGCCGCCAACGACAACGCGTCCGAGATCGTCGCCTTGAGGGACGCGGAGGCTGGCTAACCTTCACGCAAAGGCCCGCTGTGGGGCCTGCGATCGCAAGATGCCGCTTGAGAACTGCAGCGTCACAGCTTTCTGATGATCGCGGCGGCTGCAGGCGGCGCTATGATTTCGAGCAGGCGCAGCAATCGCGCCTTGCCGACATGGATGCGGGTTGCGCCCGGCTCGAGCGCACGCAGGATTTCCTTCGCCGCATAGGCCGCGCTGACCTTGTCCTTTCCCCGCCCTGATGTCATCGGGGTATCGACGAGCGGCAGCACCACATCAACCACTTTGACTGCGCCTGCCTGGTGCTGGACGGAAAGTGCTTCCGAAAACATGCGCAGCCCCGCCTTGGTGGCGCTGTAGACCGCCGCCGTCGTTTTCGAATAACGGGCGAGTGCTGAGCCGACATTGACGATGACGAAGGGGCGCCCGGGCGTCTTCGGCAGAAGCAGCCGCGACAACAGCATCGGCGCGACGAGATTGGTATCGACTTCGTCCGCGATTTGTCCGGCGTCGTAATGCGGGTCGTCGAACCGGACATTGTGCTGGATGGCCGCGTTGTTGATGAGACCGTCGATCGGATCGCCCGCCATCTTGGCTCCGCAGGCGATGGTTGCGGCCCGATCGCAGAGATCGAGCACCCGCGTTTCGATCCTCCGGTTTCGCAGCGTCAAGTCCTCCAGTCGCTCCCGGTCGCGGCCAAGTGCTAAGACATCGTGCCCTCTCGCGGCCAGTTGCAGTGCGATCTCCCTGCCGATTCCCGAGCTTGCCCCGGTGACGACGTAGCGTGCCATGTGATCTATTTCCCGTTGTTGCGCAGTCGAATCTGCAACGGGAGGACGGGGATGGCATTAACCGAAGTTAAGCGCGCAGAGGGCGCTGCGATTTCGCTGTTCGAGCGCATCGCCCGGCATCCGCTGGCGCAGGCGGAGCGCCTGGCCGAGGCGATGCAGGTGCGCAGCGTGAGGGCTGGCGAAACGGTCTTCCATCAGGATGAGCCGCATCCCTATGTCTATGTGATCGAGCGCGGCCTGGTGAAGCTCACCTATCTGCGTGCCAATGGCGAGGAGTGGATCAAGTCCTTCGCCATCGAAGGGCGGTTCTTTGCGAGCCTCTCGGCGCTGGTGCCCGCCGGGCGGGCGAGCTTTTCGGCAATTGCGGTCGAGGAGAGCCGCCTCGAGAGAATTCCGTTCGTGACGCTGCAGGCGCTGGCCGACACCGACCTTGGCTGGTCGCGGATGATCCGAAGTGCGCTGATGATGCTTGCCGAGCGCAAGGAGCGCCGTGAACGCCAGTTCCTGACGCTTGATCCCGAGGAGCGCTATCGCGCACTGCTCGTCGAGGAACCGGAGGTGGTCGCACGGGTGCCGCAGAAGGACCTCGCCGGCTATCTCGGCATCACCCCGGTCGGCCTCAGCCGCATCGCCAAGCGAGTGCGGGCGGAGGCCGACACCAGGCTTAACCCGGGTTAATGCTCGGCATCCGACAAGGAGCGATACCAGGCACCGTTGCAACAACGGAGGCGCGACTTGACCAAACAGAAAACGGCATCGGATTTCCTGCTCTTCCTCAGATCCTGGGCGGCGAGACCGCTGGAGGTCGCGGCGATCGCGCCTTCGAGCAGACGGCTGGCGGTCGCCATGACCACCGAGATCGGACCGCTCTCCGGCAATGTGCTCGAACTTGGGCCTGGCACCGGAGCCTTCACGCGGGCACTGCTTCGCAACGGCGTTTACGAGGACAATCTCATCCTGGTGGAGCGCAATCCGGCTTTCGCCATGCTGTTGCGGGAGCGGTTCCCGAGCGCGACGCTGATCGAGGGCGACGCCCAGCACCTGGCCCTGCCGGCGGTGAAGTCCGTCGGGGCGGCGATCAGCGGCCTGCCACTTCTGTCCATGCCGGCGCAGACCGTGCGGGCGATCCTCGCCTCGGTCTTTCATCACCTTGCCGAGGATGGAAGCCTGTTCCAGTTCACCTATGGACCGCGATGCCCGATCTCGCTCCAGGTTCTGCGCGAGCTTGGGCTCAAGGCCTCCTTTCGGCGCTGGGTGCCGCTCAACCTGCCGCCTGCCAGCGTCTATCGCATTTCCCGGAATAGTGCCTAAGCGCGATGGCCCCGTTTCCCGCCGGCGCGTGGGCGGCACCGGGTGACAGGTAAGACTTTCTCGGGCTTCCGCCCAAGTCAAAATCCATTTGCTGTCATTGTCTATAGAATAAGTTCATTATTACGCCTCAACCAAGGAGAGGCGGATGAGCAACGTACACTTCCTCAGAGAACCGGCGCCGGTGAACGCCGAACATGACGAAAGGCGACGGGAGCTTTTTGCCCGTGCCGAGGCGCTGTCAACCGATCTTGCCCGTCGGGGCGCCGAACTCGACCGGGTGGGCGCGCCGCCGCGCGAGGAGATCGAGGCGCTCCGCCAGGCTGGTCTGTTGACGGCGTTGCATTCGCCGGAGATCGGTGGGGCCGGCTTGAGCTGGATCGACGGGCTGCGGCTGGTGCGCATCGTCGCGCGCGGCGAAAGCTCGATCGGGCAATTGCTGGGCTACCACTACGTCAACAGCCAATACGTCTATTGGGCCGCCGCCGATCCCCGGCAAGCCTGGGTGCTGGGCGCCGAAACGGTCGAGCGGCAGCTCTACTGGGGTGCAGCCGTCAACCCGCGCGACCCCGGCCTGACGCTCGAGCGGCGCGGCGCGCACTACGTCTTGAACGGCCGCAAGACGTTTTCGACCGGCGCGCATGTCTCCGACCGCATCAACGTCAATGCCACGCTCGACGGCAAGATCGCCAATTTCGTCGTGCCCACCGACCGTCCCGGCTATATCGCGAACGACGACTGGGACAATATCGGCCAGCGCCTGTCGGACAGCGGCAGCGTCGAGTTCCGCGACTTTCCGGTTTATGGGCGAGACTTCATCCAGGCGCTTGCCGAACCCTTAGATCCGCCACCGGTGCAAGCGACCTTCAACACGCCGCTGATCCAGCTCGTCTTCGTCAATTTCTATCTCGGCACGGCGCAGGGGGCGCTGGCAGCAGCGCTCGACTACGTCCGCAGCACAACGCGTCCCTGGGTGACGTCCGGCGTCGAGCGTGCCGGCGACGACCCCTATATCCTTGAGGCGATCGGCGAGCTCCAGACGAACCTGAAGGCGTCGGTCGCGCTGGCTGATGCGGCTGCGGCAGCGGTCGAAGCGGCCTTGTCCGAGGGCAGCTCGGTAACGGCCGAGGCGCGGGGCGCGGCGGCGATCGAGGCCTATGCGGCCAAGGTGCATTCCACCCACGTGGCGCTCGACGTGACGGCAAGGGTGTTCGAATTGATGGGCGCGCGCGCCACGGCTGGGCACTATCGCTTCGACCGCTACTGGCGCAATGTCCGCACCCACACGCTGCATGACCCGGTCGCCTACAAGGCGCGCGAGGTCGGCGACTTTGCGCTCAACGGTCGGATCCCGCCGATAAGCCTTTACAGCTGAACCTGACGCACAGGGTGACTGTGCGTGGAAAAACGCCGCCTGAACAAAGGTTCCGGCGGCGTTTCTTTGATGTCTTCGCTTAAGCGGAGGCCGCGATCGTCTGCCGCTGGCCGGCGAGGTCGCGATAGCCGGCGCCCGGATGCGGCGCTGCAAGCCTCGGACCGGCGCCGAAGAGCTTTTCGCGGAGCGTGCCTTCGCGGTAGCCGGTCTTGTAGACGCCGCGTCTTTGCAGTTCCGGCACCAGCAGGTCGACGGCGTCTTCGAAGGTCCCGGGCGTGATGGCATAGGCAAGGTTGAAGCCGTCGACATCGGTGTCCTCGACCCATTCCTGCAGGAGATCGGCGACCGTCGAGGGCGAGCCGACGAAGACGGGGCCGAAGCCGCCGATACCCACCCAGTCGGCCATTTCGCGCACGGTCCACACCCGATCCGGGTCGATGGTCGTAAAGGTCTCGACGGCCGATTGCACCGCGTTGGTGTAACGGTGGCGAAGCGGCTCGTCCGGGGCGAACTGGCCGAAATCGATGCCTGTCCAGCCGGAGATCAGCGCCAGGGCACCCTCGTAGGACACGTGGCTGCGGTATTCGTCGAACTTCTTCTTCGCCTCCGCGTCGGTTTCGCCGAGGATCACCGTCTGCAGATTGAAGGCGAGGATTTCGCGTGGGTTGCGGCCGGCGCGCGCGGCTGCCTCGCGGACATTGGCGACATAGCGCTTCAATACGGTTTTGGATGGCGCGGCGACGAAGATGCATTCGGCGTGCGCCCCGGCAAAGTCCTTGCCGCGGCTCGAAGAGCCGGCCTGGTAGAGCACGGGCGTGCGCTGCGGCGACGGTTCGCTCAGGTGAATGCCGGGAACCGTGAAGTGGCGGCCGTGATGGTTGATCGGATGCACCTTTTCCGGATGGGTGAAGATACCGCTTGCCCGATCGCGCACGACGGCGCCGTCCTCCCAGCTTCCTTCCCAGAGCTTGTAGCAGACCTCCAGATATTCCTCGGCGAGATCATAGCGGTCGTCGTGGCGCGCCTGCTGCGCCTGGCCGATGTTGAGCGCGCCGCTGTTGAGGTAGGAGGTGACGATGTTCCAGCCGACACGCCCCCGGGTCAGATGGTCGAGCGTCGAGATGCGGCGGGCGAAGGTATAGGGATGCTCGAAGGAGAGCGACGCCGTCAGCCCGAAGCCGAGATGCTCGGTCTCGTAGGCCATGGTCGGCACCAGTTGCAGCGGGTCGTTGACCGGGACCTGGGCCGAATGCCGAAGGGCTGCATCCGCATTGCCGTTCAGCACGTCATAGACGCCCAGCACGTCGGCGATGAACAGGCCGTCGAACTTGCCGCGCTCGAGCGTTTTTGCCAGATGCACCCAGTAATCGAGATCCTTGTAGCGCCAGGACTGGTCGCGCGGATGGGTCCAGAGCCCTGGCGACTGGTGGCCGACGCAGTTCATGTCAAAGGCATTCAGCCGGATTTCGCGGCTCATGGGGCTCTCCTTCGGGCAAGGTTGGGCGTTGCCCAAAGCGCCGGTCACGCCTCGGGACGATCGCGCGCGGTCGATGGGCTCAGAGTGCGCCGTTCTTCGGCGGCTTGATGCCGTTCAGGTGGTAGTTGCCGACAACGTGATGCTTCCAGCGCACCGGGTCGTGCAGCGTGTGGGTGCGGGCGTTTCGCCAATGGCGGTCGAGGTTGAGGCCGATCTTCGTCGATGCGGTGCCGGCGAGTTCGAAGAGCGTGTTGCTCGCTTCCAAGGCGATTTCGGTCGTCAGGACCTTTGCCGCGGCAACGGCAAGCGTCGCTTCGATCACGCTTTCCTCGGTACCGTTGATCTGGGCGACGTCGACCTTTTTGCCGGCACGCTCCAGCGTGGCCGTTGCCGCCTCCAGGCGGATGGCAAGCTGGCCGATGCGGGCGATCGTCAACGGATCGTCGGCCGCCCGTTCGGCGCCACTGTCCATCCAGGGGCGCGCATGATTGCGGACAAAGTCGAGGGTTTCGGCAAAGGCTGCCCGGGCAATGCCGAGATCGATGCCGGCATGGATGATCTGGCCGACGCTACCGATCGTCGTCGGCCTTTCGAAGCCGCGGTGATGGCGCACCACCGCATCGGCGGCCACATAGACGTTCTGCAGCACGGTCGTGCCGCTGCCGGTCGTGCGCTGGCCGAAGCCGTCCCAGTCGTCGATGATCTGCAAGCCCTCCGCGCCGCGCGGCACGAAGGCCATGGTCAGCTTGTCGTTCGGATCAAGGGCGAAGATGACGATCCATTCGGCAAACAACACGCCGGTCGAATAATATTTGCGCCCGTTCAGACGGAAGCCGGGGCCGTCGGAGGAAAGCCGGGTCTCATAGTCGCCGACGGTTTTCGTGCCACGCTCCGAAAGGGCGTTGCCGAAACGGTCGCCGGCAAGCGCCCGGCCGAAGAAAAAGGCCTTTTGCTCCTCGGTGCCATCGGTGCGCAGCGCCTCGAGAATGTAGAAATGGTTCTGCGGGATCTGGCCGATCGAGGAATCCGCTTCCGAAAGGATGGCGGTGACTTCGGCAAGAACGGCATTGGAGACGTCTATGCCGTCATACTCCGGCGGCACGGTGATCGCCAGCAGGCCGGATTGGGCGAGCGCATCGAGCTCGTCGAAGGGCAGAATGCGATCCGTGTCCCGCTCGTTGGCACTCCCTGCAAATTCCGCCGCCAGCTCACGCGCGATCGACAGCGCTTCCTCTTCGCTTTCGATCCGGTGCGCCGGGGCTCTAGTTTTCTCGGAAAGCCGCGAGATCGTTCCCATGTGACTGCTCCCTGTCGATTGAGGTGCATATCAGTGAATTATCTGGCCTGATCGGGTAAGATAGTATATTCTATAGAAATTATCGATTTGAGTATTTCGTTTCGGCCTTGATGGCGACTTGGTGTTTACCTTCGGGTCGGGATGGGTAAGATCGATTCGGGGGAAGGCCAGGGAAGAGGACCCTGGTGATGCTCGGCGGCGTGTATGCTCACCGATTTCCCGCCAAAATTGACTGCGGCTCAGGGAACCATCGCCCGATTTGTGCATTTGCCTCATCGCCTGCAGTTTGACCCGTCGTGTGGCCCCAGAGTATCGGCCACCCGGCACGAACACAAACATATGCTGACAGAATTGGCCATTCGCGTTTCCCGGCCTTAACCACTGAAGGAGACACAAATGACGAATTTCCTGCCTGCTCTCCATGAAGGGCACGCCTCCATCACGCTGCAGAACCTGTTTCGTGATGCTCTGGAGGCCTATGATGACTGGGGCGCCAACATGCCCGAGCCCATCGTTGCGTTCGAAGGCAAGCGCATTCCCATCAGCGAGGTCTTCGACTGGATGAAACCTTGCAGCGACATCATGCCGGCAAACCTCATCGGCATCGTAACCGACCGACTGAACAAGCCGTGGAGCGGTGAAGGGCCGCTCGACGCCATGACCGTCTCGACGGCCGCGCGTGTCATGTCGGTGCTGACGCGGCGGCAGCTGCGCAGCTTCGGTCGCGGCTCGATCGAGATCTTCGCCGACCGCTTCAACCATCCGGTCCACGCCAGCGCGTGAGACCGGTGACCTCAGAGGAGCGCGCGTGCGCGCTCCTCGTTCCCGGCGGGTATCCGTCACGGATTTCCCCGCACCTTGCCGACCCCTTCCTTGAAGCATCGCCTTCCCGTAAACACGAGGGGAGAGCAAGCGGATGTTCGAGCGGACCGGGGGCGGCGTGAATTTTCGACAATTGGAAGTGCTGCGCACGCTGTTGGCGACCGGATCGACGATTGCGGCCGCCAAGACGATGGGGCTCAGCCAGTCCGGCGTCAGCCGGCTGTTGCAGCAGCTCGAGGAAGAGCTGTCGCTGACGCTTTTTGCCCGTGACAAGGGCCGGCTGATTGCGACGCCCGAGGCGATGAAGCTCGCCGAGGATGCGGAGCATATCTTGCTCGGCATCGACCGGTTCACCAATCTGGCGCAGGACCTGCGCAGCGGCGCAGTCGGCCCAGAGGTCGTGCGCATCGGCCTGCCGAACAGCATGTCCGAGACCTTCGCCCCGGCGATGCTCGCCGACTATGCCAAGGATTTTCCCGGCGTGCGCGTCGAAACCTTCTTCGACACGACCGTTGCGATCGCCCGCCTCGTCGAGCAGCGCATCATCGATTTCGGCTTCCTGCGTTATGAGGGGCAGCTGAGCGCCGGTCTCGAAATGCAGCCGGTCGCAACCGGCCTCAGCGTCTGCGTCATGGAAAAGGGGCACACGCTTTCGCAGCACGAAACCGTGACGCCGAAGGAACTGCGCGGCGTGCCCTTGATCCTGATCGGCCGCCGCCGGCCGACGCGGGTCATGCTCGACGAGATCTTCCGCAAGGCCGGCGTGCCGCAAAAGGTCAAGATCGAGACCCACAGCAACAGCTCGGCCTGCGCCTACGCGGCCTACGGCCTTGGGGTCGCGATCATCAGCAGCTTCTTTGCCAATCTGCACCGGCACCTACCGATCGAGATCCGTCCGTTTTCGCCGCACCTCACCCAGGATTTCGGCGTCGCGACGGCGGCTGGCGTACCGCTGTCGCTTGCAGCCCAAGCCATGATTGACTGCCTCAAAAGGCAGGTCGCCGCTTCGCAGCAGCCGTGAGACAATGGCCTCAAGGTTGCGGCCATTGGCAATGGGACGGGCGCGACACTACATTGCCGGCCGATACGAACATTAGAGCGGATAAGATCATGTTTCAGGCAGCCACCATCGACACAGGCGACAAGCGCGCTTTCTATGCGGAGTTGGCCCAGCAGCTCGAATCGCTGCTTCATGGCGAGCCGAACCTGATCGCCAACGCGGCCAATACGTCGGCGCTGATGTTCCAGACCATGCCGAGCCTCAATTGGGCGGGGTTTTATTTCCTCGAAACCGACGACGAACTCGTGCTGGGACCGTTCCAGGGCAAGCCTGCCTGTGTGCGCATCGCCGTCGGCCGCGGGGTCTGCGGAACGGCCGTCAAGGAAGACCGCTCGATCCTTGTGGAAGACGTCCATGCCTTTCCGGGGCACATCGCCTGCGATGCGGCCTCGCGCTCGGAACTCGTGGTTCCGGTGCGGCGTGACGGCCGGGTGATCGGCGTCATCGATCTCGACAGCCCGGAGCCTGCACGCTTCGACCGCGACGACCAGATCGGCATCGAAAAACTTGCGGCGATCTTCGCAGCGGCAATTGCATAGGGCCGCCGCCGTGGATGATCTGGCAAGGACTGACAGGCTTTTGCTTCGGGCCGCACCATGACGGATGCGGCTCAGCCTGTCGATGTCGAAACGCATGCGCGCGTGGCCCGCAAGATCGACATCGTCGTCATCGGCGCCGGGCAGGCGGGATTGTCTTCGGCCTATCACCTGGGCCGGCTCGGGCTGGCGCCTCACAGGCAATATGTCGTCATCGACCGGTCGCCGCAGCCGGGCGGGGCCTGGCAGTTTCGCTGGCCGTCGCTGACCTTGAATACGGTCAACGGTATTCACGATCTTCCCGGCATGAGATTTTCCGAAGCGGTCGATACCAGCAAGGGCGAGGTTCACGCGGCCGTCGCCGTGCCGCAGTATTACGGCGCCTATGAGAAGGCATTCGGTCTGCCGGTCCGCCGGGCGGTGGCCGTCAAGGTCGTGTGTGACCGGGGCGAGCGCTTCAGGGTCGAGACGGACGACGGGGCTTATGCTGCCCGCGGCATCATCAACGCGACCGGCACCTGGGAGGCCCCCTATATCCCGCCCTATCCGGGAGCGGAGCGCTTCAAGGGGCACCAGCTGCACACGAAGGATTATCAGTCGGCAGCGCAATTCGCGGGGCAGCATGTGCTGGTCGTCGGCGGCGGCATCTCCGCCATCCAGCTGCTCGATGAAATATCGCAGGTGACATCGACCACGTGGGTAACGCGGGAGGAGCCGGCCTTCCGCGACGAACCGTTTACGCCAGAGGTTGGACGCGCCGCCGTAGCCATGGTCGAGGACCGGGTTCGCCGCGGCCTGCCGCCGGGCTCGGTCGTCTCGGTGACGGGCATTCCGGTGACACCTGCGATCATGGCCGCACGTGCACGCGGCGCGCTCGAGCGCCAGCCGATGTTTGCCGAAATGACCGAAAACGGCGTGCGCTGGTCCGACGGGCGCGAACTGGCCGTCGACGTCATCCTCTGGAGCACCGGCTTCAGAAGCGCGCTCGATCACCTGGCGCCGCTGCAACTGCGCAATGCTGACGGCGGTATCCTGATGACCGGTCGGCTGGCGACTCAGGTGGCAAAAGACCCGCGCATCCATCTCGTCGGCTACGGGCCGTCGGCTTCCACCATCGGTGCGAACCGGGCAGGAGGCGCTGCCGCCCGCGAACTGGCCGATTTTCTTCATCTGACCTGAGGAAGCCGGCGCGATCGCGCCGGCTTCCTCGCCAGCGAGCAGCCGGGCAGCGCCCACCCGGTCGCGATGAAGTTGCATGCCCTTTTCATAGATGTATGACATTTACTCATAATATTGCGCGATTTTTTCCAATCGATCATAGTCCCTGCAACAAGAGAGCCGACGGGCAGGAGAATCGCGGTAACGCGTGCGGCCTGCCTCAGTACGGGGAACCCATGATCAAATTCATTCTCAATCGTCTCGTGATGGCGATACCGACGATCGTGATCGTCTCGGTTGCCGTCTTCACGCTTATCCGCCTCATTCCCGGTGATCCGGCAGCGCTGATGCTCGGCGATATGGCCGAACCGCAGCAGATTGCCGCGTTGCGCGCGGAGCTCGGTCTCGACCGCAGCATCCCGGAGCAATTCGTCATCTGGGCCGGCAACATCCTCTCCGGCGATTTCGGCACCTCGATCGTCACCGGCGAGCCGGTGCTGCATCTGGTCGTCAGCCGCTTCTTCGTCAGCGCCGAAATCGTCGTCATCGCCGTGCTTCTCGCGAGCCTGATCGCGGTTCCGGCCGGCGTCATCGCCGCCTGGCGGCAGAACAGCCTGACCGACCTGGCGCTTGTCGGTTCGGCGACCGTGCTTCTGTCGATCCCAACCTTCTGGCTCGGTCTTCTCTTGCTGCTCGCCTTCGGCCTGAAGCTCGGCTGGCTGCCGGTGCTTGGCTACGTGCCGATCTCGGAGAACTGGAAGGCCGGCCTTCTCTATCTGGTGCTGCCGGTCATGACGCTTGTCATCCACGAGATGGGCGTGATCATCCGCATGGCCCGCGCCTCTACGCTCGAAGTGCTGCGGCTCGATTACATCACCCATGCCCGTGCCAAGGGGCTTTCGGAAAGTGCCGTTCTCTGGCGCCACGCCTTCAAGAACGCCTTCGGCCCGACCTGGACGATGATTGGCCTGATCCTCGGCAACCTGCTCGGCGGCATCGCCGTCATCGAGACGGTGTTCACCATTCCGGGTCTTGGCCGTCTAATGGTCGATGCGATCTTCCAGCGCGACTATCCGGTGATCCAGGGCTGCCTGCTGCTCGTCGCCTTCTCCTATGTCGTCGTCAATCTGGTGGTCGACCTCCTCTATCCTCTCTTCGATCCGCGGGTGGTGGCAGAATGAGAAAGCTCACTTTCAACGGCGCCATCGGCGGCGGCCTGATCGGCCTGCTGGTCATCACCGCCCTCATCGGCCTTTTCTGGACGCCTTATGATCCGATGGCGCTCGGCTTCACCGCGCGGCTTGCCGCACCCGGTGCAGCGCACTGGCTCGGCACCGACGAGTTCGGCCGCGATGTCGCCAGCCGCCTGATGGTCGGCGCCCGTGCCAGCGTCTGGATCGGCTTCCTGACCGTCACCTTCGCCGTCGTCTTCGGCACCTTCATCGGCATCGTCAGCGGCTATGCGCGCGGCTGGGTCGATGGCGTGATCATGGCGATCAACAACGCGCTCCTGGCCTTCCCCGGCATCCTGCTGGCGCTCGGCCTGCTCGCCGTCTTCGGCGCCAACCAGTACGGCATCATCTTCGCGCTCGGCATCGCCTATACGCCGTCAATGGCCCGCGTGGTGCGCGGAGCGGTGCTGTCGCTGCGCGAACGCGAGTTCATCGAGGCGTCGCGGGTGATGGGCAATGGCGAGATATATACGATGCTGCGCCATATCCTGCCGAACTGCGTCGCGCCGATCACGGTGCTTGCCACCTCGATGTTCGGCTGGGCGATCCTCTCGGAAAGCGCGCTTTCCTTCCTCGGTCTCGGCGTGCCGCCACCGGCACCCACCTGGGGAAACATGCTCGCCGCCGGCCGCCCCTTCATAGAACAGGCCGTCTGGCTCGGTTTCTTCCCCGGTCTCTGCATCGCTCTCACTTTGCTCGGCATCAACCTTCTGGGCGACGCGCTACGCGACCGTCTCGACCCCCGCATGCGAGGCCTGAAATGACCGGCAATCCTCTTCTCAGTGTCCAGCGCCTTTCGCTTGCCGTCACTCACTCCGGCAACCAGGTAGTGAAGAACGTCAGCTTTGACGTCGCGCCCGGCGAAATCGTCGGCATCGTCGGCGAAAGCGGCTCCGGCAAGACACTGGCGACACGCGCGATCATCGGGCTCATTCCGCCGGCCGTCCGCCGTATCGGCGGCACGATCCTCTACCGGGGTAAGGATGTGCTCGGCATGAAGGACCGGGATCTCCGCCAGCTTCGCGGCGGGGAGGTCGGCGTCGTCTTCCAGGAGCCGATGACCTCGCTCAACCCGTCGATGACCATCGGCCGGCAGCTCGAGGAAGGGCTGATCCTGCACACAAAGATGTCGGTCGAGGAGCGCCGCACGGCGATCCTCTCGATGCTTGGTCGCGTCGGCATACGCGAGCCGGAGCGGGCGTTGACCGCCTATCCGCACGAGTTCTCCGGCGGCATGCGCCAGCGCATCATGCTCGCCTCGGTGATGCTGTTGAAGCCAGCCTTGCTGATCGCAGACGAGCCGACGACCGCGCTCGATGCCGTCGTCCAGCGCGACGTCATGGAGCTGATGGTCGAGTTGACCCAGGCCGAGGGCACTGCAGTGCTGCTCATCAGCCACGACCTGCCGATGGTCGCCCGCTACACCAACCGTTTCGTGGTGATGGAAAAGGGCGTCGTCGTCGAGCAGGGGCTGACCGAGGAGATCCTGCAAGCACCGCAGCATCCCTATACCCGCAAGCTGCTTTCGTCGCTGCCGTTCCGTGGTGCTGCGCGTGAGCTCGACATGACCCGCACGCCGATGGTTTCGGCGCGCAATATTGTCGTCGAGTATCCCGGCCGCAAGGGTCTCTTCCGCAGGCACGAGCCGAAGCGCGCGCTGCACGGCGTCAGCGTCGATATCCATGTCGGCGAGGTCGTGGCACTGGTCGGCGGTTCCGGCTCTGGCAAGACGACGCTCGGCCGCACCATCGCAGGCCTCGTCCAGCAGGCCGAAGGCGACATCCTGTTCCAGGGCCGCGAGCGCAGCGCCGACTGGCGCGATTATAGGCTGAACTGCCAGATGGTCTTCCAGGATCCCTATTCGTCGCTCGATCCGCGCATGACCATTCAGGCGCTCGTCGAGGAAGCGCTGCGGCTGGTGCCGGACCTCGATACGCCGGCCAAGCGTCGCCGTGCGCTCGAAACGCTTGAGGAAGTCGGGCTCAGCGCCGATTTCGCCAATCGCTATCCGCATGAGCTCTCGGGCGGCCAGCGCCAGCGTGTGGCTATCGCCCGCGCCATCGCACGGCGGCCAAAATTCCTGATCGCCGACGAGCCGGTGTCGGCGCTCGACGTAACCGTTCGCTCTCAGGTGCTGGAACTCTTCTCGAACCTGCAGAAGCGCTACGGCTTCTCGTGCCTGTTCATCAGCCACGACCTCGGCGTCGTCGAGCAGGTCGCCGACCGCGTCATCGTCATGCAGGACGGGCGCATCATCGAAGAAGGCGACCGCGACCGGATCTTCGATGCGCCGAAGGATGCCTATACCCGCAAGCTGCTTTCGGCGATCCCGGCGCTCGATCTCAACCAGACCGGTGGCGTCACCCTCAAATGGCGGCTGGAGGCCTGAGATGAGCACGGAAATCAAGACCGGTGCGATCGCGGCCGAACTCCACGCGATCGCCGACGCGGAGCCCTTCGTCACCCGCTTCCTCGTGCGCAATCTCCAGACCGGTGAAACCATCGGCCGTGGCGAGGGTGAGGAAACACCATCTGCCAGCACCCGCAAAACCTCGATCATGATGGCGGCGCTGAAGGCGGTGGCAGAAGGCCGGCTTCATCTTGACGAGCGCATCACCTACGAAGCACGGCTCGCCCAGGAAGTGGCGAGCGGCATGTTCCGCTACCTGACGCCTGGAATCGTCATTTCGCTGCGCGACGCGATCGTCGGCATGATGGTTCTGAGCGACAATGTCTGCACCAAGATGGTGTTCGAGCGGCTGACGCTTGAAGAGGTCGACGGCTATTGCAAGGCGCTCGGCATGGTGGGCACGCACCATCGCTTCCTCATTCCGCCGCTGGCGCTCAAACCCGATCATTCGCTGGCCGACGTCACGACGACGACGGCTGCCGACCAGGTGATGCTGCTGGAACTGATCCTCGCCGCCGAGCACGATGCCGCTGCTGCCGCCAGGCTTGGCATCACGGTCGAGCTCGCCGCCTTCGCTGTGCAGACGCTGAAGAACCAGGTTTTGCGCTATGGCATCCGCTCGCGGCTGCCCTTCGATACGGTCGTCGCCTGCAAGGGGGGTCGCGGCAAACGCGGCCGCATGGATGCCGGCGTCGTCTATCGCGACGGCAAGCCGCTCTATGCGATCGCCGCCTTCACCGACGGCGTACCCGCGCTGATGCCCGACGGCACGCCCGGCTACACCATCGCGCTCGAAACCATCGGCAAGCTGTCACAGGTCTGCTGGCGCGCCTTTTGAACCGACAACACCAACAATCAGAAAAGAGAGAGGAACCATGAAAACCATACTTCTTGCCGGAACCATGCTGATGAGCGCGATCGCGCTCGGCCATGCGCGTGACCTGACGGTCGCCCAGAGCTCGGACATCCGCAGCAACGAGCCCGGCGTCAACCGCGACGGCAACACCGACTCGGTGATCTTCCACATCGTCGAAGGTCTGGTCGGCTACGCCGAGAACGGCGAAGTGAAGCCGCTGCTCGCGAAAAGCTTCGAGGTTTCGCCCGATGGCCTGATCTATACGTTCAAGCTGCGAGACGACGTGAAGTTCCACAACGGTAAGGCGCTGACCGCGGAAGACGTGGTCTGGAACTGGAACCGCTACATGAAGCCGGAGACCAAGTGGACCTGCGCCGGCGACTTCGACGGCAGCAAGTCGATCAAGGTGACGAGCGTCGCCGCAGCCGACGCCTCCACCGTCACCATGAGTATCGAGAAGCCTTCGGCCGTCTTTCTCGGCCTGATGGCCCGGCCGGAATGCGGCTACACCGGCATCGTCTCCCAAGATTCCGTCGGCGCAGACGGCGCTTACACTGCGCCCATCGGCACCGGCCCGTTCAAGTGGGCGGAATGGAAGAAGGGCGAATATGTCCGGCTCGAAAAGAACGCCGACTACGTCTCACCCGCCAATGACGGCAAGCCCGATGGCATGGTCGGCTCGAAGCGGCCGCTCGTCGACGGCATCAAGTTCATGGTGATCCCGGACGCCTCGACCGTGAAGACCGGCCTGCTTTCGGGCGCGCTCGACACCGCCGAAGTCTCGGCCGATCTCATTGCCGAGTTCAAGGACAGCGACACGATGCAACTCATCGTCAAGCGCAACAACGGCAAGAACCTGCTTTACTTCCAGACCCGCGACAAGATCCTGAGCAACGTTGCGGTTCGCCGCGCGATGGCCGAAGCGCTCGACCTCGACCAGCTCGTCGCCGCTGTTTCCAACGGCACCGGCGAAGCCAACGCATCGATGGTCTCGGCCGACTCGATCTTCTACTCCGACGTCCAGAAGAAGAAGATCCCGATGGATCTCGAAAAAGCGAAGAAGAACCTGGCTGATGCCGGCTACAACGGCGAGCCGATCACCATCATCGCCAACAAGCGCGGCAACGTGCCGAGCTTCCCCGCTGCCGTCGTCGCCCAGGCGATGATGCAGCAGGTGGGCCTCAACGTGCAGATCGAAGTGCTCGACTATGCGACCCAGGTCGATCGCCGCCGCTCCGGCAACTATCAGGTGATCTCGCAGTCGGTGTCGCCGCGTCTCGATCCGGCGCTGATGTACAGCTTCTATGTCGGCAACAAGGACAAGAACGCCTCGCTGATGTGGGACAACCCGAAGGCGGTTGAACTGATGAAGGCAGCCTATGTCGAGGCCGACCAGGCCAAGCGCCAGGCGATCTTCGACGAGTTCCACCAGCTGATGCTCGACGAGGTCCCCGGCATCTTCATGTACGACATGGTCGACATCTGGGGCGCCACCAAGAAGCTGCACGGCCAGCCGGTCTGGCAGTCCAACACCCGCCTCTGGGAAGTGACGCTCGACGACTGATGCGGGCGTAGTCCTTTCTCTCCAGCGGATGGCGGCCGTTTGTCGCCCTCCGCACCTCCTTAGACAAAACTGCTGATGCGACCGCGCCCCGCGCCGTCGCAAAAGGATGATTGATGCCAAATCCAGCCGCCCGGACCGCCCTTGTCGACACGATCGAAGCGCTGAAGCCCGAATTCGCCGAAATGAGCGACGCGATCTGGGACCATGCGGAACTGAGTTTTCATGAGGAAAAGTCGGTAGCGACGCAGATCGCCATGCTGGAGAAGCATGGGTTTCGCGTGTCGCGCGGACTGGCGGACATCGATACCGCCTTCGTCGGCGAGAGCGGGCAGGGCCTGCCGGTGATCGCCTTTCTTGGTGAGTTCGACGCGCTTGCGGGTCTGAGCCAGGTGGCCGGCGTCGCCGAGGCGAAAGCGCTCACTGAGGGCGGTACGGGCCATGGTTGCGGTCACAATCTGCTCGGCACGGGTTCGCTGCTCGCTGCCGTCGCGCTTGCCCGCTACCTCAAGGAAAACGACTTGCCGGGTACGGTGCGCTATTACGGCTGCCCCGGCGAGGAGGGCGGTTCCGGCAAGACCTTCATGGCACGCGCCGGCATCTTCGCGGGTGTCGATACGGCGCTGACCTGGCACCCGGCACCCTTCAACGGCGTACGCTCGACCAACAATCTCGCCGTTCTTGAAATCTATTACCGCTTCAAGGGCGTCGCCGCGCACGCATCGAACGGTGCCCATCTCGGCCGCAGCGCGCTCGACGCGCTGGAACTGATGAATGTCGGCGTCAACTTCCTGAGGGAGCATATGCCGCAGGATTGCCGCGTGCACTATGCGATCACCGATGCCGGCGGCAAGGCGGCAAACGTCGTCCAGGCCCGCGCCGAGGCGCTCTATCTCGTGCGGGCGCCGCAGATGCCGGAGGCCTTAGCGCTCGCTGCCCGCATCGACAAGATCGCCAAGGGGGCGGCGATGATGACCGAAACCGAGGTCGAGATCGTCTTTGACCGGGCGGCGACCAACCTGCTGCCCAACATCGCGCTGGAAACGGCGATCCACGACAACATGGTGGCGCTCGGGCCGGTTCCCTTCGACGAGGCCGATATCGCCTTTGCCAAGGACATCCAGAAGACGCTGACGCAGGAAGCAATCTCGAGCAGCATCCGGCTTTACCAAATCAAGGGCGATGTTTTTGCGAACAGCCGCATGGACGGTTCGACCGGTCTGCATCTCGGCCTTCGCGATTTCGAGGGCCAGTCGCATTTCCGCGCCGGCTCGACCGATGTCGGCGACGTCAGCTGGATCACGCCGACCGCGCAATGCTGGGCGCCCGCCTGGGCGATCGGCACGGCGCCGCACACCTGGCAGGTGGTGGCGCAGGGCAAGAGCCCGGCCGCCCACAAGGCTTTCGCCCACGCGGCAAAATCACTGGCCACGACCGGCCTCGACCTGATCCTCGATGCCGATCTTTTGGCACGGGCAAAGGCCGAGTGGCGTGAAAAGACCCAGGGCAAGCCCTACCAATGCCCGATCCCGGATCATATCGGTCCGAAACTCTGAAATCATTTTTTCGATGCCTGCAAACGCCCGCGCCACCCCGCGGGCGTTTCGTTTTGTCGGCGTCCGGAACGTCTGCCCGGCGAGTGCACGCGCCTTTGAATGGCGCCAGACTCTTGACGCGAATCGCAGGCTCCGGCATCTCTGTTACGGAGTTTTCCGAATAAGTGCCGATTGGCCGTATTTGAATTGAATCTCTGTTAGCGTGATGTGGCGCCGTTGGGCCGCTGACACGCGCAAGGAGTATGGCAGAATGAATATGACGGCAACCCAGGCAAGACAGGACGCGGGTCACTCCCAGGCACGCCGTCCGGCCGACGAAGCGATCGCGGCCGATGCCCGCGCGCTTTCCGAACAGTTGAAGGCGATGCGCGAGCGCCTGTTCGCGCCGACGGCGATGAAGACATTGCGCAGCTTCACCTCGGGCGAGGCGGCCAAGCTGATCGGCGTTTCTGACGGCTATCTGCGCCAGCTCTCGCTTGCGGGTGAAGGTCCGCAGCCCGATACCGGGCTTGGCGGCCGCCGCTCCTATTCACTCTCCGACATCAATGCGCTTCGCCGGCACTTGGCCGAACAGGCGCTTGCCAAGGGCAACGCCGCCAAGGCGCGCAGCTATCTCAAGTGGCGCGATGCGGAAGCAGGCGAACACCTGCAGGTGATCTCGGTCACCAACTTCAAGGGCGGCTCCGGCAAGACCACATCGTCGGTGCATATCGCGCAATATCTGGCGTTGACCGGCCACCGCGTGCTCGCCGTCGACCTCGACCCGCAGGCCTCGCTGTCCGCACTCTTCGGTTACCAGCCGGAACTCGACCTTACCGGCAACGACACGCTCTATGGCGCGATCCGCTACGACGCCGAGGCGCGGCCGTTGAAGGACATCATCCGCAAGACCTATTTCGACGGCCTCGATCTCGTGCCGGGAAATCTCGAACTGCAGGAGTTCGAGCACACGACGCCGCAGGCACTGAGCGCCCGTCACAATGGCACGGACGCTGGCCCGCTGTTCTTCGCCCGCGTGCAGGCCGCCCTTGCGAGCGTCGCCGACGACTATGACGTCGTCATCATCGACTGCCCGCCGCAGCTCGGCTATCTGACGCTGTCAGCGCTCTGCGCCTCGACGTCCGTCGTCGTCACCGTGCATCCGCAGATGCTCGACGTCGCCTCGATGAACCAGTTTCTCTACATGACGTCGGACCTCCTGAGCGTCGTGCGCGAGGCCGGTGGCGAACTCAACTTCGACTTCCTGCGCTACCTCGTCACCCGCTTCGAGCCGAACGACGGGCCGCAGGCCCAGATTGTCGGCTTCATGCGTTCGCTCTTCGGCGACCGGGTGTTGACCTCGGCCATGGTGAAGTCCACCGCGGTTTCCGATGCCGGCCTGACGAAGCAGACGCTCTACGAGGTCGGACGCGAGAATTTTACCCGCGCCACCTATGACCGCGCGATCGAATCGCTGAACGCCGTCAACGGCGAGATCGAAACGCTCATTCACGCGGCCTGGGGGCGCTGACCGACATGGCTGGCAACCGCAAGAACGAACTGCGCGCACTCTTTTCCGGCAATGTCGCCCCGGCGGCGCCTGCCGCGGAAGCGGATGACAAGGCGCCCGCCGCACCAAGCGTGCAGCCGGCAAAGCCAGTCGTGGTCCCCGCCGCCCAGGCCGACGTGCCGCGGGCCGCCTCCGGCGCGATCAAGGCCATGGGGCTTTCGCTTGGGAGTATCACCCGCGAGGCGGAAGAGGCCCGCGCGCTGCGCGAGGCCCTGCATCAGGGCGAGCGCGTCGTCGAGCTTGATCCGGAGCTGATCGATGCGTCTTTCGTCGGCGACCGCCTGACCGACGGCGAGACCGACGATCCGGAATTCCTGGCGCTCGCCGACAGTATCCGCGACAGCGGCCAGCAGTCGCCGATCCTCGTGCGCCCGCACCCGCAGAAGCAAGGCCGCTACCAGACCGCCTACGGCCATCGTCGTCTCAATGCCGTGCGCAGCCTCGGCACCAAGGTCAAGGCCATCGTCCGGCCGCTGACTGACGACGAGCTGGTGCTGGCGCAGGGCAAGGAAAACGCCGAGCGGCGCAACCTGTCCTTCATCGAGCGTGCCATGTTTGCGTCGGCGCTCGCCGACCGCGGCTTCGACCGGAAGGTGATCGGCGAGGCGCTCGCCGTGCAGAAGAGCGAGCTGTCGCGCCTCCTGCAGGTGGCCGAAGGCGTGCCGCCGGCGATTGCCCGCGCGATCGGCCCGGCACCGAAGGTCGGCCGCGAACGCTGGATGGCCTTCGGCGCGCTGCTTGAGGACATGGTGACCGTCGAACTGGCGCAGGAGGAGTGCCGCTCGCGCCGCTTCCTCGAAGCCGAAAGCGACCAGCGGTTCCAGATCGTCTTCGCGCGCCTGTCGCGCAAACCGAAGCCGGACGCAGCGGCCAAGCCGGAGACGCTGGTCGACGCCGGCGGACGCGCCTTTGCCAAGCTCAAGCGCGACGGCAAGAATGCCCGCATCGAGTTCTCAGTCGATGTCGATCCAGCCTTCATCGACGAGGTCGTCGAACTGCTTGCCAAGCAGCATGCGGTGTTCGCGGCGGGCCGCGAAGGCTGAACGAAGTCTGCCCTTCTGAAAGTTCCAATCGGGCCTGCGTGACGCTCTCACGCAGGCCCGATTCGTTTTCCCGGCGGAGCCGATGGTAGGCCGCCGCGAGCATCCCCGTGCGATCGCCGCTGTCGCCCCCATCCAAGAAATATTTTCGGCCGTGTGAGGCCGGCGACGGGATGTCGCGGCGGCCTTGGGGCGTCGGGCATTGCCGTTGCATGGAGCCCACAGAAAGGCAGCAATCGACCACGGATCCCGGTTCGAAACGGGGCGTTGGAAGGGACTTGTTAACCTTCATTTCCTATCGCTTAGAAGGCCCCGCGGCGATGTCTCTAGCTCTTCCAGGACCCATGCGTATTCCCAGGACAAACTTCTCACAGGCTGCTTTGCATGATGCAAACCAGGCGGATTATTTCGATGGTCCGCAGGATGATGCGTTGAGCGGTATGCCCACCCATGAGGCGGAACCCGCCGACCCCTATCAGTTGTACGAGGCGCCGGCGGCGCCTCGCCGGCCGGCGAACCAGCAGGCTGAAACCACGAGCCGTGCGACCCGCCTCTATGGGCAGGGTTCCGCCTACGCTCCTGCACAGGTGACGTCGACGATGAGCGAACCCTTGCCGACCCTTTCGGAGATTGCCGGCCACTACGGCGATTCCACCTGGGAGAGCCATTTCTTCCTGGCGCCGAACGTGCGCTTCACCCGCACGCCCGAGCGCGAATTCATGAAGCGACGCGCGCCGCAGGTCGAAGAAGGCGAAACGGCAACCGAAGTCGAAGAGGCGATCGTCGCGGTGGCGGCGGAGCCTGCTCCGGTCTTGGTGGAAACCGTTGAGCCCGTCGCGACGGCCACGGTCGAGCCGGTACAGACGGAAGCTTCGGCCGTTGCTGCTGACGAGGCGCCGCTGGCCGAGGTCGCGCTGCCGTCCTACAGCCCGTCCGAACTGTTGCGCATGCTGACCAACCAGTTGCCCACTTGGACCGCCGCGCAAAACACGATCGAGCCGGCCATGCTCGCGCGTGTCGAAGCTCCGGCCGACGAGGGCGTAGCCCTTGCGCCCGTTCTGACGACGCAGATCGCCGTTTCCGCGCCGGTCGCCGAAGTCCAACCCGCGCCCGCTCAGGCAGGCGACGCTTCCGTCGATCAGGGCGCTGCGCATTCTGTCTTCCTGTCGGATTTCGCCTTCTTCGAATTCGGCCCGGCCGACGATGCTGAGGTTGCCGGCACGGAAGCCACCCATCCGAAGCCCTTTGTCGAGACGCCAGCCCCGGTTGCGATGACGCCCGCCATCGCTCCCGTCGCCGTTGCGCCTATTGCGGTCACGCCGCCAGCGCCCGTGCGCCCGGTTGAAATCCGCCGTATGCCGCCGACGGCGATCACCTCGCTGTTCCGCGTTGTCGATGTCCGCGGCGCAAAGCCGGAGGATGTGCCAGCACAGCAACCGCCCGCCGCCGCCGCTGAGGCCGTTGCCGACGTTGCGCCAGCTCCGGTTGCCATGGCTGAAGAACCGGTGTCTGTGGCCGCCGCTGAAATCATTGACGTCGAACCGGTCGAAATCGAACAGCCGGCGCCGGTTGCCACGAAGGCGGCCATCACCATGCCGGCGCAGGTCACCCGCGCGCCCAGCAACATGCCGGCCATCGGCTCGACCGACCGCGCGCCGAGCGCCGACGGCTACGAGTTCCCATCCGAGGACCTACTGCAGGAAGCGCCCGTCGGTCAGGGCTTCTTCATGACGCAGGAGCAGCTGGAACAGAATGCCGGCCTGCTTGAAAGCGTGCTCGAAGATTTCGGCGTCAAGGGTGAAATCATCCATGTTCGCCCCGGCCCGGTCGTCACGCTCTACGAATTCGAGCCGGCGCCCGGTGTGAAATCGTCGCGCGTCATCAACCTTGCCGACGATATCGCCCGCTCCATGTCGGCGCTTTCGGCCCGCGTCGCGGTCGTGCCCGGCCGCAACGTCATCGGTATCGAACTGCCGAATGCCACCCGCGAGACCGTCTATTTCCGCGAGCTGATCGAATCTGTCGATTTCCGCAAGACTGGCTACAAGCTGGCGCTTTGCCTGGGCAAGACGATCGGCGGCGAGCCTGTCATTGCAGAGCTTGCGAAGATGCCGCATCTGCTCGTCGCCGGCACCACCGGCTCGGGCAAGTCGGTCGCGATCAACACCATGATCCTGTCGCTGCTCTATCGGTTGAGCCCGGATCAGTGCCGCCTGATCATGGTCGATCCGAAGATGCTCGAACTCTCCGTCTATGACGGCATCCCGCATCTGCTCACCCCCGTCGTAACCGACCCCAAGAAGGCGGTCATGGCGCTGAAGTGGGCCGTGCGCGAGATGGAAGACCGCTACCGCAAGATGTCGCGGCTCGGTGTGCGCAATATCGACGGCTACAACCAGCGCGCTGCCGCTGCCCGTGAAAAGGGCGAACCGGTGATGTGCACGGTGCAGACCGGTTTCGAAAAGGGCACCGGCGAGCCGCTGTTCGAACAGCAGGAAATGGACCTGGCGCCGATGCCGTACATCGTCGTCATCGTCGACGAGATGGCCGACCTGATGATGGTCGCCGGCAAGGAAATCGAAGGCGCGATCCAGCGGCTGGCGCAGATGGCGCGTGCTGCCGGTATCCACCTGATCATGGCGACGCAGCGTCCTTCGGTCGATGTCATCACCGGCACGATCAAGGCGAACTTCCCGACCCGCATCTCGTTTCAGGTGACCTCGAAGATCGACAGCCGCACGATCCTTGGCGAGCAGGGTGCCGAACAGCTGCTCGGCCAGGGCGACATGCTGCACATGCAGGGCGGCGGACGTATCGCCCGTGTCCATGGCCCGTTCGTTTCGGATCTTGAGGTTGAACACGTCGTCGCACATCTGAAGACGCAGGGACGCCCGGAATACCTCGACACCGTCACGGCGGAAGAAGAGGAAGAAGAGCCGCAGGAAGAGTCCCCGGTCTTCGACAAGAGCGCGCTTGCGTCGGAAGACGGCAACGAACTTTACGACCAGGCCGTCAAGGTGGTCCTGCGCGACAAGAAGTGCTCGACCTCCTACATCCAGCGCCGCCTTGGCGTCGGCTACAACCGTGCTGCCTCGCTGGTCGAGCGCATGGAAAAGGAAGGCCTCGTCGGGTCGGCGAACCACGTCGGCAAGCGCGAGATCATCTACGGCAACCGCGACCATATGAGCGCGCCCGACAACGACGACATGGATTGATACCGGGCGTAGCCCAGGCCAGGATTTCGAGCCGTCGCTGACAGGTTGTTGGCGGCGGCTTTTCTATCTTCGAGTTGCTGTTAGTGTCGCCTGCGTCAGGAGCCGTCGTCGTGATGCTTCCGGCCCTAATGTCGCGCATGGGATGATCTGATCGGTGCAAGCAGTAAAGCATCGTCGCAATGAGACACCGATCTGGCCAAGCCTAACGCTTGCTCTCATCCTCCATGCGTTCGCCGTGGCGGTGCTTTTCCTCCTCCCGTCACCACGGCCACCTGTTCCGAGCCCGGACGAGGGGATCGCCGTTCAGATACTGGAATTGCCACCCCCACGCCCTGAGGTGGTGCAGCCCGCGCTCGGACCGCAAAATGCGCCGCCCGTCGCGCATTCCGTTCCGGAGACGGCGCCTGCTGCGGAAACAGCCACGCTGCCGCCGGCTGCCCAGCCGATGGTGCAAGCGAAGCGGTTCTTCTCGGCGGCGATACTGGCTGATCCACGCAGCAGACAGGCGCTGGAAGGGCTGTCACAGCTCGCCGCCGATGAACAGATCGTCCAGCTCTGCAATCTCGAGGCGATGGAGCAGGTTCATCGCTGGCGCGTCGACTTTACCCCCGACCTGCTCGTCGCCTACGCCACGTCGGATATCGTCTTGGCTGGGCGGAACCTCCGTGCGGAAGGCGCCGCCTTTCGCAGCAAGGGGCGCTGGTTCAATATCAAGTTTGGCTGCGCCGTGGCGCCGGATATCAAAAGCGTCGCCGCATTTGAGTTTCAGGTTGGTGACGAAATTCCGGAAAGTGAGTGGGAGGCAAATTTCCTCTCCGCTGGCGCCGCAGCCCACTGATCGTGGCCATCGATCGAAGTCCGTTCCCTGCGCCCTTTGGCGAAGGACGTGACGAGAAGCAGGCTGCGGAGCCGGATCACGCCGGGGCCGTTCCGCCTTTGGCGTGGCCTGCGCGGCAGCAGTGCTTCAGTTGCTTGCCAGATCCGCAGGGGCAGGGGTCGTTGCCGCGCAGTTGCAGACGACCAACAAGCGGCAAGAGCGCTGCGGAGGGAAGGAGGCCCGCCATCAGGATTGCCAGCCTGGCGGAAATGCCGGGAATGACCAGCCGCCGGCGCGCCTTGAAGCCGCGCCAGGCGCATTTTGCCACGTATTCCGGAGTGGCTTTCGGGAGCGCCTTGAACAAGGCAGCCCTGTTGGCGCCGGATTTTTCGAGGAACTCGGTCGATACCGGTCCCGGCGCAACGCAGGTCACAGTTACGCCGGTCCTTCGCGTCTCCTGGTATAGCGCTTCGGAGAACGAACGAACGAAGGCTTTGCTCGCATAATACATTGCCATGTACGGGCCGGGCGTAAAACTCGCGACCGAGGCTAGATTGATGATGCCGCCGCGGCCGCGCGCGACCATGCCCGGCAACAGGTGCAAAGTAAGGGCCGCAAGCGCACGCACATTGACGTCGATCATTCCAATCTGGTCGGCAATCGGCAAAGCGGTCGCCGCGCCGCGCAGGCCATAGCCGGCACTGTTGACAAGAACGTCGCAGACGAGGCCTTCGCGCGAAAGAAATTCGTCGAGAATGCGCGTGGCATCGGGCGAGGCCAGATCGACCGGCAGGGAGAATGCCTCGCCGCCCGCCTGTTCGATCGCGGCTTGCACGACGTGCAAGCTTTCGATGGATCGCGCGACCAGAACGACCGGCGCGCCGTCTCGTGCGGCAAGCTCTGCAATTGCCCTGCCTATGCCCCGGGACGCTCCGACAACGACAATGGCGGGTCGTGGTGACTGCTGCGATGTCATGCCGATGGCTCCGGCGTAGCGATTGGCGGCTGGTCGAGTTCGGAAAGCTCTGCCACCTCGTCGGCGATTTCGCCGTTCAATATTTCCTCGAAACGA
Source organism: Ensifer adhaerens (assembly GCF_000697965.2). Classification (NCBI taxonomy): domain Bacteria; kingdom Pseudomonadati; phylum Pseudomonadota; class Alphaproteobacteria; order Hyphomicrobiales; family Rhizobiaceae; genus Ensifer; species Ensifer adhaerens. The sequence continues at coordinate 1,366,600 of NZ_CP015881.1, read as the reverse complement.
GCCAGGGCTCGCGCGACATTGGCGCCGTCCATGACACGGTGGTCATAGTGGATCCTGACCGTGACCGATCCGTCGTCACCGATCGGCCCATAGTTGAAGATGGTCGTCAAAGGCGTCAGCGGATTGAGCGACTCCGCACCCAGGCCGGAATAGACCGACAATTGGAAGGTGCCGAAGCGGTGGCCGCGCTGGCGCCCCATGTTCAGGCTGAGCCACATCAGCAGCCGCCGCAACGGCGCGGGCAGGCGTGCAATCTTCAACGCCCGCCGGAATTCCCTGATCTCGAGCACGGGGCGGGACCGGGCCTCCTGGAGCAGGGCGCTCAATTCGGCAAGGGACCGCCTCTCGGGTTGCTTGATCGTGCTGAGAAGGACGACCCGTTCGCCTTCGTGCTCGCGCTCGTGCGCCACGGACGCGATGCTTCCGGGATACTCATAGAGTTGCGGTCTCGGAAGCTTGACATAAGCCCGGCGAAACTCGGGTGTCTCCATCGAGAGTAACCCGTAACCCTTGAGAAACAACACCATCCACGATGGCCGGTCAGGTCGGCCTGCCCGGGCTTTGTGCAACGCGCTGATGTCCATCTGCCGTTGCACCGTGACCCGCGGCACGCCGATGGAAAATCGCATCAGATCGCCGACGAGGCGTCGTGCGGCGGAAAGCTTGATCGGTCGGCCGCGCATAGTGCCACCTCTAATAGATATAGGGTATAATTCGCTTCGTCCTGTCCATGTAAGCGCGATATTCGGGCCCGAAGAATTCCAGCATCAGGCGCTCCTCCTTGCTTACACGCAGGAAGAAAAGCACAGCGAAGCCAAGGACACCCACGAGGCCAGCCACCCAGTTCGACAGCAGAAACAGCTGGCCAACGCCCATGAGCAGGAAACTGGTGTACATCGGATGGCGCACGAGGGCGTAAGGGCCCCCGCAGATCAACTGATGTTTTTCGCGAATTTCCAGCGAGATCGACCAGTTTCGGCCGAGTTCCTTGTGGGTGCGGCGGAACGTCCATAGAGCCAAGGCGAAGATGACGCCGCCAAGACCCACCGACCATGGGCGCCCCGTATAGTCGGCGAAAGCGGGGATTCCCGTTGCAACATACAATCCGGGCAAAATCGCAAGGCCCGCCAACGCAGCGGCCAGACCGATCGTATCGCTCGCCGAGCGACGACTGCTCATCACCCGCACGCGCTTTGCCCGGCGCTCAAAGGGATAACGGATAACGTACCAGGCAATGATGCCTATGACCCAGACGATTTCGCCAATGGAAGCGACAGACATGTTCACGTTGTTTCACTCAAGCTCTTTTGCTGCAGGGTTCGATCACCGAAGCGGCAAGCGTAGGTGAGACTGCCACGCGCCGCCTCGACCTGACAAGGTACCGAAACGTCGACGGCCAGCCGATACCCATAATCAGCAGCCAAGGGTGGTGATGGCAGCCGATGATGGCGCAAGCGGTCCTTGTTGACCGTTCGGAGGGGTGCGCGTGTTCTTTCAGCCTATCCGCCGTTCATCTCGCGTAGTCTCGTGATGAACTGCTGGGGCCTGAGCCAGATGCCTGGTGTCTTGTAGCCCATGGAGCGGGCGATGTCGGCGACGAAAGCGTTGCAGTTGTAGATTGACGCCTGCCAGAAGCGGGCTTCGGACTTGAGCTTTCGGATCTTGGCAACGACGTCGCGATACTCCGCTTCCGTCAACATGACGCGCCAGCTCGCGGACCTGTACTGTTCCTCCAGATCACCGTCACTGACGCCAGTTTCGGCCGGAACCGGCAAAAGGTGGCCAATAACATAGGGAGCAGTGTCGCTTGTCGCGGGTGCAAGCCCCGCAACTTCTGGACTGATCATCGCTCCAGACTTGCTGAGCCGGCCAAAAATTACGTAGGAGTGACCGTAACTGAGCGCATAACGAGAGCGGAATTCAATGAAATAGCCCTGATCGCGCTGTTGTGACGTGGTGCCCGCATAGCTTGAGACGAATCGCGGCTGAGGGCCCTTGTCCTGCGATTGACACGCCGTAACCGCGATTGCGGCTAGGACGGCGAACGAAATACGACCTCGTGAACGAGTCATTTCTGCGCCATCTCTCCCAAATTCTGATCAGGCTGCGAATGCGCCACTGGTGGCTTTCGATCCGCGTCGCGAAATGTGGCCAAGCCGGCCACGGTCAGACAGGGCGGGAAGGACTGTGAGGTCCTCCCCGAACTAAGGTCAGTGACTATTTGTAAACGGGCGCTGGTTCTTCAGCCACCGGTGGTGGCGCCTTGCCTTTGCCTTTACCGATTGTCCCGCAAGCGGCGAGGCTGGCCACGGAAAGCAACGCAACTGTCACGATTAGAATTCGGCTCATCAATATTTCCTTTCCTCTGTTGTCGGAATGGTTATTCGAAGGCTACATTCATAGTATTACCGGTAATTCGAGATTCGTCCTAGTGCAGAAATAACACGCTCGTTGGTCGGTTTATCGTTACCGAAGTTTAAATAATCCATCAAAGCGTGCTGGCCCCTACTCCAATGTCAAACTCAGATAGAGTACGGCTTCAAATGATCAATACCGAAGTTCCAATCGGTGTCCGTGCGTATAGGTCGACGATGTCCTCGTTGGTGAGGCGGATGCAGCCGTTGGAAACGGCTTGCCCTATTGTCCAGGGCGCATTTGTACCGTGGAGCCGGAACTTGGTGTCCTGTCCATTGCGATAAAGGTATAGAGCCGACGCCCCTAGCGGGTTGTGAGGGCCGCCTGTAACGCCACCGGCGTATTGCGCCAATTCCGGCTTGCGTCGGATCATGCTTGCCGTCGGTGTCCATGTCGGCCATTCCGCCTTTCGACCGACAACTGCCCGCCCCTTGAGGGTCAGGCCTTCTTCTCCGACGCCGATTCCGTAGCGCATCGCCCATCCACCACTTTCGATCGAGTAGAGGTAGCGTTGCGATGTGTCGACAAGGATCGTTCCGGCCGGCTCGTTGCCGTCATATCGGACGTGCCGTTTTCGGTAGCGACGATCAACGCCCGGGGTGCCGCCGTATAGGGACGGAAAGGAGACGCCTTGCCAAGTTGAACTGCATCCCGCCAACAAGCCAAGGCTGCCGGTTAACAGGAGTCTCCGTGTAATGCGGTGATTGTCCATCTTTACCTGCTGAGAAAAATGGTACGCCCCGAATCTTTCTAGCATTACAATATTGCCTGGCCAAGTTCCAATGAATCAAGTGAGGCTTGCAAGCAGATAATCAGATGACGCTTAATATTTTTTCTGCGTCCCAGGGATGAACGAAAAGGATTGTATATCTGGAACGAGAGGATGGGTGTGATGCATGGATTGGATTAAAATTTGCTGCGATTCTTGTGTGTAGTTGCATCAGCCAGGTTGGAAGATCGGGGCCTGATGTGCGCCCATGAAATGACTTGCGATGTCGTGCACGCTCGACGGGTCGAAACATGTAAATTAGGAATGGCAGCATGAATTTAGGCTTCGCTGGCAAGGTAGCGCTCGTGACTGGCGCGGGTTCGGGAATTGGCGCAGCCGTGTGTCGGCAACTCGCTGCCGAGGGGGCAGAAGTGGTGGCTGCCGACGTCGACGCTGAGGGCGCGCGCAACATCGTTGCGGAGCTTCGCGCGAAGGGGGGCGCAGCCCACGACGTTGCCGTCGATGTTGCTGACGCTGCCGCCGTGGAAAAGCTGGTTGCCTTCGCTGTTAAGACCTGCGGCGGTCTGCATCTGGCGGTCAACAATGCCGGCGTCGATGGGGTCCGCAAGGCGACCGCCGACTATCCAGTTGATGGCTGGCACGCATTGATGAATGTGAACCTGCACGGCGTCTTCTATTGTATGAAGTACGAGATCGCGGCCATGGTCGCTCAGGGCGGGGGTGCCATCGTCAATACCTCTTCCATTCTGGGCGCTGTCGCTCTGCCGGCCGCAGCCGCCTACACGGCCGCCAAGCATGCAGTGGTTGGGCTGACGAAGGCTGCTGCAATCGAATATGCCCGAACGGGAATTCGTATCAATGCCGTGGCGCCTGGTTGGATCGACACGCCGCTCTCGGCGGAAAATGCTGACGTGGCAAAAAACAGGCGCATGATGTCTCTGCAGCCGATGGGTCGTCTCGGTACGCCGGATGAGGTTGCTGCCCTGATCTGTTTCCTGTTGTCCGAGCAGGCGAGTTTCATCACCGGGAGCGTTCATCTCGTTGACGGCGCCTACACCGCTCACTAACGGGCGGCGTATTCACTCTTTAGATCACCTCCCTATGGTTCTAGGCACGTAGATGCGCGCGTCCGGTATCGCGCTGCGGCTTGTTGCGACGCGAAAATAAAAACGTTTTTATTTTCCTTGAAAACGTTTTTATTGGCTGTTACCTCTATGTTCAGGAGAGGTCGAGGCCTGGGAGGGTGCATGGCGACTGAGATGCACAGGGCGCGGCGCACGCCGACGCCGACGATCAAGACCCTGGCCGAGATGACGGGCTATTCCATCGCAACGATCTCGAAGGCCTTGCGCGAATCCCCGGTGGTCGCGCCGGCGACCAGAGACATCATCTACAAGGCAGCCCGTGAGGTCGGCTATCAGGCCAACGCCCGCGGCATGGCGCTTCGCACCGGCAAGAGCTTTCAGGCCGCAGTGCTGATGCCGGTGACTGCGGCACGCGACTATGAATGGGACGGCGTCGAATACACCCAGACCCTCAGCGGCATCAGCCAGGCACTCGATGGCACCGACTACCGCATGTCGGTGCACGTGATCCGCGACGCGGCCGATGGCGCGGACGCGGCGCGCCGCATCGTCGATCAGGGGCTTGCCGATGGCCTGATCTTCTCCGGTATTCTCGCCGATGACCCGCGCATCGATCTGCTCGTCGCTGAGGATTTCCCGTTCGTCTCGATGGGGCGCTGCCGCGGGGATCTCAACTATGCCCATGTCGACATCGACAACGAATGGGCAGCGCATGCGGCGACCGCGCGGCTGATCGCCGGCGGCCACCGGCGGATCGCGCTCGTCAATCCGGAGCGGCGGCTTTCCTACGCGCTCGACAGGATCGACGGTTTCGTCCGGGCGTTTCGCGAGGCCGGCCTGGAAGCCCCGATGGATCTGATTGCCGAAGGCGACCTCTCGACCCATTTCGGCCGGCAGACGGTGATCGATTTCCTGCAGCTCGACGACGCTCCGACCGCCTTCGTCTGCATCAACGAATCCACCACGCTCGGCGTGCTCTCGGGGCTCGGCAGCCTCGGACGCCAGGTCGGCGTCGATGTTGACGTCATCGCCTATGACGACATCAACGTCAGCGCCTATTTCACGCCGCCGATCACGACTTTCTATCAGCCGATCGAGGTGCTCGGTCGCACGCTCGGGCAATTCCTGCTGCGCCGCATGGAGGGGGAGGACCCTGACGCGTTGCGGCAGGTCTTCAGGCCGACACTGATCGCGCGCCAGCCCGATAATCTCGGCGGCCGCCTGATCCAAAGTTAATCATCCAAGGAGGAGAACCATGAAGAAACTGATGATTGCCCTGGCCGTAGCAGCCCTTGCTTCGAGCGTGTCCCATGCCGCCGACCTCGGCGGCAAACTGCTGAAGGTCGGATCCGACACGACCTCGCCGCCGATGGAGAGCATCGATCCGGCAACCGGACAAGTGGTCGGTTTCGATGTCGACGTGGTCAATGCCGTCTGCGCCAAGATCAACTGCCAGGCCGAATTTATCACGACCGGCTGGGATGGCATCTTCGCAGCACTTGACCAGGGCAGCTTCGACCTCGTCGCCTCCGGCGTCTCGATCACTGAGGAACGCAAGAAGGCGATGGATTTTTCCGATCCCTACATCGTCAACAGCCAGGCTGTGCTCATGCGCGCTGACGACCAGGGCATCACGCTCGACGCGTTCAAGAATGCCGGCAGAAAGCTTTCCGCCCAGGCAAACACGACGGACGCCCAAGTCGCCGAAAGCGTCGTCGGCAAGGAGAACGTCGCTGCTTACGACACGTTCAGCGCCGCGATCATCGCGCTCAAGAATAAGGACGTCGACGGCGTCGTCATCAACGGCGCCAATGCCGCTGCCTATGAGCGCGAGTTTGCCGGCGAGCTCGTCGTAGCCATCAAGGACCTCGAATCTGACCCGCTCGGCCTCGTCTTCCGCAAGGGCGATGAGAATGTTGCGGCTTTCAACGAAGGCCTGAAGATGATCAAGGACGACGGCACGCTCGACCAGCTGATCAGCAAGTATTGGGGCCTGAAGTAAGTTCTCAACGCCGATCGGACCCGGAGCATGCTCCGGGTCCTCCGTCTGTCTAATCTATGCCCCCGGAGGAATGAATGTCGTTCCTGAGAAGCGTGCGTCCGAGCAATCTGATCATCCTGACCGCGCTGCCCTTCATCATCTACCTGTTTATTTCCTCCGGCGACTATCAGCGCTCGCTGCGGGCGATCCTCGGTGTCGAAAACGGTTCGTCGGCCTTCGTGCCTGGCTTTCTGGCGCTGGCGATCGCATTTACTTCGGGCATCGCGGTGCTCGTATTCTCGCGCGCCAAGGCGCCGCGTCCGCGCCTCGCCAATGTGGCGGCGCTCCTCAATCTCGCTGCCGCCGCCGTTCTCGTCATCGGCCACAATATCCATCCCTTCATCGCGTCCGTCGTCGCCAATGGCGTCGATCCGTTCAAGTCGACATTGATCGCAAAGGGCGTGACACCACGGCAATTGACCGAGGCTGCGGATCTCATGGTGCAGGGCGTCGAGGCCTGGCTGTTTCCCGCCTATCTGGGGGTCACGCTGATTGGTCTTGGTCTTCATTTCTGGAGCAGACGTCCCGATGCTCCTCCTGACGGAAGGTCGCGCCGCATCGCGCGCTGGATCATCGGCCTCGTCAACGGTGCGGGTCTCGTCTTCATCTTCTTCTTCGCCCATATCGCCTTTGCGGCCGGTGTGGCGACCACCATCCGCGCGGCGATCGCAGCTTATATCCTGGCGGCGCTCATGGGCCTTGTCTGGGTTGGGCTGTTGCAACTGCACTCAACCGTCAGGACCAGCCTCTATTTTGCGATCGCCACCCTGGTGCTGGCGGTTGCGGCCGGCTGGTTCCTCATGCAGCCGCGCGACACCTACGTGCTCGCCGGCACGCTGGACGGCAAGGTCGGCATCATCACCAATACGCCGGCGGGGCTCATCAGCGCCGTGCGTTTCGGTCAGTATGAAGGCGCGCCGCAGACGGAAACGCCGGTCCGCACCTTCGTCGGCCCGACCGAGGCGCTGGCGTCGATTGCCAAGGGCGAGGGCGTTTCCGGGGCCTTGCTGCCGGCTGCCTCCGCTCCGGCAGACATGCCGGTCCTGTGGAAGACCGAGGCGCTCAACGACCGCGACCGTGCCGCCGGTGTCACCGTCGCCGTGCTTGCCATCATCCTTGGCCTTCTCACTTTCGGCGGCTATCTGCACCAGCGCCATCCTCTGGCGATCGGCTCGGAGTTCATCGTCGATACGATCCGCGGCATTCCGATGCTGGTGATCGTGCTTTATGTCGGCCTGCCCTTGAGCGGGGCGTTGAAGGACGCGACGCAAGGGGTGCTCGACCCGCCAAACCTGATGCGCGGCATCGTCGCGATGGCACTCGCCTATTCGGCCTATCTCGCCGAAATCTTCCGCTCGGGCATCAATGCGATCCCGGTCGGCCAGGTCGAAGCGGCGCGCAGCATCGGCCTCAACCGTTGGCAGACGGCGCGTCTCGTCGTGCTGCCGCAGGCTTTCCGCATCATCATCCCGCCGCTTGGCAACGAACTGATCGCGATCCTCAAGGACACGTCGCTGCTGTCGATCCTGTCGATCCGCGACATCACCCAGCGCATGCGGGAGTTCCAGTCGGCAAGCTTCCTGCCGTTCGCGCCCTATAACTCGGCGGCGATCTTCTACATCTTCCTGACGTTGGCGGCGGCCAGCCTCGTCAACATGATCGAGCGGAAATATGACATCAAGCACCGCTAGGCTCCGCACGGTTCTGATCACGGGCGCCTCCCGCGGGCTCGGCGCAGAACTCGCGCGGCTTTACGCCGAAGACGGCTGGCGGGTGATCGCCTGCCAGCGGGGACCGGTCGCGAGCGAAGGTTCGGCGGATCGGTTGGTGCTGGACGTTGCCGATCCCGCATCGATCGAGGCTCTCGGTCAGTCGCTGCAAGGCGTCGCGATCGATCTGCTGATCAACAATGCGGCCGTGCGCGGCGATACCGGCGGCCTCGCGACGCTTGAACCGGGCGATTTTCTCGACGTTATGCGCGTCAATGCGCTGGCTCCGCTGCTGGTGACGCGGGCGCTCCTTGCGAACCTGCGCGCCGGCGAACATCGCGTCGTCGCCAATATCAGCAGCCGCGCCGGCTCCCTTGCCGAAGGCACGCTCGATGATGATGACGGCGACTATGCCTATCGCTGCTCCAAGGCGGCCCTGAACATGGCGACGGTCAAGCTGGCGCAGGATCTGAAGGGCGACGGGATTTCCGTCGTCTCGCTGCATCCTGGTTGGGTGCAGACGGATATGGGCGGCAGCGAAGCCGTCGTTTCGGTGGCGACAAGTGCTGCCGGGCTGAAGGCGATCATCGACGGCACAGGTTTGGCCGATAGCGGCAGTTTCCGCGCCTATGACGGGCGCCGGGTTTCGTGGTGACAGGACAGTGAAATGGCAGACAGAGATTTGAGAACCGAGCAGGAATTGGCAACGATCCGGATCTGGCTCATTGAGACCTACGGCATCGAGGCAAGCCTCTCGCCGCTGCAGGGCGAGCACGATCTCAACTATCGTGTCTCGGCTGCCGATGGCCAGGAGTATCTGTTGAAGCTGCACGCTGCCGGCGATGCGGACGAACTCGAGATGCAGATTGCGGTGCTCGAACACATCGCCGCCAAGGATTCGGGGCTGCCGATCTCACGGACGTTTCGCGATCGCTCGGGTGGCGTCACCAGCAAGATCGAACTTCGAGGCCCGCGCACCGCACGGCTGCTCGCCTGGCTGCCCGGCGATATCTGGGCGAAGGCGCCGCTTCGCCACATGGCGAGCGCCGAAAGCCTCGGGCGCCTGCTCGCCGGTCTTGACCGCGGCCTCGAAGATTTCTCCCATGCGGGCGCCAAGCGGCTCTATGCCTGGGACATCGGCCGCGCCGACATGCACGCTTGCCATGTGGAACTGATCGACGGCGCCGACAAGCGGGAAGCGGTTCAGGCGATCCTCGAGCACTTTTCTTCGACGGTCCTTCCGCGTCTTGCCTCCTGCCCGAAGCAGGTCATTCACAACGACGCCAACGACTACAACGTGCTGCTCGACAAGGATGGCGTTGTCAGCGGCTTGCTCGACTTCGGTGATATGGTCGAGACCTGGCGCGTGATCGAGATCGCCGTCGCCTCTGCCTATGCGCTGATCGGGTCTCCCGATCCGGTCGGCACGGTTGCAGCCCTTGCCGGCGCCTACCATCAGGTCAATCTGCTAAGCGAGGCGGAAGTCGAACTGGTCTTCGATCTGGTCAAGACCCGCTACGCCGTCAGCATGTGCATGGCGGCAAAGCAGATCCGGGACAATCCTGAGAATACCTATCTGCTCGTCAGCCAGGAGGATGTCTGGCGCGAGCTCAATCGCCTGCAGGGCGAAAACCGCGCAATCGCCATCGCGCGCATCCGCGATGCCTGCGGCTTCGCGCCGATCCCGCATGCCGCTGCCGTGGTTCGCTGGCTCGAAAAGAACGCGCATGACTTCGCGCCGATCGTTCGGCCCTCGGTCAAAAAACCGAAGGTGACGGTGTGCGATTTCTCCGCCGCCGGCCCGGAGGCCGCGCGATGGTCAAGCCTCGATGCGGCGGAAGCTGAAGCCCGCATCATGGCCCAGATCGCCAGCGAAGGCGCCGCCTTCGGCATCGGCCTCTACGGCGAGGATCGCGGGATCTACCAGGGCGACGCCTATGAGACCGCGATCGAAGGCGCGCGGCGCTCGGTGCATCTCGGCGTCGACATCTTCGCGCCGGCGGGCGAGCCGGTCTCGGCACCCTTCGCCGGCAAGGTCGCCTACATACACGACGACGCGGTTGCCTTTGGTTTCGGTCCGACCGTACTTCTCGAGCACGAGGTCGAAGGCGGTCTGCGCTTCTGGACGCTCTACGGTCATCTTTCGCGCAACAGCGTTGCCAAGCTCGCCAAGGGGCAGGCGATCGCCAAGGGCGAGGTTTTTGCCGCCTTCGGTTCCGCTGACGAAAACGGCAACTGGGCGCCGCATCTGCATTTCCAGATCGTCACCGATCATCTCGGTCTCGCCGGACAGATGCATGGCGTCGGCGTGCGCGATCAATGGCAGGTCTGGCGCGAAGTGAGCCCGGACCCGAGCGTCGTGCTTGGCCTTTCGGTGCCGGTCTCTGTGATCGTCCCGCGCGACAAGGCCTTTCTTGTGCGTGAACGCCATCGTCGCATTGGTCGGTCGCTGAGCATCGCCTATAGCGCGACACCCTTGAAGATCGTCGGTGGCGAAGGCGCGTATCTGATCGACGAGGACGGCACGCGCTGGCTCGACATGGTCAACAATGTCTGCCACGTCGGCCATTGCCACCCGCGCGTCGTCAAGGCCGCACAGGCGCAGATGCAGCGGCTGAACACCAATTCGCGCTACCTGCACGATTCGCTGGTCGAATATTCCCGCAGGCTCGCCGCGCAGTTTCCGGATCCGCTCAACGTCTGCTTCTTCGTCAATTCCGGCAGCGAGGCGAACGACCTGGCGATCCGGCTGGCGCGCGCCTATACCGGCAATCGCGACATCATCACCGTCGACCACGCCTATCACGGCCACCTGTCGAGCCTGATCGACGTCAGCCCCTACAAGTTCGCCGGCAAGGGCGGGGAAGGGCAGGCGTTGCATGTGAAGGTCGCCGAGATGCCGGACCTCTATCGCGGGCGCTATCGCTATGGTGACGCGGATGCGGGCCGGAAATATGCCGAGGATGTGCGCAGCCAGGTTGCGGTTCTTGCTGCCGATGGTCGCCGCCCGGCGCTTTTCTTCAGCGAAGGCATTCTTGGGACCGGTGGGCAATTGTCGCTTCCGGAAAGGTATCTGCGCGAAGCCTATGCGCATGTGCGCGCCGCCGGCGGCCTCTGCCTCGCCGACGAGGTGCAGGTGGGCTTCGGCCGCGTGGGCAGCCACATGTGGGCGCATGAACTCCAGGGCGTCGTGCCTGACATCGTCACCATGGGCAAGCCGATAGGCAACGGCCACCCGATGGCGGCCGTCGTCACGACCGAAGCGATCGCGGCCTCCTTTGCCAACGGCATGGAGTATTTCAACACCTTCGGCGGCAATCCGGTCTCGGCCGAGATCGGCCTTGCCGTGCTCGATGTCATCCGCGACGAGCGGCTAATGAACCATTGCCGCGTCGTCGGTGACAGGCTGATGGACGGGGCGCGGACGCTCGCCGGCAAACACGCGATCATCGGTGATGTCAGAGGCCACGGCCTCTTCAACGGCATCGAACTGGTGCGCAACCGCGAGACGCTGGAGCCGGCAGCGCGCGAGCTTGATTTCGTCATTGCCGAGATGAAGCGCAAGCACCGCATTCTCTTGAGCAGCGAGGGACCGCACCACAATGTGCTGAAGGTGAAGCCGCCGGCGCCCTTCAGCGCCGAGGATTGCGACCGCTTCCTCGATGCGCTGGACGATACGCTTCAGCGTCTAAGCGTCTGAGACAAAAGACCAAAAACGGCCGCCTCCGGGCGGCCGTTTTGTCATTGCTCTCTGCTCTCAACAGCAAAATCGGATCGATGCGATTTTCCGCTTTACAAGAAAGTTAAACGTTTTTATCGTGCATATAAACGTTTAACTTGGTGCTGCAACTCGGCCGTTGGCCGCAGCAGTGCTCCGCCGGCAGGGAGGGCCCGTTGGCAGCGATCCGCATCGACAATTTGCGCAAAGGCTTTGGTTCGCTCGAAGTCTTGAAGGGTATCAACCTCGATATCGCCGACGGCGAGTTCGTCTGCTTCCTCGGTCCGTCCGGCTGCGGCAAGAGCACGCTGCTGCGCTCGATCGCCGGCCTCGAGGATCTCGACGGCGGCTCGATCCATCTCGGCGATCGCGATATCACCGACGTCGCTTCGGCCAAGCGCGACATCGCCATGGTCTTCCAGAACTACGCGCTTTATCCGCACATGAACGTGCGCAAGAACCTGTCCTTCGGTCTGGCGCTGAACGGCATGAAACGCGACGAGATCGACCGCCGCGTCGAGAGCGCTGCCGACATCCTGCGCATCAAGGAACTGCTGGCCCGCAAGCCGCGCCAGCTTTCCGGCGGCCAGCGCCAGCGGGTGGCGATCGGCCGCGCGATCGTGCGTGAGCCAAAGCTCTTCCTGCTCGACGAGCCGCTGTCGAACCTCGACGCGGGCCTGCGCGTCACCATGCGCGTCGAACTTGCGGCGCTGCATGAACGTCTCGGCGTGACGATGATCTATGTGACCCACGACCAGGTGGAAGCGATGACGCTGTCCGATCGTGTCGTTGTGCTCGACAAGGGCAAGGTCAGCCAGTTCGGTACGCCGCTCGAACTCTTCTATCAGCCGGCCAACCTGTTCGTCGCCGGCTTCATCGGCTCGCCGCGCATGAACTTCGTGACCACCGAAGTGACGTCGCAGGTCGATACGGCGGTGACGCTCAACGGCGGTGGTCTCGCCCATCCGCTCACGCTCGAAATGCTCTCGGCCGCACCGGTCGCCAAGCCCAAGTCGGTGACGCTCGGCATTCGCCCGGACAAGATCGAGCTGGTTTCGGCCGAGGAGGGTCACCTCGTCGGCGACGTGCGCCTCGTCGAGCGGCTCGGCACGGAAAGCCACGTCCATATCAGCCTTCAGAATGGTGGCGACATGACCGCGGTCGTGCGCGGCACGCATCCGGTTTCCGCCCGCGAGCGCGTGCATCTGCGTCTGCCGGCCGAGCATTGCCATCTGTTCGACGGCGATGGCCAGTCGGTTGCCCGACGTCTCGATGGCGAGACGCAGGCGCTCATCAATCAGGAAAAGGCAAAGCGGGTCGCGTAACCCGAAGGAGGAGGAGAAACATGCTCAACAGGAAGTCGATCATCGGCTCGCTGATGGTTCTGGGAATAGCTGGAACCGCCACGGCTCGCGCAGAAGAGACCTTGCGCTTTGCGACCTGGGACACGGACGAAAGCCTGGCGATCCAGCAGGAAATCGCCAAGAAGTTCGAGGAGAAGCATCCGGGCGTGAAGGTTCAGGTCGAACCCTATGCCGACGGTTACGATCAGAAGCTGATCGCCGCCTTCGGTGCCGGAAACCCGCCTGATGTCATGTATATGTGGAACTTCCCGCAATACTACACGTCGCTGAAGCCGCTCGACGAGCTGATCGCCAAGGATGCGGCCGAGATCAAGCCGGACGATTTCCCGAAGGGCCTGATGAACACGGTTCGTGTCGAAGGCAAGACCTACGGCATGCCGTCGGGCTTCACCACCCAGGTGGTGTTCTACAACAAGGACATGTTCGCCAAGGCCGGCGTCGAGGAACCGAAGGACGGCTGGACCTGGGACGACCTGCGCGCCAAGGCTGCCAAGTTCCGCGACGAGCCAAACAAGGTCTATGGCTTTGCCGTCGACGCCAAGCCCGACCCTTATGATTTCGAGCAGTTCCTCTGGTCGAACGGCACCAAGTACATTTCCGACGATGGCAAAAAGATCGACGGCTACATGAACAGCGACGCCGCCGCCCAGGTCCTCGACATGTTCGGCGACATGGCCAAGAAGCAGGAAGCGATCACGCTGAACCTCGGCGACGACACGTCGGGCAGCACGCTGTTCAAGGGCGGCAAGATCGCGATGTTCCAGAGCGCCATGTGGTCGAAGTCCGGCATCGATGCATCCGGCATCAAGTATGGCGTAGCACCACTGCCGAAGTTCGGCGACAAGACCGCCCACTCGGCGCTCGGCGTTTCGGCGATCTCGATCGCCAAGGATGCGGCCCATCCGGACCTCGCCTGGGAATTCGTCAAGTTCTTCTCCTCGCCGGAAGCGGTTGCCATGCGCATCAACGACCTGCCGGTGCGCACCAGCGTTGCGGAAGCAAAGGGCATGACCAAGGACCCGATCTACAAGCCGTTCTTCGACATTCTCGCGACCTCCAACACCGAAACCCATGCGTTCCTGAAGAACGCCAACTGGGGCAAGGTCCAGGACAATCTCGCTCGCGCCATCGAGGCGACGATGATCGACCAGGGCAATGCCAAGCAGCATCTCGACGAGGCGGTTGCCCGCTCGAAGCGGCTGATCAAGTAAGACAAGGGAGCCCGGGGAGATGGACATGACCTATGCAACAGCCGCAGTGCCGGCCGCGGCCAAGCGCAAGCGCTCGGCCTTCGCCCGCCACATCGCGGCCTATCTGTTCATTTCCCCGTGGATCCTCGGGTTTCTGTTCTTCACGCTTGGCCCGCTCGTCTTCTCGTTGACAATGAGCTTCTACGACTGGCCCGTCGTCGGTGAACGCACGTTCGTCGGGCTCGAAAACTATCGTTCCATGCTGTTCGAGGATCCGCAGTTCTGGGAAAGCCTCTGGATTACGGTCAAGTTTGCGGCAATCTATGTGCCGTTCAACATCGTCATGTCGTTCTTGCTGGCGCTGATGTTGCATAACATTACCTTCGCCAGCGGCTTCTTCCGCACCGCCTTCTACCTGCCGAGCGTCATTTCCGGCGTCGCGCTGGTGACGATCTGGAGCTGGATCTACAGCCGGGAATACGGGCTTTTGAACTTCATGCTCTCCTTCGTCGGCATCGACGGGCCGAACTGGCTCGGCGATCCCAACCTGGCGATCGTCGCCATCATCATCGCCAGCCTCTGGGGGCTCGGCGGCACGATGCTGATCCTCTTGACGGGCCTGAAAGCCATCCCGAAGGAGCTCTACGAGGCCGCAACCGTTTCGGGCGTTCCCGGCTGGGCGCAGATGGTCTTCATCACCCTGCCGATGCTCGGGCCGATGCTGCTCTTCACCTTCATCACCTCGATCATCTCGGCCTTCCAGCAGCTGACGATCGCGCTGCTTCTGACCAAGGGCGGACCGCTCGGCTCCACCTATTTCTTCGCCATGTACATCTACGACAACGCCTTCAAGTATTTCGACATGGGCTATGCCGCCGCCGGCTCCTGGGTGATGTTCATCATCGTGCTCCTGCTCAGCCTCGGCGTCATGCGCTGGTCGGCTGCCTGGGTCTATTACGAAGGCGAAGTCCGCCAGAACGATGGAGAGCACAATGCGTAAGACGCTGCTCTATTCCGCGCTCATCCTGCTCTCGGCGCTGTTCATCGCGCCGTTCTACTGGACCTTCATGACGGCGATCAAAAGCTCCGCCGAGCTCTACCAGTTCCCGCCAGTCTTCTGGCCGTCGGAATGGCACTGGGAGAACTTTGCCGCCGCCTGGAACAAGCAGCCCTTCGGCACCTACCTCACCAATTCGGTAATCGTCGTGGTGCTGTCGACGATCGGCCAGCTGATCTCGTCGTCGCTGGTTGCCTATGGCTTTGCCCGCTTCCGCTTCCCCGGCCGCGACCCGCTGTTCATCCTGCTGCTCGCCACCATGATGATCCCGTGGGACGTGAAGATGATCCCGCTCTACATGGAGTTCAACCTGCTCGGCTGGATCAACACGCTGAAGCCCTTGATCGTGCCCGCCTATTTCGCCGATGCTTTCTTCGTCTTCCTTTTGCGCCAGTACATCATGACTGTGCCCATGGAGATCGACGAGGCGGCCCGCATGGATGGCGCCAACGCTTTCGACATCTACTGGCGCATCCATCTGCCGCTGATGATGCCGGCCCTGGTGCTGGTCGGCACCTTCCACTTCATGAATGCCTGGAACGACTATCTCGGCCCGTTGATCTTCCTCAACGACCAGTCGAAATACACCCTCACGCTCGGCCTCTCCATGTTCAAGGGCCTGCACGAGGTGGACGTGACCTCGATCGCGGCGATCACCGTCATCCTCTGCCTGCCGCCGCTCGCCCTCTTCTTCGTCGCCCAGCGCTACATCATGGATGGCGCAGTCGGCTCGTCGGTGAAGGGATAACGGCATGCTGTTCGACATCGATACCGTGCCCTTCAGCCGCAGGGGCCGGTTCCTGACGCTCTCGATGATGCGCGTGCCTGGCCGCGACGGCGAACGTGCGCTTTATCTTCGGCACGTCGCCGGCGGCGACGAGCGGCCGTCTCTCGGCCGTCTCTGCCGTGTGGAATTTCTCAATGCGGAAGGCAGGGCCGTGACCCCGGTGCTCGTGCTTTCACCCGAACGACTCGACGCACGCGTCGGTGACGGCGAAGTCACCTTCGTCATCGGCGAAGGGGAGCGGCTGCACATATCCGGCAGACAAGCCGGCGTACGCTTTCATCTCGAAGGCTCGCGTTACGATTATGTCTACCGCACGCCGAACGGAGAGGATTGCCTCGTCGCTGCGGTCGAAAACGTCAAGTTCATCCCGCGGGCGATCACCGGCGACCTGAAGGTCACCGGCGCCTGGCAGCGCGATCATTCCGAAGACGTGTCCTTCGCCTTTTCGGGGACCGGTGCCTTCGAGGGCAATGTCGACTTCTTCCGCACCGTGCCGCCGGCTGATCGGCCCGGTCGGTTCGCCGAGGCGCTTTCGGATGCGAAGGCAGAATTCTCTGTGTGGCACGCGCGCGTTCCCGGAGGTGTTGACGGCCAGGGCGAGGCGCATCGGCTGGCAAGCTATCTGCTCTGGGCGAACGGCGTGCCGGCCGGTGGCGCGTTGACGCGGCCGGCGATCTACATGTCCAAGAACCACATGATCAACATCTGGAGCTGGGACAACGCCTTTTCGGCGCTGGGCGTTGCGGCCTTCGATCAGGATCTCGCCTTCGATCAGTTCGCAGCAATCTTCGACCACCAGGACGCCTCCGGCCTTCTGCCGGATTACATCAACGACCGCGACGTGCTCTTTGCCTTCACCAAGCCGCCGGTGCACGGTTGGGCGGTGTCGCTGATCGCAGCTGCCAATCCGGGCTTCCTGACAGCGGAGCGCAAGTCCTACCTGCGCGACGCCATCGGCCGACAGGTCGATTACTGGCTGACCCATGGACGCAAAGATGCCACGAGCCTGCCGTCCTATTTCCACGGCAACGACAGCGGCTGGGACAACGCCACCTTCTTTGCCGAAGGCGGCCCGGTGATCTCGCCGGATCTGCCGGTTTTCCTGATCCTTGCCTGCGAGGCATTGGCCGAGCTTCTTGAAGACGATCGAGAACGCCGGGCGGTGTGGCGGCAGAAGGCAGACGAGCTGCAGGCGCTGCTGTTCGAGCGCCTCTGGACCGGCGAGACCTTTGGCGCCCGGCTCGCTGCGGATCCGGAGCGGATCTTACCGGGCGACAACCTCATCCAGTTCATGCCGCTGCTGCTCGGTTCGCGGCTGACGCCCGACATGCGCGAGAAGCTTGTCGCGCGGCTCGTCGCCGGCGGTTTCATCACCGAATGGGGCCCGGCGACGGAAAGCCCGAAGAGTTCCTTCTACGAAGACGACGGTTACTGGCGCGGGCCGATTTGGGCGCCGACCACACTGCTTCTCTGGGATGGACTGCGCCGGCAAGGGAAGATTGAGCTCGCGCGCGAAGTCGCGGAAAAGTTCTGTTCACTTGCGAGCAAAAGCGGTATGGCCGAAAACTTCGACGCGCGCTCGGGGAGGGGCCTTCGCGATCGCGCATTCGCCTGGACATCCGCAGTCTATCTTGTGCTGGCAGCATCGCTCAGCGCTGACAACCCGTGACGAGCAGAACCGCCATGCAGAGACCGACGATCAAGACCATTGCGCAGGAGACGGGGCTTTCCATCGCCACCGTTTCCAAGGCCCTGAAGCATTCGCCTCAGGTTCGTCCGGAGACGCGCGCGATCGTGATCGAAGCGGCGGAACGCGTCGGCTACGAACTGAACATGCATGGCGTGCAGTTACGCACCGGCAAGACCTATCAGGTCGCAGCCATCATGACCGCGCCGGGTCCGAAGCAGAACGAATGGGAAGGCGTCGAATACGCCCAGCTCCTGAGCGGCATTTCCTGGGCGCTGGAAGACAGTCCCTATCGCGTCTCGCTCTATGCGGTCCGCAATTTCGAGGAGAGCCAGGCGGTCATCAAGCAGATCGTTTCGCTGAAGAAGGCCGACGGCATCATCATCTCGGGCACCCGCGCCGACGATCCCCGCATCCGCACGATGCAGGCGGCCGATTTCCCCTTCGTCACCTATGGCACCAGCATTCACAATGCGCCGCATGCCTATGTCGATGCCGACAACGAGCAGATGATCCGGGTGTCGATGGCGCGGCTCACCGAGCGCGGTCATCGCCGCATCGCGCTGCTCAACCCGCTCTCGGACTTAAGCTACGGCATCACCCGGCACGAAGCCTACAGGCATGCGCTTGATGTCGCGGGGCTTCCCTATGATCCGGCGCTCGTCGCCCATGGCCGTCTGACGCCGGCTTTCGGCCGCGAGAACGTGCTGACCATGTCGGAGCTCGGCAACCCGCCGACCGCCTATATCTGCGCCAATGAAGCCTCCGCGCTCGGCGCCTTCTCGGGCTTCCACGAGCGCGGGCTGGTGCATGGCCGCGATGCGGTGATCAACGCCACCGACGATCTCAACGTCAGCCAGTATTTCGCGCCGCCGATCACCACCTATTACCTGCCGATCAGTGAACCGAGCAGCCTGCTCGGCGCCTATATCCTCAGGCGCATGGAGGGTGAGCCGCCGGAAGCGCTGCAGACGCTGCTCATGCCGAACCTGATCGAGCGTTGCGACGACCGCTTGAACCCGAACCGTTGACGAATTTCACGCCCGCTCAGGGCGCTCATTCATGCCCTTGAATATAAACGTTTATATTCGAGGGCGCACAGACAAAACCCGAGGTCGGACCCAACCGGCCGTAAGACATGACGAAGGACCGGAACCCGTGCACATGCCCCTGACGAGATCGAACCGCTTCAACGCCAAAGAACAGCAGACGGACATGCTGGAACTCGGCGTCTGCTACTATCCGGAGCAGTGGCCGCGCGAAAAATGGGAAGAGGATGCCCGCCGCATGGTCGAGCTCGGCCTTGCCTGGGTGCGCATCGGCGAATTCGCCTGGGCGAAGATCGAGCCCCGCTCGGGCGAATTCCACTGGGAGTGGCTGGACGACGCGATCGAGGTGCTCGGCAAGGCCGGTCTTAAGGTCATTCTGGGAACACCGACCGCCGCACCTCCGAAGTGGCTGATCGACCGCTACCCGGACATCCTGCCCGTCGACGTCAAGGGTGTGGTGCGCAAGTTCGGCGCCCGCCGTCACTACTGCTTCTCCAGCCGCCGCTACCGCATCGAGGCGGCGCGGATTTCCGAAGCCATGGCCGAGCGCTACGGCAAAAACGCCTTCGTCCATGCCTGGCAAACCGATAACGAGTACGGCGACCACGACACGATCTACAGCTATTCCGACGAGGCGCTGCGCGCCTTCCGCGAATGGCTTGAGGCCCGCTATGGCACGGTCGACGAGCTGAACCGCGCCTGGGGTACGGCCTTCTGGGCGATGAACTATCTGAGCTTCGACGAGGTCGAGCTTCCGAACAACCTCGTCGAAGAGCCGAGCCCGACCCATATCGTCGACTACATCCGCTTCTCCTCAGACCAGGTGAAGAGCTTCAACAAGGCGCAGGTCGACATCATCCGCAAGCACTCGCCGGGCCGTCCGGTGACGCACAACTTCATGTCGCAGAACACCGACTTCGACCATTACAAGGTCGGCGAGGACATCGATATCGCGTCGTGGGACGTCTATCCGATGGGTGGCCTGCTCAATGGTCGTCTCTCGTCGGAAGACAAGGGCCGGTATCTGCGCGTCGGCGATCCCGACCAACCGGCCTTCAACCACGATCTCTACCGCGCCGTCGGCAACGGCCGCGTCTGGGTGATGGAGCAGCAGCCGGGCCCGGTAAACTGGGCCTCGCACAATCAGTCGCCGGCCGACGGCATGGTGCGGCTCTGGACCTGGCTCGCCTATGCCCACGGCGTCGACATGGTCTCCTATTTCCGCTGGCGCCAGGTGCCGTTTGCGCAGGAACAGTTCCATGCGGGTCTGCTGCTTCCGAACAGCGAGGCTGACCAGGGCTATCTCGAAGTCGCGCAGGTTGCCGAGGAAATGAAGCGTCTGCCGAAGGGTGAGCGCCGCGAGAAGGCGAAAGTCGCGATCCTGCTCGACTACAATTCGCGCTGGGCGACCCGGGCGCTGCCGCAGGGCCGCACCTATCTGGCTTCGCAGATCGCGCTCGACTGGTATTCGACCGTCGCCCGCCTCGGCGTCGATGTCGACATCATCGGCCAGCACTCGGACCTCGAAGGCTACCAGCTGGTGCTGGCACCCGACCTCGTGATCCCCGAACAGGCCTTTGTCGAAAAGCTTGCGGCGTCGGGTGCCAAGGTGCTTTTCGGACCGCGCAGTGGCAGCAAGACCGAGGACATGCATATTCCGGAGGGCCTGCCGCCGGGTCCGCTCGCCGCGCTGATCGACGTCAGCGTCGCGCGTGTCGAGTCGCTGCCGGAATTCCACGGCGAGAGTGTGCTTTACGGCAACGAGACCTATCCGGCCGGCGTCTGGCGCGAGACGGTTCGCACCAACGAAACCGTGCTTGCGACCTTCGAGGGCGACTATCGCAATGGCGCTCCGGCGCTCGTCGGCAACGACAAGGCACGCTACATGGCAACGGGTGCACGCGGCGAGCTCTTGGACAAGGTGATTGGCGATGCGCTCGGCTGGGCTTCGGTCGAGGCGCTCGCCGATCTTGGCGATCTGCGCATCACCCGCCGCGGCAAGCTCACCTTTGCCTTCAACTACGGCAAGACGGCCGTGGACGTGCCGGCGTCTGCGGGCGCAACCTTCCATGTCGGTGGCCGCAAGCTCGGCCCGGTCGACGTCGCGATCTGGTCGGAGTGACCGGAAGGCAGATTATCGCCCGCCGACCGACGCAGCACCCAAAAGCAAAGAGCCCGGCCTTGGAAACAGGCCGGGCTCTTTGCGTTTCATACGGTACTTTTTCCGTGGTCAGACCCGTTCCAGCGCTACGGCGATGCCCTGGCCGACGCCGATGCACATGGTCGACAGCGAATAGCGCCCACCGGTCTCGTGCAGTTCGAGTGCCGCCGTGCCGGTGACGCGGGCGCCAGACATGCCGAGGGGGTGGCCGAGTGCGATCGCGCCGCCGTTGCGGTTAACGCGCGGGTCGTCGTCGGCAATGCCGAGGTCGCGAAGCGTGGCGAGCCCTTGCGAGGCGAAGGCCTCGTTGAGTTCGATCACGTCGAATTGCGCCTGCGTGAGACCGAGGCGGGCCATCAGCTTCTTCGATGCTGGAGCCGGGCCGAAGCCCATGATGCGCGGCGGTACGCCGGCGGTAGCCCCACCGAGGATGCGGGCGATCGGCCTGAGGCCGTATTTCTTCGCTGCCGCTTCCGAGGCGATGATCAGGGCCGTTGCGCCATCGTTGACGCCGGAGGCGTTGCCGGCGGTCACCGTGCCGCCTTCTTGTCTGAAGGGCGTGCCGAGCTTGGCAAGCACCTCCATCGTCGTCGCGCGCGGGTGCTCGTCGCGATCGACAATAACGGGCTCGCCCTTGCGCTGCGGGATCGTCACCGAAACGATCTCTTTCGCCAGCCGGCCATTGGCCTGCGCAGCCGCTGCCTTTGCCTGGCTGCGCACAGCAAACGCATCCTGGTCTTCGCGGCTGACGTGAAAGTCAGCCGCGACGTTCTCGCCCGTCTCTGGCATCGAATCGACGCCATATTGCTTCTTCATCAGGGGATTGATGAAGCGCCAGCCGATGGTCGTGTCGTAGATTTCGGCGTTGCGGGAGAAGGCGGCATCGGCCTTCGGCATCACGAAGGGCGCGCGTGACATGCTCTCGACGCCACCGGCGATCATCAGCTCGGCTTCGCCCGATTTGATGGCGCGGGCTGCCGTGATGACCGCATCCATGCCGGAGCCGCAAAGCCGGTTGATCGTCGTGCCGGTGACGCCGACCGGCAGGCCGGCCAGGAGCAGTGACATGCGGGCGACGTTGCGGTTGTCCTCGCCCGCCTGGTTGGCACAGCCGAAGATCACGTCGTCGACGGCGTCCCAGTCGACATCGGCATTACGCTCCATCAGGGCGCGAAGTGGGACCGCGCCGAGATCGTCGGCCCTGACCGATGAGAGTGAGCCGCCGAACCGGCCGATCGGGGTGCGGATGTAGTCGCAGATGAAAGCCTCGGCCATCACGCAGCCTCCTTGTCGCCCTGATGCGCCTTCTTGGTGCGAGCGTTGATGTCACGAAGGGTCTTGAGTTCGAGTTCGGACGGGGCCGGCGTCTCGATCACGTGCTCGGCGAACCTGATCGCCCAGCCGCAATTCTCGACGATCTGCTCGCGCGTGACGCCGGGATGGATCGAAACGACGGTCAGTTCCTTGGTTTGCGGATGCGGCTCCAGGATGCAGAGGTCGGTGATGACGCGCGTCGGTCCCTTGGTCTTCATGCCCAACCGTTCGCGGTGGTCGCCACCGTCGCCGTGGCCCATGGAGGTAATGAAGGGCAGCTTCTCGACGAAGCCGCGCCTGGAGAGCGCCATGGTGATGAAGATGCGGCCGCAATTGGAGGCAATCTCCGGAGCGCCGCCACCACCGGGCAGACGCACCTTCGGGTGGTCATAGGGGCCGACGACCGTGGTGTTGAGGTTCGCGAACTTGTCGATCTGGGCGCCACCGAGGAAGCCTGTCGTGATACGCCCGCCCTGCAGCCAGTAGCGGAACATCTCCGGCACCGACACGGTGAAAAGGGCCGTGTCGCAGAGTTCGCCATCGCCGATCGAAAGCGGCAGCACATCCGGCTTGGTGCCGACCGTGCCGCTCTCGTAGATCAGCGTGATATCGGGTGCATGCGTCAGCCGCGCGACGTTGCAGGCGGCCGAGGGCGCGCCGATGCCAACGAAGCAGACGTCGTCGTTGGAGAGCGCCCGGGAAGCGGCGATGGTCATCATTTCGGTGGGGGTAAAATCGCTCATCCTATCCTCCCTCAGGCCGCTTTTGCCGGTTTGTTGCCGGCATGCTTGGCGAAATCTTCCGGCCCGGCGTCGAGCACGTTTTCCTTGATCCAGGCGGTGAAGCTATCGCGGTCGCGGGCGATCTCGTCCCAGCCGATGTAGAAGGCGTTGGAGCGCGGATAGTAACCGTGCGCATAGGACGGGAAGGCGCCACCCGGAACGTGGGCAACCGATGTGACGGCCCAGCTCGGCAGTACGAGGGAATTGGGCGACGGTGGGTTGAGCTCGTCGACGATCTCCTCGACCGTGACGATCGAGCGCTTGGCGGCAAGAACCGCCTCCTTCTGCACGCCGACGATGCCTTCGATCAGCACGTTGCCCTTCCTGTCGGCGCGCTGGGCGTGGATGATCGTGACGTCAGGGCGGATCGCCGGTACGGCCGCAAGCACTTCGCCGGTAAACGGGCAGGTGACCGACTTGATGTTGGGGTTTACCTTCGGCAGGTCGGCGCCGATGTAACCACGCAGCGTCGCAAACGGCAGGTTGGCGGCACCCGCCTCATAGGCGTTGGCCATCGCCGCGTGGGAATGCTCTTCGATCTCCAGCGGCCGCGGCCACTGGTTTTCGACGGCGTCGCGGAAGCGATGCAGCGAGCCGACGCCGGGATTGCCGCCCCAGGAAAACTTCATGCCACGCGCCGCACCCACGCCGATCAGCTGGTCATAGAGAATGTCCGGCGTCATGCGCACCAGATAGAGGTCCTTGCGACCCTGGCGGATCACCTCATGCCCCGCGGCATAGGGGATCAGATGGGTGAAGCCTTCCATGGCGACGGTGTCACCATCCCTGACATTGTCGCCGACAGCCTCGGCGAGCGAAACGATCTTCGCCATGTTTCCTCTCTTGGTCTCAGTGATCTGTTCGTGGCCTTCGTCGCCCCACGGGCAGCCGGCGCCTTGCTCTTCCGGATGCCAATAAGCGCCGATCGAAACGCTCGGTCAAACATTTTGTGCGATATTTGACTTTTGTTCGTATATCGCACAAAATCGTTGGCGATGATTTGGGAGGCAAGGATGCGTGAAACGGACTTCGTCAGCGGCTTTGCGCGCGGGTTGGCAGTGATCGAAGCCTTCGATGAAACCCGGCCGAAACTGTCGATCGCCGAGGCGTCAAAGATTACCGGGCTTGACCGGGCGACGGTGCGCCGGTCGCTGCTGACCCTCTCCGAGCTCGGCTATGCAGACTATGACGGCAAGTTCTTCGCGCTGACGCCGAAGATCCTGCGCCTTGGCCATGCCTATCTCTCGGCAACGCCGCTGCCGACGATCATCCAACCTTATCTCGACCAATTGTCCGACCGCGCCGGGCAGAGCGCCTCGGCCTCGGTCTTGGATGGAACCGAGATCGTCTACATCGCCCGCGCCTCGCAAAAGCGGGTGATGTCGATCAACCTGACGACGGGGTCGCGCCTGCCGGCCTATTGCGCCTCCATGGGGCGGGTATGGCTCGCGGCACTGCCGGAGCATGAGGCACGAGAGATCCTTGCCCGATCGAACCTCAAGGCAAACACGCCCTATACGAAGACCGATCCGGAGGACCTGATCGCCGAGTTTCGCCGTGTGCGCGACCAGGGCTATGCGTTGATTGATCAGGAACTCGAACTCGGTCTCTGTTCGATCGCAGTGCCGCTCGAAAACGACCGCGGCCGGATCGTTGCGGCGCTAAACATCGGCGCGCCGGCAGCCCACGTGGCCGCAGCGGAGATGGTTGAGCGTTACCTGCCGCTGCTCAAGGAAACGCAAGCGGCGCTCCGGCTGGTGCTGAGATAACAACTTTTGAAGCTGCGCTTGACCTTCCGCCGTCGCGCCCTTCTTACTCTCGCTTGGCGAGTGAATTCGGGGGTTGGGGAGGAGAGCATCATGACCGACGACGCGCATCCGCCGGAAACCAAGCTCACGACGACGAAGCGGCGCTGGGCCGCCGATGGCAAGTTCCTGACGGGGCGGATCGTGCGCCCCGAGGACGAGCGCCTTCCGCCCGGGCAACACCTGGTCAAGGACTGGCCGGTGCTCGACCTCGGCCAGCAGCCGATCATCCGGACGGAAAGCTGGCGGCTCGATATCACCGGCCACGTCGAGCATCCGCTGTCGCTCGACTGGGCCACCTTCAAGGCGTTGCCGCAGAGCCACCGTCTCTCCGACATGCATTGCGTGACGACGTGGTCGCGCTACGACAACCGCTGGCAAGGCGTGACCACACGTGATCTGCTCGACCAGGTGATGCCGAAGGCCGAGGCGAGCCATGTCATGCTGACGAGTTATGACGGCTACACCACGAACATGCCGCTTGCGGATTTCGCCTCCGAAGACGCGATCCTTGCGACCGAATGGGAGGGCCAACCGATCGGCCGCACCCATGGCGGACCGATGCGGCTCGTCGTTCCGCATCTTTATCTGTGGAAGAGTGCCAAGTGGCTGACGCGTATCGATTTTCGCGAAGGCGACATGCCCGGCTTCTGGGAGCGGAACGGCTACCACATGCGTGGCGACCCGTGGCGCGAGGAGCGCTATTCGGACGACTGATCGGGGCCTGTGAAGGCTTGACGATCACCGCCCAACGCGTCCGGGTCCAGAAGCGATTGCAGCCCCGCAAGCTGGTAGCGCCAGAAGAGCGAAATGGCCGACTGGATCGATGGGGCGTCGCTGTATTCGCTGAGCGTATCGGCAATGGTGTCCAGCGTTCGAGTGAAGGTTCGCTCGAGCATGAAACCCATCAAAGGCGTCAGGGCCTGCTCGCCGCCCTTGTCGGTCAGGTAGCCGGAAGCCAGCCGCACCATCTCCCGGATCATCAGCTTGCGGACATGGGCGTAGCGCGTGCCGTCAGCGCCGCGAAGCAGGATGAGGACCACGAGCCGCTGTTCGATCCAGAAGGACAGCAGCGCCCCGGCACGTTCGGATCCGGAAGCATCGGCCTGCAGCCAATTGCCGATCGATCGCAGTTCTCGTACACGGGCGCGCAGCAGGCGCAACAATCGCCCGGCGAGCGCCGGTGTCACGATCTCATAAAACAGCGCTTCCTTGTCGGCGACGTACTTGTAGATGTTGCTCGAACTCGTACCCGCCCGTTCCGCCACATCGGTCAGCCGCGCCTTTTCGAACCCTTGCTCGGCAAACACCGCTGCCGCTGCCGTAAGCAGACGCTCGCGCACTTCCTGCTTCAGGCGCTGGGGCATGCGAGCCTTTCTGCAAGCTCGGTGAGCCTTGGTTGCCAGGGGGCAGCTTCTTCCAACTGGAAGGCGAGCGAGAAGAGCAACGCGTCCTCGCCCGTTGCTGCAGCGAAATGGCAGCCGACCGGCAGCCGCTCGCGCGACCAGCAAAGCGGCACCGACATGGCGGGCCATCCGGCAAAGGACGCCACATTGGTGAACCCGGCGAGGCGTTCCGTAAACGCGATGAGTTGGACTGCATCCTCGGTCGGTCCTTGCGTCCCCAGCGGAAAGGCCGTGAAGGGGACGGTGGGCGAAAGCAGCACGTCATAGCCGGAGATCGTCTGATTTGCGCTCGCCTCGGCCCTCTTCGTCGCGCCGATCGCCTCCATGATTGCCGCCTCCGGCAGCCGCCTGGCGCGGCGGACGAGCTCGACCGTGTAGGGCTCGAACAAGGTCTCGTCGAAGGCGCCGCCCATTGCGGCCGCGACCTGGTCGAACAGGCCGGACAGAACGGTCCCGGTCAGATTGAAAAAGGCGCGGCTGGTTTCCTGCGCGTTGACGTCAGGCCCCGCGCATTCGACGACCTCGTGCCCCAAAACCGTGCACAACGTGATCGCTGCGTTGAGCGCGTCCTCGACCGCTTCAGACACGCCGCGCCCGAAAACATCATGGCGATAGACGCCGATGCGCAGCCTCTTCTGCGGGCCGCAGCGCATATCGTCGATCGCAGGCATTGGTCGCGTCAGGTCCTGCCGCTCGGTCGCCGCCAGCCACAAGGCGCTGTCGCGCACGGAACGGCTGACGCAATGGTCGCTGATCAGCCGCGCCGTCGGTATCGCCGGCGGCAGGCCGGCATTCACCGTGCGGTCCCGGCTCGGCTTGAAGCCGAAAAGCCCGCAGAAGGAGGAGGGGCCACGGATCGAGCCGCCGCCGTCGGACGCGTGGGCGATCGGCACCATGCCGGAGGCAACGGCCGCCACCGCGCCGCCGGACGAGCCGCCGGTCGAAAGGGCATAATTCCAGGGGTTGCGCGTCGCGCCATGGGCGAGGGTTTCGGTGGTGCCGAGCAGACCGAACTCCGATGTGGTCGTCTTTCCAAGAACGATCAGACCGGCCTTGTCGATTGCGTCCGTGTAATCCGATCCGCCTTGGGCGAGCTGTCCCTTGAAGAGGCGAGAGCCGAAGCCGGCCGGATGGCCGGGATAGGCAAGCAGATCCTTGAGCAGGGTCGGTACGCCCGGGAACGGCATGTCCGCGTGCGGCCGAAGAGCTCCGGCGCACTTGCGCGCTTGGTCGAAACCCGTGGATGCAAGGGCGTTGACGTGCGGCTCGATCCGCTTGATGCGCCGGATGGCGGCATCGACGAGTTCGAGCGGCGAGGCTTGGCCCGTCGAGACGAGGCGCGCCTGTTCCGTTGCGTCCAGCGCGGAAAAGTCGTCCGTTTCCTGTTGCGAAAATTCGGGATTCGGCGCGCGCATCTGTCCAGATTCCATTGACGATGAAAAGAGAATGATAGATTCTCTTTTCATCGTCAATGGCGGTTGCATCCGCAAGCGACTGATTGCATCTTCCCGTCTCCTGCAATGCTGGTGCAACCCACCCCCCGCAAAGCTCGTGCAACGTTTCAACAAAGGTCGATGCGCCTGGCCATTTTACCCATGTGGATGATCCTCTTCAGCGCGAGCCCGACCCATGCCGAAGAAAAGGCAATGTGGATTGCGGACAATCCGTATCGGACCGTGCAGCCTTTGTACGATCCCTGTCGTGATGGTCGGCTAAGTGATGGAACGCCGCGGACCTGCACCGAGATCAGACGCATGTACCGGCATGGACGAGGCGGCTGGTCCGAGCAGGACCATCGCCTGGATGCATGCAGCAACGGGCGCGTCAGCTTCGGTCGGCCGCGCACATGCCGGGAACTGCTCGAGTGGATGGAGCATCGTTGATGAAGGCAGAGCGCAGAGCCACCGTGTCGAGGCTCGGACAGGTTGTCAGATTAGTGCTTGGGTATCTGTCCTGGCCGCTGGTGTTTTTCGGTGGACTGCTCGGCGCCTACTACGCGTTCGCGAGCGCAGAGCCGATGGTCGGTTTAGTGGGGGTCTATGCGGCTGCCGTCTTCATCCTGTTTCTTCTAGAACGCTACATTCCCTACGAGCGGGGCTGGCTTCAGTCGGATGGCGAAACGGTGAACGATATCGGCCACACGCTGGCGACGAAGGGCCTGCTGCAGGCGGCTGGCCTGATCGCCGCCGTCTTTCCCATGTATGCCGCCAACATCCTGCAGCCGCTCGCAGCGCTCAAGTTTGGTCTCTGGCCATCGGATTGGCCGATGGTGTTTCAGGTGGCTATCGCCGTGGTCGTTGCCGAATTCGGCCTCTATTGGTCGCATCGGATCGCCCACGAAAAGCTGTTCTTCTGGCGGTTTCACGCGCTGCATCACAGCGTCGTTCGGCTCTGGGTCATCAATACCGGCCGCTTCCACGTGGCCGATTCGCTGTTCAAGATCGCCATGAGCCAGATCCCGCTCTATTGCCTGGGCGCTCCGTTGCACGTTTTCTGGTGGCTCGGCGCGGTCACGGCCTTCATGGGCATTCTTACCCATTGCAACGTCGATATGCGCACCGGCCCCTTCGACTATCTCTTCAGCACGCCGCGGCTGCACCGCTGGCATCACTCGAAGGATCTTCGCGAGGGCAACATGAACTACGGCGAGAACGTCGTGGTCTGGGACCTTTTGTTCGGCACATACTACAACCCTGACCGTCCGTCCTCCACTAACATCGGCATCAAGGGCCAGATAGCCCGAGGCTTCCTGGCACAACTGGCGCAGCCCTTCACCAAGAACGGCGTTCGCGAAATCCTCGGCCTCCCGAAGAAAAGCTCATGAAAATGCGACAGCATGCCCGGTGTTGAACCGGGCATGCTGCGCAACAACTAGGCCGCAAAGGCCGGCTTGCGTGCGCCGATCCTTAAGACGTAGTAGATCGCCCCGCCGATGGCGACGCCGAAGAACCAGCCATAGATTCCCCACCAGGCGGGCAGGATGTTGGTGAAGGTCGGCAGGATCGAGGAGAACAGCGCGCCGATGGCAAAGGCGATAAAGGCGCTGCCGTGCCAGCCGCCCTGGAAGCGGAACTCGCCGTCCTCGTGATAGAGTGCTTCGACATTCAGCTGGCCGCGGCGGATCAAATAATAATCCACCATCATCACCCCGAAGATCGGCCCCATCGTCGAGCCGATGAAGTTGACGAAATGCGCAGCCCCCGTTTCCCAAGGGGCGAACGGATAGAGGATGAGCGCAATCAGCGCCGCAATGTAGCCGCCGCGCTTGAAGTTGATCTGCCGCGGAAAGACGTTGGCAAAGTCGAAGGCCGGCGACACGAAGTTCGCCACCACGTTGATGCCGAGCGTCGCGACGGCGAAGGTAAGGGCTGCAAGCAGCGCCAGGAACCAGCTGTCGAATTTCGCCGAAATCTGGTCCGGATGCAGCAGCACTTCGCCATAGACGGCAAAGGCGGCGGTCGTCGTCACGCCGGCGACCAGGCAGAAGGCGAGCAGGTTGATCGGCAGGCCCCAGAGATTGCCCTTGCGTAGCGTCTTCACGTCGGTTGCATAGCGCGAGAAGTCGCAGAAGTTCAGATAGAGCGCTGCGAAGTAGGTGATCCAGGTGGCGGCGACCGCGGCCAGCGCCGGGAAGCTGCCGGGCTCCCACGGAACGCCTGCGTCCTTGGTCTTTTCGACGAGCACGTCGCGCGGGATTTCCGAACCGAAGGAGAACGTCCCTGATTTGACGATCAGGTAGACGGCAAGGATCAGCATCATGATCCAGACGGCCGGGCCTGCCCAATCCTGGAATTTGCGAACGGTCTCCATGCCGCGCTGGATGATAAGCAATTGCAGCGACCAGACGACGACGTAGCAGATGACCTCAAGCGTCGAGTGGCCGAGCATGTGGCTGTTTTGATGGAAGGCCAGCATGCTTTCGTTGCGAATGAGAAGCGCCACGATCGCGCCGGAGGCAGCCGCTGTCTGGGCGCCGTACCAGAAACAGGCGACGACGGCGCGCACCAGCGCCGGAACGTTGGCGCCGAAGGTACCGAAAGAGGCGCGGGCGAGAACGGGGAAGGGCACGCCGGTGCGTACGCCCGCATTGCCGACAAGGCTCATCAGGAAGAAGATCACCAGCGAGCCGATGCCGATCGCGATGACGAAGTTTATGAAGCTGCCGCAGAGCAGGAACAGGCTTGCTGCGAGGTAGTATCCCCACAGGCTATGCACGTCGGATGTCCACACATTGAAGATGCTGAAAGCGCCCCACCGGCGCTCCTCGGCCGGTGCCAGATCCTCGTTGTACAACGAGGGCGACGGATCGCGTACTGCCATGTCTTCCTCCGTATTTCCTCCGGATCCCCCTCGGGCCCGATCTTGATTCTGCTCCCGTTTTGAGTCGTTGCAAAAAGCTTTTTGGATCGTCGAGGTGGGGGATGCAGTGGCACCGAACGTGACCAAGCGGCCTCGCAGAACTGCGATCGGCAGCCGCGAAAGGTCGCGTATATCCCATTGACATATCCTGTGGCTGAAACCATCTTGGATATATTCAAGGTATATCCCGGAGGCGACAATGTCGGAACAGGGCGCAGTTTTTCTCACCAATCGTAGTCAGGCGATCCGGCTGCCGAGGGCCGTAGCGCTTCCGGAGGACGTCAAACGCGTCGATATCGTGGCGGTGGGGCGAACGCGCATCATTACACCCGCAGGCGAGGCCTGGGACAGTTGGTTCGACGGCGAGCTCGTCACAGCCGATTTCATGGTGCAGAGAGAGCAGCCGGAGGCCCAGGAACGCGAGCCACTCTGATGTTGAAATACATGCTCGACACCAATATCTGCATCTACACGGTCAGGAACCGGCCGCAGCAGGTTCGTGAGGCGTTCAACAGGCATCACGGCCAACTGTGCATCAGCTCGGTCAGCCTGATGGAGTTGATCTGCGGCGCGGAAAGATCCGCAATGCCCGAGCGCAACCTATCGGTCATAGAGGGGTTTGCCGCGCGTCTTGAGGTTCTCAACTACGATCAGGCGGCAGCCAGCCATACCGGACAGTTGCGCGCCGAACTCGCCCGCAGTGGCACGCCGATAGGGCCTTACGATCAGTTGATCGCGGGTCATGCACGGTCTCAAGGCTTGATCCTCGTGACCAACAACCGGCGGGAGTTCGATCGTGTGCCCGGCTTGCGAGTCGAGGACTGGACCGCGGCGCCCTGATCCCGCCTTCCTACGCACCGAGCCTGTCTCGTTCCGCAAGCCGCCAGGCGCGGGGCGTCACGCCCGTCTGGCGCAGGAAAAAGCGGGAGAAATAGGCGGGGTCGGCGAAGCCGAGGCGGAAGCTGATTTCCTGGACGCTGGCGCGGGTGAAAACGAGTTCGCGCTTTGCTTCACCGACGAGCTTTCGCGAGATCATTTCGTGGGCGCTGAGGCCAACGACGGCGCGCGTGATCCGGTTGAGATGGGTTTGCGACAGGCCAAGTTCGCGGGCATAGGCGGCGGCCGGCCAATGCGAGCGGAGATGCTGCTGCAAAAGCGCCTGGAAGCGCTGGACCCGCCGCTCGTTTTCACTCTGGCTGCTGTCATCCCGGTCGTCGCTCGTCTCGTCGAGACGGGCCGTCAGCGTCAGCGCGGCGGTCAGGTAGGCGTCCAGAAGATCGGCGCGGTTGCCGCGGCTGGTTTCCCATTCCCTGGCAAGACGTGTGAGGGTTGCTGCGATGTAGGCAGCATCTTCGCCGCCGTCGAGCCGGATCAGGTGCGGGACGGCGAGCCAGGCGCCAAGGCGGCTGCGCTCGCCGGGCGTTGTCTTCAAGTGCGAAGCAAGGATGGTGAAGACGAAGCCGTCGATGTCGCGCGAGAAGCGGAAGCCGTGGCTGAGCGCCGGCGGAACGGTAATGACCATCGGCGGTTCGATCATGTTGACCGCATTGCCAAAGACCGCATCGCCGGAGCCGCCGGCAATGTACAAGATCTGAAAGAAGCTCTCGTGCCGGTGCAGCCCGATCTCCCAGTGGTAGAGGCTGCTTCGTGACGGAATAGTCTCGCAATGCAGCCAGAAATCCGGCCGTTCTCCGGTCTTTTCGCCGTAGAGTTCGTAGGTCGGAACCGTCTTCTTCATGCCGCACATCCTGAAGCCATGTTCGATTTGTGCAATTTCATGGCGGATTTGTCCATTGAGAGCGAAGCCGGCCCGGCGCAGATTTTGCCAAAAGACAATTCTGACAAAGAGCAATTCCGGAGGAGAGCATGCGCACCAAGGTGGTCATCATCGGGTCGGGCCCGTCAGGTCTTCTGCTCGGGCAGTTGCTGACGGAAGGGGGCATCGACAATGTCATTGTCGACCGTGTCAGCAAGGACTACATCCTCGGGCGCGTGCGCGCCGGCGTGCTGGAGGAAGGCACGGTCGGCCTGATGGATCGCGCTCAAGCCGGGGCGCGCATGCATCAGGAGGGCCTGCCGCATGACGGCTTCTCGCTCGCCTTCGATGGCCGCGATCACCGCATCGATCTCAGGCAACTGACCGGGGGCAAGCGCGTCATGGTTTATGGCCAGACGGAGCTGACGCGCGACCTGATGGAGCATCGCGAGCGCTCAGGGGCTGTCACGATCTACGAGGCGGCCAATGTCCAACCGCATGATTTCGACGGTCATCTGCCCTATGTGACCTTCGAGAAGGATGGCACGGCGCAGCGCATCGACTGCGACTTCATCGCCGGCTGCGACGGCTTTCACGGGATCAGCCGCAAGTCGGTACCGGAAAAGGCGCTCAAGACCTTCGAGAAGGTCTATCCCTTCGGTTGGCTCGGCATTCTCGCCGACGTGCCGCCGGTCGACCACGAACTGATCTATGCCAACCATCCGCGCGGTTTCGCGCTTTGCTCGATGCGTTCGACGACGCGCAGCCGCTACTACATCCAGTGCGCGGTGAGCGAAAAGATCGAGGATTGGTCCGACACGCGCTTCTGGGACGAACTTCGCCGGCGGCTGCCGTCGCATCATGCCGAAGCAATGGTAACGGGACCGTCCTTTGAAAAATCAATCGCGCCGCTGCGCTCTTTCGTTGCCGAGCCGATGCGTTTCGGCCGGCTGTTCCTGGTCGGCGATGCCGCCCATATCGTGCCGCCAACCGGCGCGAAGGGTCTGAACCTTGCCGCCAGCGACGTGCATTATCTCTTCGAGGGGCTGCGCGAACACTACCAGGATCGCTCGAATGCCGGCATCGACGCCTATTCGGCGCGGGCGCTGGCGCGTGTCTGGAAGGCCGTGCGCTTCTCCTGGTGGATGACGACGATGCTGCACCGTTTTCCGGATACCGGCGATTTCGACCAGCGCATCCAGGAAGCCGAACTCGACTACCTCACCCATTCGGTGGCGGCAGAAACGGCGCTGGCGGAGAACTATGTCGGCTTGCCTTACTGAGCGGCGGCGGTGCGGTCGGCCCATTCGCCTCTAAGCATGCCATAGATCGCTGTGTCCCACCTGGCATCTCCGACCTTGGCGGAGGAGCGTCTGACGCCTTCCTCGTAAAAGCCGAGGCTTCGGTAGGTGCGGATCGCCGCCTCGTTGAACGTGTAGACGTTGAGCTCCAGCCGCTCGAAGGCGGGGTCGGCGAAAAAGCGGCGGGTGACTTCGCTGAGGAAAGGCTGGGCGAGGCCCTGGCCGCGCATGCGTGGATTGATGGCAACCCGGGCGAGGCGGCCGACGCCGTTTGCCCAGTCGAGCGCTACCTGCGCATGGCCGGCAAGCTTGCCGTCGGCGACGCCTGCAAACATCAAGCGCTCAGGTTCGGCACCCTTGGTTCCGACGAGCATCGCTTCGAGCTGTGCCGCTTGCAGCGGAAAGGAGAGGCCGGGGCCGCCCCATTGCACCAGCGCCTCCAGGCTTGAAAACCAGTCGAGCATCTCGGGGATATGCGCTTCGGAAAATGCGTCAACAAGGAGGGGAGCGGTCGGCATGGTTCACCATTTTGTCGGGGCCGCAAATCTCGGCTGTGGGGCGGGGCTTGTAAAGCCGCGAAATCCCACGGGCCGCCGACAGGGCCTCAGTTCGCTTCCATCGCCAGCCGCATATCCTGGACCGTGGCGCGGGTCGCCTCGACATAGGCGTCGACCAGATGGCGGTTTCTCGTTTCGCGGAGCCAGCAGAGGCTGAGATCCGACGCAATGCTGGGGAGAAACGGCTTGATTGTCAGCCGGTCGCGCTGGCCAAAGGCGAACACCGGATCGACGATGGCGATCCCCAGTCCGTTGGCGACCATTTCGCATACCGCCGGCGCAAGGGTCGCATCCATGATGTAGTTCAACCGCGTGCCATAGACATCGAGCGTGCTTTCGATCTTTTGCCGGATGCGGTTGTCCGCGGCAAAGCCGATATAGGGCTCGCCGTGGATGTCGGCGGGCACGATCTCCTGTTTCGCAGCGAAGCGATGGTCGCGCGGCGCAATGCAGACGAGGTCTCCGCCGCGCAAGGGAACGCACTCGATGTAGGGGTTGTCCGTATTGCGGTTGATGAGGCCGATATCGACCTGCTTGGAAAGCAGCCACTCGACGATGAACTGCGAACTGCGGATCACCACCGAGATGTAGGCGTCGCCGTGCCCCGCAAGAAAGCGCTTGTTGGTGTCGCTGATGAAGAGGCCGGAAAGCGCCGGCATCACACCGACCGAGATCTGCCCCAGTTCCTCGCGCCGGATCAGGTCGACGGCGCGCTCGATCTGCTTGATGCCGGCGAAGACACGATCGATCTCCTTGTAGAGCCGCATGCCATGCTCCGAAGGAATGAGCCGCCCCTTGATGCGGTCGAAGAGTTCAAGCTCCGTATCTTCTTCCAGATGCGCCAGGAGCTTGCTCACGGCAGGTTGCGAGATATGCAGCACTTCCGCGGCACGGCTGACCGTGCCGCATTCGATCACGGCTTTAAGAGCCTCGATTTGTCGCAGGTTCGGTGCGCGCTTCATTTCATAACTTCATTCGGGGCAAACTTGCCCATACCCTAGCTTTGCGCGCGGAGGTTGACAATCCGGCCGACCAAGACCCCCGCAAAATATCGCCGTTTGCCGTGCCGGCTTAAATTCTGGGCTATAACCTTTTGGAATGGATGCAGGCTCAAAAACAATTAGACGGACCAAATTTGCTGCGCCAATCTTTATGCAGGCTGCAACTGGATCGATCCGGCTGCGCGATCGGCGACGGGATCAGAAGCGCGTATGCGCGCTCTGGCGCCATCAAGTCACGCTGGGAGGCGAGAGGAGAAACAAATGATTATCGGGCAGAAGATCAATCGCAGGAACGCGCTCAAGCTGTTGGGGGCAGGCGGTGCAACGGTGCTCACCGCGCCTTACCTCATCCGGTCGGCGCGTGCTGAGAGCTCGGTTCTCAACATCACCACCTATGACAAGTTCCTGCCGCAGGATTTCATCGAGCAGTTCCAGAAGGACACAGGCATCGAGGTTCGCATCCGCCTGACGGACGACCAGGGCAAGCAGTACAATCTCTTGACGGCGGAAGGCGCAAACCCGACCACGGACATCGTGACGGTCGCCGGCCACCGCTACGGCCAGTTCATCGGCTCCAAGCTGGTGCAGGCGCTGGATACGGCAAAGCTGCGTAATTGGGCGAACCTCAACCCCGCCTATCAGGACGCCGCCTGGGCGCGCTTCGAGGGCAACCTTTGGGGATTGCCGATCCTTGCCGGCTACGAAGGCCTCGTGCGCAACACCGACTACGTGTCGGAGGCCGACAGCTGGGGCATCATGTTCGACGAGAAGTACGAAGGCCTGACCGCCTATATGGCGGGCGACTTCATGTCGATCACCATGAAGTATCTGGGCCATGACGGCGACTTCGTCACCTACACCGACAAGGTCGAGGAGGCCCAGAAGGCCGCCAGCCAAGCGCGCGACCACCTGATCAAGCACAAGCACATGGTTCGCAAATACTACGATGCGGCCAGCGAAGTGCAGCAGATGTTCATCAACGAGGACATCCATCTGGCGCAGGCCTGGTCGGGCCCGGCTGCCAAGCTGATCATGGACGGCGTGCCGGTCAAGCTCTCCGTGCCGAAGGAAGGCACCTACGGCTTCTGCTACACGCTGAACATCGTCAACAACGCGCCGAACGCCGAGAACGCCTACAAGCTGTTCGACGCGATCCTGGCGAACCCCGAGGTCGGGGCGGCGATGACGCGCACCTCCGGCTTCAGCTCGACGATATCGGGTGTCGACAAGCTGCTCGACGAGAGGGAGCGGCTGGCATCGACCCTGCCGCAGGACGAGCTCGAGCGCGTCACCTTCTTCAGCTCGCTCAACCGCTCGATGAAGAACGAGATCATCGATCGCGCCGTCGCCGAACTGAAAGCGGCCTAAGCAATCGCATTGCGATGACTGACTGACTGACCTCGCCGTGGCGGCGGGGTCAGAACGGTGACGCATGTTCTGCCAACGCCCGTCGGGTCGCGGACAAGCTTTGGGATAATTCAATGGCCGTGGGAACACATACGGCAGGTGGCGGTCTCCCCGTCCGTGCTGCGCACATGAAATACTCGACCGGTGTCGCGAGGGTGATCAACTCACTGCTCTATCGCTACACCTTGGGCGCCGTTGCCGAGTGGCGATACGGACGCATCCTGCTTTTGGCCGGCGTGCCGGTCGTCTGGATGCTGATGATGCATATCGGCCCCATCTACGAGATGCTGCGCATCAGCCTCCTGTCCAGCTATCCGCCGCAGCCGGGCGTCGAGGCCGAATTCACGTTCGACAACTACGCGCTCTTCTTCAGTGAAAAGCTCTACTGGATGCCGCTGCTGCGCAGCTTCATCTATGCCTCCATCGCAACCGCCGTCACCCTGGTCGTGGTCTATCCGGTCGCCTATTACGTGGCGAAGGTGGTTGCGACCGGCAACAGGTCACGGGCGCTGCTCCTGCTCTTGGCCCCGTTCTGGGCGGGTGAAATCATCCGTATCTTCTCGGTGATCATGCTTCTCGCCAATCGCGGTGCCGTTAACGTGCTGCTCAGGGAAATCGGGCTGACCGAGCGTCCGATCCAGATGCTCTACACCTCGTTTTCGATCAGCTTCGGCCTCGTCTACATGGTCTGCCTTTACATGCTGCTGCCGCTCTATTCGGCGATCGAGAAGATCCCGAAGTCGCTGCTCGATGCCTCAGCCGATCTCGGGGCAGGGCCGTTCACGCGCTTCCGCCGCATCATCCTGCCGCTTTCGCGCGACGGCATCGTGTCGGGATGCTCGCTGGTCTTCCTCACCTGCATGGGCGTGTTTGCCGCTCCCATTCTGCTCGGCGGGCCGACCACCAGCATGTTCTCCGAGACGATCAGCAGTTTCTTCCACGGCGCCAGCAGCCGTTGGCCGGCCGGTGCCGCCTTCGCGATGATCATGCTTGCCGCATCCCTCGTCACCGTCGGTCTGTTCATGCGGGTCGTCGGCGGCTCGAAGCAAAGGACATTCTGATGCGCGCCCTGTTTCACGATTGGCCCGGGCTGGCCCTCAAGTCCTTCTACTGGCTGTTTGTCCTGTACCTGTTTCTGCCGTTGTCGCTGATGGTGGCGGTCAGCTTCAAGGACGCGAGCTTCATTTCGTTTCCGCTCGGAAACCTGACGATCGACTGGTACGCCAAGGTCATAAAGGACAAGCAGTTCCTGGACGCCTGCCTCTACACAATCATGATCGCCGCGGCGACGACGGCCATTGCAACGGTGATCGGTGTCTGGATCGCGATGCTGATCGGGTCGCTGCGCGGGGCCGCTCAATACGTGGCCTTTGCGGTGGCCTGCCTGCCGGCCGTGGTGCCGGGCATGATCTCGGCGATTTCGCTGCGCATCTTCATCACCACCATCGACCTGCCGACGGGCACGGTCGCCATCATCCTCGGCCACGTCGTCCACGCCGTGCCTTTCGTGGTGGTCATGGTGCTGACGCGGCTGCGCTCGATGCCGGGCAATCTGGTCGATGCCGCGCGCGATCTCGGTGCCGACAGCATCGTCACCTTCTTCCGCGTCACGCTTCCCTATCTGGGACCGGCCATCTTCGGCGGCATGATCTTCTGCCTGCTGCTGTCGAGCGACGACTTCGTCCGCACCTTCTTCCTCGGCGGCTATCGCCCGACGCTGCCGATGCTGATCTTCGCTCGGGTGCAGTCCGGCATGTCTCCGGAGATCAACGTCATGGCGACGCTCGTCCTGGTCGTGACCGCCGTGGTCGGGCTCTACGCAGAATATCTCACACGTCGTTCGAGGATCCGCTGATGCAACCGGTTGTTCAGTTCGAAAATATCCGCAAGAGCTTCGGCAGCTTTGTCGCCGTCGATAATCTCAATCTCAACATCGAGCGCGGCAAGTTCGTCACCCTGCTCGGCCCCTCCGGCTGCGGCAAGTCGACAACGCTACGCATGCTGGGCGGGTTCGAAACGCCGACGGAGGGCCGCATCCTGCTCTCCGGCCGCGACGTGACAATGGTTCCGCCGAACCGGCGCAACGTCAACATCGTGTTCCAGGATTACGCGCTGTTCCCGCACATGTCGGTCGCGAAGAACATCGCCTTCGGCCTGGAGTTGAAGGGCGTCGACAACCGCCAGATCCAGAGGCGCGTATCGGAGCTTCTGGAGCTCGTGCAGCTGCAGGATTTTGCCGGCCGCCTTCCGTCCGAGCTGTCGGGCGGCCAGCGTCAGCGTGTCGCGCTGATGCGCGCCTTGGCGCCCGATCCCGACGTTCTGCTTCTGGACGAGCCGCTTTCCGCCCTCGACGCCAAGCTTCGCCAGACGATGCAGATCGAGCTCAAGGCGATCCAGGAACAGACCGGCAAGACCTTCATGTTCGTGACCCACGACCAGGAAGAGGCGCTCACCATGTCGGATACGATCGTGGTCATGAACAATGGCCGGATCGAGCAGATGGGCGATCCGGCGACCCTCTACAAGCGCCCCGGCTCCGCCTTCGTGGCGACCTTCCTCGGCGAAACCAACCTGTTGCATTCCGACGTCGTCGGTACTGACGCCGGCGAAGCGGCGGTGCGGTGGAACGGCATGACGATCAAGGCGTCCGCCGGCGCGCTCTCGCCCAAGGCCGGCGACGCGATCTACGTCGTCCTGCGGCCGGAAGCGATCCAATGTTCGGCGCAGGAACCGGGTGTCGCCAACCGGGTAAAGGGGCGCATCCGCCAGCGCGTTTTCAAAGGCAACCACACATCGCTCAAGGTCGAGATCGGCGAGGGGCATCTGCTCAACGCACTCGTCCATCCAAGCGAGGTGGAAGGCTTGAGCCGCGACGACATCTGGGTCGGCTGGTCGTCCGAAGCGACGACGCTCATCCCCGCCCGCAACGCGGCTTAGCCGCAACACCCTCGACGGCGGGCGCCCAGCTGCGCCCGTTACCCGATATCAATGAAAGTGGAAAACGACATGCGTGTAGGTATCGCAGGTGCTGGCTCTATTGCCTTTGGCACCGCTGCACTTCTTGAAAAACTGGGACACAAGGCAACGCTCTGGTCGCCGTCCGGCACCGGGACTGTGGCACTTGCCGACGGAAAGAGCCTGACGGCCGAGGGTGCCATCGAAGGCACCTTCCTTCCGGCCGTTGCCGAGAGTGCGGAAGATCTCGTCCACGATACCGATGTGATCCTCATCGCGCTGCCGGCCTATGGTCACCGCTTCGTGCTGGACGCAATCGCGCCGCATCTGACCGCTGGACAAGTGGTGATCTTCAGCTCGCACACCTCGTTCGGAGCGCTTTATCTCTCGTCGCTTCTGGCAGCACGCGGGATCACCTTGCCGATCGTTGCCTGGGGCACGACGATCGTCAGCGGCCGGAAGCTCGGCCCTGCGCTGGTGCAGGTGAACACCATCCGCAAGCAGGTCGATCTCGCGACCGTTCCGGCATCGGAAAGTGCGCGCGGCCATGCGGTCTGCACGGCACTCTTCGGCGAACATTTTGTCGATCGCGGCAGCCTTCTGGCGATCGCGCTTTCAAACCTCAATCCGCAAAACCACCTCGGGATCGCGCTAGGCAACATGTCGCGCATGGAGCGCGGCGAGACCTGGGTTCAGGCCCAGAACGTCACCCCCAATATCGGTCGTCTCCTGGAGACACTCGACCTCGAACGCCTGGCTGTCGCCGAGAAGCTGCAGCTGAAGGTGCGCGACATTTTTCAGCATTTCCACCTGTCGTTCCATGTGCCGGTCAGCACGATCTCGCAGATGAACCAGGAAATGCATGAGGCCGGACATAACGGCACGGGTCCTGCGACGGCGGACAGCCGCTATGTAACAGAGGATGTCCCCTTCGGTCTGGTCGTGACGGCGCAGCTCGCGCGCCTTGCCGGATGCCCGGCAGACCTGCACGAGGCCGGTATCCGCATCTTCTCGGCCATGTACGGCCGAGACTTCGAAGGCGAGAACGACCTCCTTCCGGAACTGGGCCTCGAGCGACTGGATCTCGAAGGTCTCGATGCCCTGTGCCGCACCGGCTTCCCGCCTGTCGTCGCTGTCGATCGAGCCGAGGGACGTGAATGAGCGACCGCTT
Organism: Ensifer adhaerens; assembly: GCF_000697965.2. Classification (NCBI taxonomy): domain Bacteria; kingdom Pseudomonadati; phylum Pseudomonadota; class Alphaproteobacteria; order Hyphomicrobiales; family Rhizobiaceae; genus Ensifer; species Ensifer adhaerens. Next base: position 1,325,793 of record NZ_CP015881.1, on the reverse strand, counting down.
CCTCACCCATCTCCGTTCAGAACTCGAGGGCCTGAAGACGGCCGGGTTGTACAAGTCGGAGCGTGTGATCACCTCGAAGCAGGCGGGCGAAATCAAGGTCGCCTCGGGCGAGCGGGTGCTCAACTTCTGCGCCAACAACTATCTCGGCCTTGCCGATAACGCGGAGCTGGCCGAGGCCGGCAAACAGGCGCTCGACCGCTACGGTTACGGCATGGCCTCGGTGCGCTTCATCTGCGGCACGCAGGAGGAACACAAACAGCTCGAGGCACGCATTTCGTCCTTCCTCGGGCTGGAAGACACGATCCTCTATTCCTCCTGTTTCGACGCCAATGGCGGCCTGTTCGAAACGCTGCTCGGCGAAGAGGATGCGATCATCTCCGACGCGCTCAACCACGCCTCGATCATCGACGGCGTGCGGCTGTCGAAGGCCAGGCGCTTCCGCTACGCCAACAACGACATGGCGGCGCTGGAGGAGGAGCTGAAGAAGGCCGAGGGCAGCCGCTTCAAGCTGATCGCCACCGATGGCGTGTTCTCGATGGATGGCATCATTGCCAATCTTAAGGGCGTCTGCGATCTCGCCGACAAATATGGCGCCATGGTCATGGTCGACGACAGCCATGCGGTCGGTTTCGTCGGGAAGAATGGCCGCGGCTCCGCCGAACATTGTGGCGTCGAGGGCCGGATCGACATCATCACCGGCACGCTCGGCAAGGCGCTCGGCGGCGCTTCGGGCGGCTACACCTCGGCCAAGGCCGAAGTGGTCGACTGGCTGCGCCAGCGCTCGCGCCCCTATCTGTTTTCCAACACCCTGGCGCCGGTGATTGCCACCGCCTCGCTGAAGGTGTTCGACCTGATCGACAACGGCGATGCCTTGCGCGAACGGCTCTATGCCAATGCGAGCCTGTTTCGCACCGAGATGACCAAGCTCGGCTTCACGCTGGCCGGTGAGGGCCACCCGATCATCCCGGTGATGCTCGGTGATGCCGCACTCGCCCAGGAGATGGCGGCGCGCATGCTGAAGAAGGGCGTCTATGTCATCGGCTTCTCCTTCCCGGTGGTGCCGAAGGGCCAGGCGCGCATCCGCACGCAGATGTCGGCAGCGCATAGTGAAGCGGACGTCCGGCGGGCAATCGCCGCCTTCGAAGAGGTCGGCCGCGACCTCGGCGTGATCTGAGGGAGAGACTGATGACGAACATGATGAAGGCGCTGGTGAAGTCGAAGCCGGAAGAGGGCCTCTGGATGGAGCGCGTGCCGGTGCCGGAGATCGGCCCGAACGACGTGCTGATCAAGGTGAAGAAATCGGCGATCTGCGGCACCGACGTGCACATCTGGAACTGGGACCAGTGGGCGCAAAAAACCATTCCGGTGCCGATGGTCGTTGGTCACGAGTTCATGGGCGAGATCGCCGAGGTCGGATCGGCCGTCACCAAGTACCATGTCGGCGAGCGCGTCTCCGGCGAGGGCCACATCGTCTGCGGCAAGTGCCGCAACTGCCGGGCCGGCCGCGGGCATCTGTGCCGCAACACGCTCGGCGTCGGCGTCAACCGGCCGGGCTCGTTCGGCGAGTTCGTCTGCCTGCCGGAGTATAACGTCGTGCCGATCCCGGAGGATGTGCCCGACGAGATCGCGGCGATCTTCGATCCGTTCGGCAACGCGGTGCACACGGCACTCTCCTTCGATCTCGTCGGCGAGGACGTTCTCGTCACCGGCGCCGGGCCGATCGGCATCATGGGGGCGCTGGTCGCCAAGCGTTCGGGCGCGCGCAAGGTGGTGATCACCGACATCAACCCGACGCGGCTGGCACTCGCCAAGAGCGTCGGCATCGACCATGTCGTCGATGCCTCGAAGGAAAACCTTGCCGACGTGATGAAGGCGATCGGCATGACCGAAGGTTTTGACGTCGGGCTGGAAATGTCGGGCGCGGCCCCTGCCTTCCGCGACATGATCGACAAGATGAACAATGGCGGCAAGATCGCCATTCTCGGCATTGCACCGGCCGGCTTCGAGATCGACTGGAACAAGGTGATCTTCAAGATGCTCAACCTCAAGGGCATCTATGGCCGCGAGATGTTCGAGACCTGGTACAAGATGATCGCCTTCGTGCAGGGCGGGCTCGACCTTGCCCCCGTCATCACCCACCGCATCAAGATCGACGAGTTCCGCGACGGCTTTCAAGCCATGCGCTCCGGCAATTCCGGAAAGGTCGTCATGGACTGGTAAGGCCGCAAGGGCCGGCCCGGTCGACCCCATCCGAGAAAAATTGTCTTTTGTCACTAGAACTAAGAATGCGTTTTATGCACTATTGATCGTCCACCATGCAGGGAGCGCATGATAGCCGATGGAAGTACGCGATCTCGAGGCCTTTCTCGCCGTTATGTCGACGGGCAGCATCACAGGTGCCGCCCGCCTGCTCGACCGCTCGCAGTCGCAGGTGACGCGCCTGATCCAGGACCTGGAGACGTCGCTCGGCTTTGCGCTGTTCGAGCGGAATGGCCCGAGGATCGCGCCGACCGACAAGGGCATTGCCTTCCATGAGGATGCCGAGCGTTTCGTCAGCGGCATCGGGCACCTGCGCAATCGCGCCAAGGCAATCGCCGGCAAGGAACCCGAGCCGATCGAGATCGCCGCAACGCCGGCCTTTGCCAGCGGCATCATCCCGATCGCACTTGCCGAACTGCCGGAGCATCTGCTGCCCCACACGATCAATCTGCGCAGCATGCCGGCCGAGGCCGCCGTGCAGTCGGTGTTTGCGCGGACGGCGGATTTCTGCGTGACGTCGCTGCCGGCCGATCAGCCCGGCCTGGACGTTCAGGGTTTTTTCGAAGGGCGCTGCGTCGCCGCGGTTGCGCCGCACGATCCGCTGGTTGCGAAAGACGTGATCTCGATCGCCGATCTGGCCGGGCGCACGCTGGTCACCATGTCCAATCCGTTTCGGCTGCGCCATAGCGTTGATGAAGTGCTCAATGCGGCCGGCGTGCGGCCCAATCGCATTATCGCGACCAACGCGGCCAATAACGCCGTGCAGGTCGCATCGCTCGGCCTTGGCGTGGCGATCATCGAGCCGGCGACGGCCTACGGTCTGCAATCGGCGCCCATCGTCATTCGGCCTCTCGATGTCGAGATCCCCTTCCTATGGGCGATCCTGTCAGCCGGCTCGCGCCCGCTCTCGGCCGGCGTTCGGGAACTCATTCAACGGATAGCGCGGATCGCTTCGGAGCGGATGCCGGATCTGACAGTGCATGATCCCAAGCAGATGGCGCGTATCGCCGAAAGGAGCTTTGCCGGCAGGAACGCCGGCAATGGTGCGCTGCCGGACAACCCGGCGGCGAAATAAAGGGGAGCAAAAAGCTCTGAACGCCCACACGAGAATTGAGCCTGCCAAAATGAGGAGAACGAGATGAACAATTTTGATGTCACCCGCCGATCGGCAATGAAGCTGTTGGCGGCCGGCGCCGGTGTGCTCGCAGCGCCTTCGATCATCCGCCCGGCCTTCGCACAGAGCAAGGTCGTCAACATCACGACCTATGACAAGTTCGTACCGCAGTCCTTCATCGATCAGTTCCAGAAGGATACCGGCATCGAGGTGCGCATCCGGCTGACCGACGACCAGGGAAAGCAGTACAACCTTTTGACCGCCGAAGGGGCTGCACCTTCCACCGACATTGTCACCGTGACCGGCCATCGCCTGTCGCAGTTCATGAAATCGAACCTGCTCTCGTCGCTCGACACCACGCGGCTGAAGAACTGGGGCAAGCTTGCCGCCGCCTACAAGGGCGCGCCGCAACTGACCGTCGACGGCAAGACCTTCGGCGTGCCGCTGCTTGCCGGCTTCGAGGGCCTGGTGCGCAACACCGAATACGCCAAGGCTTCCGACAGCTGGGCGATCATGTTCGATGACGAGAACAAGAACCTGACGTCCTATATCGTCAGCGACTTCCTCTCGATCGTCATGCGCTACCAGGGCAACGACGGCGACTACGTCACCTATGGCGACAAGCCCGAAGTCGCACAGGCCGCAACGAACCAGGCCCGCGATTTCCTCATCCAGCACAAGGACAAGGTGCGCAAGTACTACGATGCCGGCTCCGAGCTGCAGCAGATGTTGGTCAACGAGGACATCTACCTGGCGCAGGCCTGGTCCGGTCCGGCCGCCAAGCTCATCATGGACGGCCATCCGATCGAGATCTCGGTGCCGAAGGAAGGGACCTTCGGCTTCCTATATTCGTTCAACATCGTCAACAACGCGCCGAATGCGGACGCTGCCTATACCTTCCTCGACGCCATCCTGTCGTCGCCGGAGATTGGTGCTGCGATGACCCGCCAGTCCGGCTTCTCGTCGGCCTTCGACGGCGTCGACAAGGTGCTGGACGAGAAGGAGCGTGCCGCGCTGTCGCTGCCGCCCGAGCAGGTCGAACGCATCCAGTTCTTCAGCTCCGTCAACCGCGACATGAAGAACGAGATGATCGACAAGGCAACGGCCGAGATCAAGTCGGCCTGACCTATCAAAATCCGGGCGATCGGCTGAGGCCGGTCGCCCGTCATAAAATGGACTCTTCCAGAGCCGGGAACGAAGACAATGCTGGATACGACAACACAACCGCCATCCGTCGGTTTGTCGACGGTGCCGCGCTATGCCGGATGGATCGGCAAGGCGGCACGTTCGGGGCTTTATCGCCATACGATCGGCCTGCTCGTCGAAAGCCGGCGCGTGCGTCTCGCCGTGCTGGCAGGCGTGCCGCTTTTCTGGATCGCTATGTTGCATATCGGGCCGATCCTGCAGATGGCCAATATCAGCCTTCTTGCCAACTATCCGCCGCAGCCGGACAAGAGCAGCGAATACACGCTGGCCAACTACGCGCTGTTCTTCTCCGATCGGCTCTATTTCCTGCCCTTTGTCCGCAGCCTGATCTTTGCCGCCGTGGTCACGATCTCGACACTGGTGATCGTCTATCCCGTGGCCTACTACGTCGCAAAGATTGTGCAGCCGAAGAACCGGATGCGGGCCCTGTTGCTGCTGCTCATCCCCTTCTGGGCCGGTGAGCTGATCCGCACCTTCTCGGTCATCATGCTGCTCGCCAACCGCGGGGCGCTGAACGTGCTCTTGCGGGAATTCGGCTTCATCGACCGGCCGATCCCGATGCTCTACACCTTCTTTTCGCTGAGCTTCGGCGTCATCTATCTGCTGGCGCTCTACATGCTCCTGCCGCTCTATTCGGCGATCGAGAAGATCCCGACGCCGCTGATCCAAGCGGCAGCCGATCTCGGCGCCGGACCCTTTCAGCGGTTCCGCCGGGTCATCCTGCCACTCTCCAAGGACGGCATCGTCTCTGGGTGCAGCCTCGTCTATCTGACCGCCGTCGGTGTCTTCGCAGCACCGCTGCTGCTTGGCGGCCCGAATTCAGTGATTTTCCCTGAAGTTATCGCGACGCTGTTTCACGGCTCAAACGACAAATGGCCGGAGGGCGCCGCCTTCTCGATGATCATGCTTGTCGTGTCCTTGACGACCGTCGGGCTCTTCATGCGGGTCGTCGGCGGTCGCTCCGTCCGGCTGATGTGAGGGTGGACCCATGCGAAACTATTTCAACGACCTCCCGAAAACCGCGCTTGGCGCTTCCTATTGGATCTTTGCCGTCTATCTGGTGCTGCCGCTGGCGCTGATGACGGCGATGAGCTTCAAGGACGCGAACTTTATCGCCTTCCCGATCGGCAACTGGACGCTGTCCTGGTACGGCAAGGTGATCCAGGACAAGCAGTTCCTCGAAGCCTCGCTCTATTCGATCGGCATTGCGCTCGCGACCACCGTTTCGGCGACGATCATCGGCGTCTGGATCGCACTTCTCGTTTCGGCGGAAAACATCTGGGGCAAGGCAGTGATCTTCGCGCTCGCCTGTCTTCCGGCCGTGGTGCCGGGGCTGATCAACGCGATCTCGATGCGCATCTTCATCCGCGCCGTCGACATTCCGACCGGAACCTTCGCGATCATCCTTGCGCATACGGTTCATGCCGTGCCCTTCGTCGTCATCATGGTTCTGACCCGGCTGCGGTCGATGCCGGCCAATCTGGTGGATGCGGCGCGCGATCTCGGCGCCGATCCCTTCATCGCCTTCCTGCGCGTCACCATCCCCTATCTGATGCCGGCGCTCTTCGGCGGCATGATCTTCTGCGTGTTGACCAGCATCGACGACTTCGTCCGCACCTTCTTCCTCGGCGGCTACCAGCCGACCCTGCCCATGCTGATCTTCGCCAAGGTGCAAGGTGGTATGTCGCCGGAAATCAACGCCATGGCGACCATCGTGCTCGTCGTCACCACCGCCATCGGCCTTTATGCCGAGCATTTCACCCGCCGATCGAGGAGCTGACGCAAATGCAGCCTGTCGTCCATTTCAAGAACGTCAACAAGTCCTATGGGGCGCTGACCGCCGTCGATGATCTCGATCTTGCGATCGCGCCCGGCCAGTTCGTCACGCTGCTTGGCCCATCCGGCTGCGGCAAGTCGACGACGCTGCGCATGCTCGGTGGCTTCGACAGCCCGACGTCGGGGGAAATCTACCTCGAGGGCAAGCCGATCTCGCACCTGCCGCCGAACAAGCGCAACGTCAACATCGTCTTCCAGGACTACGCGCTCTTTCCGCATTTGACGGTCGGCCGCAACATCGCCTTCGGCCTGGAATTGAAGGGCATGGAGAGCGCCGCGATCCACAGACGGGTCAGCGATCTCCTCGCCCTCGTCTCCCTTCAGGATCACGCCGAACGCATGCCGGCACAGCTTTCCGGCGGACAGCGCCAGCGCGTGGCGCTGATGCGGGCGCTGGCTCCGGATCCGAACGTGCTGCTCCTCGACGAGCCGCTGTCGGCGCTCGACGCGAAGCTGCGCCAGCAGATGCAGATCGAGCTGAAGTCGATCCAAAAGAAGACCGGCAAGACCTTCATCTTCGTCACCCACGACCAGGAGGAAGCGCTCACCATGTCCGACGTCATCGTCGTGATGAACAAGGGCAGGATCGAGCAGATGGGAGGACCGGACGAGCTCTACGCCCGGCCACGCAGCCGCTTCGTTGCAAACTTTATCGGCCAGAGCAATTTCCTCGAAGGCACGGTTGCTTCGGTCTCCGGCGAGATCGCTGCCGTCGAGTGGCGCGGCAACATCGTGCATGCGGATGTGAACGGCACCTCGCCGATACCGGGAGACCATGCCACCGTGGCGCTGCGACCGGAGGCGGTTTTCTGCCTGTCGCGCAAGCCGGAAGACCGGCCGTCGCTCAAAGGGCGCATCGATCAGCGCGTCTTCAAGGGGGCTCACACGTCGCTGACCGTCAAGCTCGACAACGGCAGCACGCTCGAGGCGCAGATCGATCCGGTGGCGCTTTCGCACATCGAAGGGGACGACGTCTGGGTGGGGTGGCGCGACCGCGATGCCGTCCTTTTGGCGAAGTGAAGGGAGATCTGGGATGACCGACAGTCAAAAGCAGCAACGGCTTGCCGCGCTCAATGCGCGGGTAAGGCAGGACCTGAGCTACCTCAACTATCCGCCGGCCAACTGGTCGAAGCCGGTGACGACTGCGGCGGGCGATGACGTCAGCGATGTGGTCGTGATCGGCGGCGGCATGTGCGGGCTCGTTGCCTGGCATGCCTTGACGCGTGCCGGCATTGCCAATCTGCGCATCGTCGACCGCGCTCCGAAGGGTTTCGAGGGCCCTTGGGTCACCTATGCACGCATGGAGACGCTGCGCTCGCCGAAGATCCTTCTCGGCCCGGCACTGGGCGTTGCGTCACTCAGCTTCCGCGCCTGGTTCACAGCGCTTCATGGTGAAGCGGAATGGGAGGAGCTCTTTCGCATCCCGCGGCCTATGTGGATGGATTACCTGCGCTGGTATCGCGATGTCATGGACATTCCGGTCGAAAACGACACGCATGTCACCCGCGTCGTGCCGCGCCCCGATGGACTGCTGGAACTTGAAATCGCCGGCGGTGCAAAACCGTCGATCATCACCCGCAAGCTGGTGATGGCGACGGGCCGCGATGGGCTCGGCGAGCCGACCATTCCGGATTTCGTCAAGGGCATGGAGCGGCACAAGTCCTGGGCGCACTCGGCCGACGAGATCGACTTCGATCGCCTGAAGGGCAAGCGCGTCGTCGTCATCGGTGTCGGTGCTTCGGCGGTCGACAATGCCGCCGAGGCGTTGGAGCAAGGGGCAGGGGAGGTGCGGCTTCTCGCCCGCCGCAAGGAAATGCCGACGGTCAACAAGCTGATGGGTATCGGCTCTTATGGTGTAACCGCAGGCTTTGCCGAGATCTCGCCGGAATGGCGTTGGCGGCTGATGGATTATGCGGCCAAGCAGCAGACGCCGGCGCCGCACAATTCGACGCTGCGCGTCAGCCGGCACCCGAACGCTCACTTCCACTTCGACTGCGGCATCCGGTCGATGAGGGAAGAGGGCGGCGAGGTCGTTATCACCACCACCGGCGGGCGCATCTTCCGCACCGACTTCGTCATCCTCGGCACTGGGTTCTCGATCGATCCGCTGAGCCGCAGCGAGCTTGCTCCCTATCAGGACAAGATCGCCTGCTGGGATGACCGCTACGCGCCGCCACCGGGCGAAGAGAACCCCGGGCTCGGGCGCTTCCCCTGGCTGAACGGAGACTTCTCCTTCACCGAGAAGGAGCCGGGAACAGCCCCCTGGCTGAAGGACATCCACTGCTTCAACTACGGCGCCTCCGTCAGCGTCGGCAAGGTCAGCGGCGACATCCCCGCCATCAGCGAGGGCGCTCTGTGGCTGGCGCGCGGGGTCGCGGCTTCGCTCTTCATTCGGGATGTCGACTACCATTGGGAAGCGCTAATCGCCTACGAAAAGCCGGAGCTCGAAGGGACCGAATGGGTGGATGCCGACGCGCCGACGCCGGCGCAGAAGACGGCCTGACCCTCCCGCGTTTCAGATGACAGGAAAACCAATGACCTCTCCATCGACAACTGACGTAATTGACACGGTGCTCGGGCTCGATCGCTTTCCCGACCTGCAGGCGCTGCGCGAACAGCGGGCGAAGCTGAAGCAGTTGAGCCAGACGAGCTATCAGGCTGCCCTTCGCCCAACCGATCCGCGCAACTTCTCCTATGCGCTCCGAGCAGCCCTTGCTGCGCGCATGGCGGCACTCTGGAAGTCGCAGGAGCTCTCCGCGCATTTCCGGGCGCTGCTCGAACGCGAGGACGAGGGCTCCGCGTTGGCGTCGATTGCCGATCCTGGCAACGGTGCCGAAGATGCCGATCCGCGCCTTCAGGCGATCCTCGCCCATGTCGATCTCGTCACGCTTTCGCCGAAGGAGGCGACGCGCACCAACATCGAAAAGCTCGCCGCCGCAGGTCTCGACGACCGGGACATTGTCACGCTCGCCGGCCTGATCGCCTTCGTGAACTATCAGGTGCTGGTTACGGCCGGCCTCAAGATGCTGAGGGACAACTGAGATGTCGCAAGCTGTGCACGAATTCACCGTCGAAGCGCTCGACTGGAAGCCCTATGTCAAGCCGGTCGATGTTGAGACAGCCACACCCGAACAGCTCGACGCGCTGAAGATCACGCCGTCCAACAAGAAGATTTCGGACTATGTACTGGTTCTCGCCAACGAGCCGGAAACCCTGAAGGAGCGCACGCCGCTCTTCAACGACATCATGTATAGCGAGGGCGGGCTGTCGCGCGGTGGCCGGGAGATCGGCGCGCTTGCCGCATCCTTCGTCAACCGCTGCATCTATTGCGCCTCGGTTCATGCGGCGCGCTACATCCAGCTCGAAAAGCGGCCGGAGGTGGTCGACGAGATCTATGGCAGCGGCCTTGACGCGAACCTGCCGGAATTCGAGCAGGCGCTGTTCAATTTCGGCGTCGACCTGACGGCGCATCCCGACAATGTCGGCGCCTACCAGTTCTACCACCTGCGCGAGATCGGCCTCGACGACCTGCAGACCCTCGACCTTATCCACGCGGTTGCAATCTTCGGCTGGGCCAATCGGCTGATGCATACGCTCGGCGAACCGCACCGGCTGGATTGAGTGAAACACGCTTCCGATCACGCTGCGGTCACGGTCCGTCCCTTCGACATCGCGCATCGCGACGTGCTTCGCATCGCGTTGCCGATGATGATCGCCTATCTGTCGAGCCCGCTTGTCGGGCTCGTCGCAACCGGCGTCATCGGCCAGTTGCGCGACGAGAGCCTGATCGGCGGCGTGGCGCTTTCGACCGTCATCTTCGACGTCATCTTCGTCACCTTCAACTTCCTGCGCGGGGCGACCACGGGTTTTACGGCCCAGGCGCTCGGCGCCGGTGACCGGCGTGAAGAGCAGCGCATGCTCGCAAGCGGCCTCATCATCGCGATCGTGGCGGGGCTGGCACTGCTTTTGCTTCAAAAGCCGATCGGCGCGCTTGGCCTTGCCGCCATGGGCGCGGAAGGCAAGGTCGCCGAAGCGGCCGCCACCTATTTCGCCTGGCGGGTCTGGTCGGCGCCCTTCGTCCTCTTCAATTTCGTGGTTTTCGGCTGGATCATCGGGCGTGGCGATGCGCTCTGGGGCATGATCCTGCAAACCTTGCTCAATGCGCTGAACGCCGGCTTGAGCGTGCACTGGGTCCTCGGTCTCGGCTGGGGTGTGGCGGGCGTTGCTGCCGCCTCTCTCGTTGCCGAAGCCGTCACGGCACTGGCGGGGCTCTACCTCATCTGGGCAAAGACCGACCGGACCGCGTGGAACCTTCCGGATTTGACGGCCTTCCGCCGCGCCTTTTCGGTCAATGGCGACATGATGATCCGCTCCTTCGCGCTTCTGATCGGGCTTTCCTTCTTCACCCGCCAAAGCGGCATGCTCGGCATCGAAGTCCTTGCGGCCAATACGATCCTGCTGCGCTTCTATTTCTTCGGCGTCGCCTTTCTCGACGGGGTGGCAACGGCGGCGGAGCAACTGGCCGGACGAGCCGTCGGCGCGCGCTACCGGCCGGCGTTCGACCGTGCTGTTGGTTTGACCACGGTATGGGGCTTCGTCTTTGCCGGGCTCGTCGCGCTCTGTCTCTTTGTGGCCGGCGACTGGGTGATCGGCATCACCGCCCCGTCGGAAAGCGTGTCAGCACTTGCACACGCGTACCTGCCCTATGTCGCCGCCCTTCCGATCTTCGGTATCGTCGCCTTCCAGATGGATGGCGTCTATATCGGCGCCACCTGGTCGCGGCAGATGCGAAATCTGATGGTCGCCTCGCTGGTGATCTACTTTGCCGCCTGGGCGATCCTGCAGCCGGTCTTCGGCAATGACGGACTGTGGATCGCGCTGATCCTGTTCCAAAGCGCCCGCAGCGTCGCCTTCCGGCTCATGCTGCCGCGGCTGGCCGACCGCACATTTTCGACCGTGCGCCAATGACCGGGCCCTGACGTTCGGCTATGCCCAGTCTCGGGTCGACGGCAACAGGGGCAGGGCCAGCGGATTGTTGCGATTCCCGGCAACCTGCTCGGCCAGGAGAAGTGCTGTCGTCGGCCCCAGGGTGAAGCCCTGGTGCCCATGGCCGAAATGGAACCACAGGCCCTTGTGACGACTGGGCCCGACGACGGGAAGCATGTCGGGCATGCAGGGACGGGTTCCCGACCATGGCGCTGCTTCGATGGGGTCGCGCAGCGCAAAAAGCGTGCGCGCAGCGCTGACGGCGTGTCGTATCTGTCGCGATGCCGGGGCGGTGCCGAGCGGCGCCAGGTGTGCGCCGGTCAGGACCCGCCATCCCGCATTCATCGGGGCGATCAGGGCGGAGCTGTCGATGTCCAGCATCGAAATGCGTGGGCCTTCCTTGCCGCCAAAGTGCCAGTGGTAGCCGCGCTTGAACACCATGGGGACACGATAGCCAAACCGCGCCAAAAGCATCGGCGACCACGGCCCCAGGGCGACGACCGCGTTTTCAGCCGTGAGATTGCCACCCTCCGACAGGACCCGCCAGCCCGCGCCGGTCTGCTGCAGGGACATGGCATCGCCCTGGGCGACCTTGCCGCCGCGGGCGACGAAGAGCGCGGCGTAGCGCGAGACCAGGTCGCCCGGATCACGGCAGGTCCAGGGTGAGGTCCAATGGACTGCGCCCGCCAGCCGGCTTTTGAGCGCAGGCTCGCTTGCCGCAAGCTCGTCGGAGGTAAGCACGTCCGACGGCACGCCGTATTCCCGTTTCAGACGCTCGGCGGTCGCGACAGCCGCATCGAGCTTTCCTGGCGAACGGTAGACTGCGCGCCAGCCCTCGCGAACGATCAGGTCGCCGGCATTGGCGGGTTCGATGAAGCGAGCATGATCGTCGCTCGCCCGCAGCGCCAGCTTCGAGTAGGCCGCGACGGTTCTCGCATAAGTCGCCGGCGCCGATTGCGTGAAATAGCGCCAGAGCGGTCCGGCCAGCCGCGGCATGTCGCCGAGCCGCCAGTCCGTATCGTTGCCGCGCTTCAATCCGACCCTGACGATCTCGGCAAGCGAGCGAGGAAAAGCATAGGGTTCGACGGCCTCGGTCTGGATGATGCCGGCATTGCCGTAGCTGGTTTCCCGGCCCGGTGCCTTGCGGTCGATAAGCACCACCTGGTGCCCGGTTTCCTGCAAAGCGAGCGCTGTGGAGATGCCGACCATGCCGGCGCCGAGGACGATAGAGGTGGTCATGGATTGGTTCCGCGGAAATGCTGGTCAGAAGGTGAGGCGGGAATTGTAGCCGACCACGAATTGGATGAAACGCGAGACGTCGACCATGTCGTCGCCCGGGTAGCGGATCGTGTACCCGTCGGTGCGTTCGACGCCCTTGAGATAGGAAAGATATTCGGCCGGAAGGCGGTTGCGGAAGACGATCTCAAGGACGGGGTTCTCCAGCTTGAACGGCTTTGCCGAACCGGCCCTCGACAATGCCTTCTTGACGCCCTCGCGGATGCGGCGATGGGCGACGGCGGGCGTCAATGTGATCGCCGATTGCGTGCTGTAGACTTGCTTGACCGGCACCGTCACGATATCGCCGATACGCTCCCTGATCTCCTCCAGGGCGACGTTGTCGCCGGAAGCAAGCAGCACCGGTACGCCAAAATGTCCGGCAATGGCGGCGTTGATCCCGGCCTCCGGCATGACGGTGCCGTTGATGCGCACTTCGGCAAAGGCGGTGCCGCCGATCGTGTGGGATAGCACGCCGCTCGCATGGTTTGCGCCGGCATGGTAGCCGAGTAGCATCGCGCCGACGAAGGAACCGAGTTCGACGCCCTGCATCATCATCAGCGGCCGCGGCCAGCTGCGCACGACCTGTACGTAGTCGGGCAGGCGGTCGATCAGGATGCTCTCGCCATTTCCATGGGAATCGCTGAGGATGACCTCCTCGACGCCTTCCTCGTGCGCAGCCTCGCAGGCGTGAACCACGGTGTCCGTCATCCAGCGCCGGGCGTTCTCGTACTCGAAACCTTCGGGCATCAGCTGGTCGCGGCTCACGACCCCGACGATCCCTTCGATGTCAGCGGAAATATAGATGCGCATTCCTGCCTCCCCGGTCAGCCGCGCAAGGGCGCGGATAATGCATTTGACTTTCCGACGATAAACATAGTTTTATGATTAGAAAATATCTTTCTTGATAGGCGAGAGGCGAAAATGAAACTTTTCATCGCGGGGCTGGATACGGAGACCAACACCTTTTCGCCCATGCAGACCGGCATCGAGGCCTTCCGCGAGAACCTGATCGCCTATGGCGATGCCACCGGCAAGCCGCTCAACTGCTGCTCTTCGCAAATGTTCGTCTGGCGCAATGCCGCGCAAGAAAAAGGCTGGGATGTGGTGGAGAGCTTGTGCGCCGTGGCCGAGCCCGGCGGTAGGACCACGCGAGCGGTCTATGAGAGTTTCCGCGCCACCATTCTCGACGATCTCAAGGCCGCGATGCCCGTTGACGCCGTGATGCTCGCGCTGCACGGCGCCTGTGTGGCCGACGGCTACGACGATGTCGAAGGCGATCTGCTCGCGCATGTCCGGCAGGTGGTGGGGCCGGATGTGCCGGTCGCAGCCGAACTCGACCTGCACTGCCATATCACCGAACGCATGCTGGCCAATGCGACCATGATCTCCACCTACAAGGAATATCCGCACACCGACATCGAGGAGGTTGCGGAGCAACTGTTCCGGCTGATGGAGCGCACACTTGCGGGCGAAGTGAAGCCGGCCATGGGCATGCATGACTGCCGCATGATCAACACCTTCCACCCGCATCGTGCACCATTGCGCGGCATCGTCGATCGCATGAAGGCGATGGAAGGGCAGGACGGTGTGCTCTCGGTCTCCTTCGGTCACGGCTTCCCCTGGGGCGATGTCGAGGATGTAGGTGCCAAGATGCTTGTTGTGACCGACAACGATCCGGAAAAAGCCGCGCGTGTCGCCCGGTCCTTCGCTCGCGAGATATTCGAGGCGCGTGAACAGATGCGGGGAGACTATCTCGGGATCGACGCGGCGCTGGACCGGGCCGTTGCCGCGACAAGCGGTCCGATCGTGCTTGCCGATGTTTCGGACAATGCCGGCGGAGGCGCGCCTGGAGACTCGACCTTCATCCTGCGTCGCATCATCGAGCGCGGTATCGAAGACGTGGCCTCCTGCCTCTATTGGGATCCGATTGCGGTTCGCATGTGCCGCGAGGCGGGAGAAGGGGCCACTTTGGCACTGAGGATCGGCGGCAAGGTCGGGCCTGCATCCGGCGACCCGCTCGACCTGACGGTGACGGTCCGGCGCGTCGCGTCCGGCATCACCCAGCGCTTCGGGCCGACGCCGCTTGCCATCGGCGATGCCGTGTGGGTGTCTTCCGGCAGCATCGACATCGTGATCAACACAGTGCGCACGCAGACCTTCCATCCGGAATGCATGACAGCGCTTGGCCTGGACCCCGCGCAAAAGAAGATCGTCGTGGTGAAATCCAGCAACCACTTCCGTGCCGGCTTCGAACCGATCGCGCGTGACATTCATTACGTCAGTGCGCCAGGCGCCTTGCAGCCGACATTCGAGGATCTGGCTTTCACCAAGCTGAAGCGCCCCTATTGGCCAAGGGTCGCCAACCCGTTTGCGGAGTAGGCGGGCTTCGAAACGCTGCAAGTGGTTGTGGGGCAGGGATTGCCGTCAACACGATGTTGCTTTCGGCCACGTATTATAGGAAATGGTTTTCCTATCATGCCAATCGGATTCTGTGTTGCGGGCGGGCGAGAACCGGCGAGCACTTCGATGGCGGCAGGCAAATGGAGACGCCAACGATGACCGACGCGAAATCCAGCCTCGGCGAGATCCTCAAGGATATTCGCAATCGCAACCGCTGGACCTTGGCCGAAGTCAGCTCCATGACCGGGCTTGCGGTCTCGACCCTTTCCAAGGTCGAGAACAACCAGATGCAGCTCACCTACGACCGCTTGATCCAGCTTGCCCAGGGCCTGAAGGTCGACATCGTCGAGCTTTTCGGGACGATGACGGGCGCGGAAGACGTGCCCAACATGATGGGGCGGCGCACCTATACCAAATCCGGAGACGGTCGGGAGATCGTCACGCAGAACTACGACTATCTCTATGTTTGCACGGAGATTTCCAAGAAGTCGATGGTCCCGATCCTGGCGATGGCACGGGCGCGCACGCTCGAGGAGTTCGGACCGCTGATCCGCCACAAGGGCGAGGAATTCTTCTACGTCCTCGACGGCGAATTGGAACTCCACACCGAGATCTACGCGCCCCTTCGGCTGAAGAAGGGTGATTCCTGCTACTTCGACGCCATGATGGGACACGCCTATCTGAGCGTCAGCGAGGAGCCGGCGCAGATCTTATGCGTTTGCTCGACCCCGGAGACCGAATTGGTCTCCACGCTGGCAAATGCGCAGACGATCAAGCTCAAAAGCTGATCGAAACTAAAAAACAAATACGATAAGAAAAAATATTGCACTTAGGAAAATCGTTTCCTAGTCTAGGACTGCGGTGGGTGCCGGGAGGGCATTGCACGCCGCAGTTCTGGGGAGGACGACGAGATGAACGGTTCCAAGTGGAAATCGATCGGCATTGCATTGCTTCTGGCATCGACGCCGCTTTCCGGCGCGATTGCTGCGCAGGACGTGCTGGTGCTGGCGCGCGCGGAAGATCCGCCGACAGCCGATCCAGGTATTGAGATCAGCAACAGCGGCTACACGCTCACTTACGCCGCCTATGAAAGGCTCGTCGCCTATAAGGGCGCCTCGACGGAAGTCGGGCCGGAACTCGCCGAAAGCTGGACTGCCGACGATGCCGGCCTCGTCTGGACCTTCAAGATTGCGGCCGGCCACAAGTTCGATGACGGCTCGCCGGTCGATGCCGCCGCCGTCAAATTCAGCTTCGACCGGCTGATGAAGCTGAAGGCCGGCCCGTCCGACGCGTTCCCGGTCTTGAAAGAGGTCGAGGTCGTCGACCCGCAGACCGTAAAGTTTCACCTGACCGCGCCGTTTGCGCCGTTCATTTCAACGCTTGCCGTCTCCGGCGCTGCGATCATCAATCCCAAGGTCATGGAGCATGAGAAGGACGGCGACATGGCGAAGGCCTGGCTCGCCGAGCATACGGCCGGCAGCGGTCCCTATCGCATCGCTTCCTGGGAGCGCAACCAGAGCATCGTGCTCGACAGCAACGAACATTATGCAGGCGCCAAGCCGGCGCTGAAACAAGTCGTGCTCCGCATTGTCGGCGACGTGTCGGCGCGTCGCCTTCAACTGACCAACGGCGATGCCGACATCATCGAACAGATCCCGCTCGATCAGGCCGAAGCGCTGCAGAAGGATGCCTCCGTCGTCGTCGAGAGCAATCCGAGCATGTATGTGAACTACATCTACATGAACAATCGCCAGCCGCCGCTCGACGACGCCAAGGTGCGTCAGGCGATCTCCTATGCGGTCGACTACCAGGGCATCATCGACGGCATCATGCTCGGTCAGGCCAAGCAGATGCGCGGCGCGGTGCCCAGCGGCATGTGGGGGCATGATCCCCAGGGTTTCCAGTACAGCTACGACATCGAGAAGGCCAAGGCGTTGCTTGCCGAATCCGGCAAGGGTGACATCCATTTGACCTATACCTTCTCGCAGGCCGATCCTGCCTGGGAACCGGTCGGTCTGGCGCTGCAAGCCTCTCTCGCAGAAATCGGCGTCAAGCTCGATCTGCAGGCGGTCGCCGACACGACGAAGCGCGAGTTGGTCGCCAACGGCAAGTTCGACATGGCGCCCGGCGCCTGGACGCCTGATTTCGCCGACCCCTACATGTTCATGAACTACTGGTTCGACGCCGGTAAGATGGGCGGCCCGGGCAACCGTTCCTTCTACAACAACAGCAAGGTGACGGGTCTCGTCCAAGAGGCAGCTTCGATCGTCGACGAAGCAAAGCGCAAGGCTCTCTACATCGAGGCGCAGAAGCTTTCGACTGACGACGCGCCGTATCTCTACATCATGGAGAAGAACGACATCTTCGCCCGCCGCGCCGCGGTGAAGGGCTATGTCTACAATCCGATGCTGATCCAGGTCTACAACTTCGGAACGATGTCGAAGACGGAGTGAGGAGGAACGGTCAAGCTTCGCTTGACCGACCGCATTCCACGGAACGCCTGCCGCCGGCCCCTGGCCGTGGCGGCAGGGTTCTTCGTTTCCCAAGCTAGGCCGGGGTTCCCCTGCCGGAAGGGCTGACGTCCATGGCAATCACCCGCATCATTCTTCCGCGTCTGATCCTCTTGCTTTTCGTCGTGCTGGGGGTCGCGGTCATCACCTTCACGATCTCGCATCTCATTCCCGGTGATCCGGCGCGCATGATCGCGGGCGACAGGGCAAGCGCCGAGACGCTTGAAAATGTCAGGCGCAATCTCGGTCTCGACCGGCCGGTCGTCGAACAATTCACCATCTATATCGGCAATCTGCTTCAGGGCGATCTCGGCACGTCGCTCAGGACCAATCGCCCCGTCGCGGCCGATATCCGCACCTTCCTGCCGGCGACGCTGGAGCTCGGCGTGGTCGCGCTTTTCATCGCGATCTGTCTCGGCGTGCCGCTCGGTGTGCTCTCGGCCGTCTACAAGGACGGTCCAATTGATCAGGTGGCACGAACGGTCTCGGTCTGCGGCATCTCGATGCCAGTCTTCTGGTTCGGCCTGATCCTGATCTACGTCTTCTATGCGAAATTCCAGATCCTGCCCGGCAGCGGGCGCCTGGCCATGGGTATTGCGACACCCGAGCGCATCACAGGCTTCCTGCTGATCGACTCGCTGCTGCAGGGCCGTTTCGACGCATTCCGCAGCGCCCTTTACCACATCATCCTGCCGGGCTTCGTGCTCGCCTTTGCCAATATGGGCGTGATCACGCGCCAGATCCGCGCCTCGATGCTCGACGTGCTGCAGGAAGATTACATCCGGACAGCGCGCGCCAGTGGCCTGCGCAAGGGCATGATCATCTTCAACTATGCGCTCAGAAACGCGCTCATCCCGTCGATCACGCTGCTCGGGCTGGCGCTCGGCGATCTGCTCTATGGCGCGGTGCTGACGGAGACGATCTTCGCCTGGCCGGGCATGGGCACCTATGTTGTGACCTCGATCCAGACCCTCGATTTCCCCGCCATCATGGGTTTCACCATCGTCGCATCCATCGGCTACGTGCTGATCAACCTCCTGGTCGATCTCGCCTACATGCTCGCCGACCCGCAGATCAGGGAGGTCTGATCATGTCCGCCGTCATGCCGACAGAGCCTGCCGCGTCGAATGCAGCAATGCGCAGGACCAAGTCCTTTTCCGAGCGGCTGCGCTATTTCTGGTACCTCAGCCGCCGCAGCCCGCTGACGTTGGTCGGCGTCGCGATCATCGTGCTTGTCCTCGTGATGATCGTCGCCGCACCCGTGATCGCGCCCTACAATCCGGACAAGGTGTCGCTGACGGCGCGCCTGTTGCCACCGAGTGCGGCGCACTGGTTCGGCACCGACGAGGTCGGCCGCGACCTGTTCTCGCGCGTGATCTTTGGGGCAAGGGCTTCCTGCGGCGCCGCCTTCATGATCGTCCTGATCTCGATGTCGGTCGGGGTGCTGATCGGCTGCTTCTCGGGCGTCGTCGGCGGTCGGGTCGATACCGCCATCATGCGGCTGATGGATGTCGTGCTCGCCCTGCCGGCGCTGGTGCTCGCCATGGCGCTGGCCGCGGCTCTTGGCCCAAGCCTGTTCAATTCGATGCTGGCGGTCGCGATCGTACGCATCCCCGCCTATGTGCGCCTCGCCCGCGGCCAGACGCTGTCGCTGCGCGAGCAGGTCTTCGTCAAGGCGTCGCGCACCTTTGGCGCCTCGCCGTTCTACATCCTGCGCTGGCATATCCTGCCAAACGCCATGTCGCCGATCATCGTCCAGGCGACCCTCGATCTCGGCGGCGTCGTGCTGATTGCAGCCGCCCTCAGCTTCATCGGCCTCGGCGCGCAGCCGCCGACCGCCGAATGGGGCGCGCTCGTCAGCAGCGGCCGCAGCTACATGCTCGACCAATGGTGGTACGCGACCTTCCCGGGCCTGGCGATCCTGATCACGGCCATGGGGTGCAATCTCGTCGGCGACGGCATACGCGATATGCTCGACCCGCGCTTGAGGGGCAGATGATGACGATGGGAACGGCAGAACCACGCGGCCAGGCGCTGGCCATCAACAATCTCTCGCTGGAGTTTCCAACCTTCAGCGGCGCCGTCAAAGCGCTCGACGATGTCACGATCAGCGTCGGCAAGGCCGAGATTGTCGGTATTGTCGGCGAATCCGGCTGCGGCAAGTCGGTGACGACGATGGCGGCAACGGGGCTCCTGCCCAAGGGACGCTACCGCATCACCGGTGGCACCGTCAGGCTCTTTGGCCACAGCACGCTTTCCATGGACGACAATCAGTTGCAGGACCTGCGCGGCAAGGTGGTCTCGACCATCTTCCAGGAACCGATGAACGCGCTGAACCCGACGATCCGTATCGGCAAGCAGCTGACCGACGTCATCATGCGCCACGAGGAAATAGGTCTCGCCGAGGCAAGGCGCGTGGCGCGGGACATTCTTGCCGACATGCTGATCGGCGAACCAGAGCGGGTCATGAACCTCTATCCGTTCGAACTCTCCGGCGGCATGCGGCAGCGGGTGCTGATCGCCATGGCGTTTTCCTGCAACCCCGGCCTGATCATCGCCGACGAACCGACGACTGCACTCGATGTTACCGTGCAGGCGGTGATCCTGCGGTTGATCCAGAACCGGGCGCGCCGGACAGGCACGTCAGTCATCTTCATCTCGCACAATGTCGCCGTCGTCTCGCAGCTCTGCGATCGGCTCTACGTGATGTATGCCGGGCGGATCGTCGAGCACGGCGCGACGCGGACGGTCCTTGAAACGCCGCAGCATCCCTATACCCAGGCGCTGTTGCGCTGCCTGCCGGAGCGGGTCGCGCCGAAGCAGGAACTCGAAGCGATCCCTGGTGCTGTGCCGAACCTTCTCCACCCACCGGCGGGTTGCTACTTCCAGCCGCGATGCAAGGAAGCAGTCGAACAATGTCGAACCCAGTCTCCGCAACTGGTGGGGGCCAGCGGCCAGCAGGTCGCCTGCTGGCGTCGCGGTGCGGCGACCGAACTCGTAGAGCAGGGAGGCCGGCAATGACCGAAGGCGTTGGTACGATAGCGCGGCCGGTGCTCGAGGTTTCCGACCTCCATGTCCGCTTCCCGGCCTCCCGCAACTGGTTGGGGCGGCCCACGTCTTATGTGCATGCGGTCAATGGCGTGACCCTTGAGGTCGGCGCCGGCAAGAGCCTCGGCATCGTCGGCGAGTCAGGCTGCGGCAAGAGCACGCTCGCCCAGGCGATCATCGGGCTTGCGCCTTTTGAACAGGGCAGGTTGGCGATCGACGGCGAGGATTTTCAGAAGGCTCAGGGCAAGCAAAAGCGCGCCTTGCGGCAGAAGATGCAGATCGTCTTTCAGGATCCGCAATCCTCGCTCGACCGGCGCCTGCCGGTCTGGCGGCTGATCAGCGAGCCGCTGCACATTCGCGGTGGGCACAGCAGGGCCGAACTGCATGAGAAGGCCGAGGAACTGGCCATCGCCGTCGGGCTCCGTCCGGAACACCTCGATCGCCTGCCGCACGAGTTTTCAGGCGGCCAGCGCCAGCGCATCGCCATTGCCCGCGCGATCAGCACGGACCCGGAGTTGCTGGTGCTGGACGAGCCGACATCGGCGCTCGACGTCTCGGTGCAGGCGCAGATCATCAATCTGCTCTTGAAGCTGCAGCGGGAGCGCGGGCTCACCTATCTCCTGATTTCGCACGACGTCGCGCTGGTGCGCCATTTCTGCGACGACGTCGCGGTGATGTATCTCGGCCAGATCGTCGAATCCGGCCCGGCCGACGAAGTGTTGCGCAATCCCCGCCATCCCTACACGCAGACGCTTCTGGCGGCGGCGCCGAGCTTCGAAAGCCCGCTGCCGGATATTGCGCAGGTGCGTGCGGGCGAGCTTCCCAACAACCGCCATCTGCCGGACGGCTGCTTCTACAAGCAGAGGTGCGACCGGATCGGCGGCGGTTGCGAGGCGGGCCAGGTGCTGCGGCGCCTGAGCGAGAGCGCCCGCCATGTCAGGTGTCACCTGGCGCAGACGTGAGAGCGCAGACGACGCGCCAGATCCGCGCCCGCCGGCCCAGCCGCCGGAACGGCGCGGTGCGGCCTGTGCCATTTGATGCGCAATTTCGATAGTTTGAGAAATATAATTTTCTTATAGGAAAAATAATTTGATTGATATTTCCGACTGTGCAAATTTGTAGCCGCCGCCATCGGGCGGCGCTTG
The DNA here is from genome assembly GCF_000697965.2 of Ensifer adhaerens. Taxonomy (NCBI): domain Bacteria; kingdom Pseudomonadati; phylum Pseudomonadota; class Alphaproteobacteria; order Hyphomicrobiales; family Rhizobiaceae; genus Ensifer; species Ensifer adhaerens. The sequence continues at coordinate 1,304,011 of NZ_CP015881.1, read as the reverse complement.
CCAATCGGGACCGCCTTTTCGCGATCCCGCCGCTTGCCGGAGATGAGATTGACTGACCCAACGCTGCTCGACGCCTTTCGTCAGCCTGCGGCAATCGGATGGGCGCGCGGTGACCCTGCGGGTCGATGCCCGCGGACGCCAGACGGCGCCTGTCGCCGGCGAGGCGGCGAACAGAATTTGCTTTGATGACATGAAAGAGGCCTGACATGACCAAGGAAGTTGAATGGGCGCGCATGACCGCGCCGAGCCTGCGCGAAATTGCCGGCAAACCGGGGGCGCTTGCAATCCTGCCGATCGGCTCGCTGGAGCAGCACGGCCCGCACCTGCCCGTCATCACCGACACCGCGAGCGCATCGGCAGCCGCGATCCGCGCGGCCCGGCTGGTGGCCGATGACATTCCGGTCGCCGTTCTTCCGGGTTTGTGGACTGGCATGAGCGAACATCACCTGCCCTTCGGCGGCACGATCACGCTCGATTACGATACGCTGAGCCGCGTCCTCCGCTGCATCGTCCGCTCGCTGAAGACGCTCGGCTTTCAGCGCCTGTTCATTGTCAATGGTCACGGGGGCAACATGGATCCGCTGGCGGTCGCCGTGCGCGAACTGGCGGTCGAGTTCGCCATGCCGATCGTCGCGACGACGCCGTGGATGCTGGCGACGGAGGAGGCATCAAAGATCTTCGAAGTCGACACCGGCGCCCACCATGCCTGCGAAGGTGAGGCCTCTGTCATGCTGGCGATCGTGCCGGACGCGGTAAAGACCGAGATGTTCGGTCAGGCTTTCGGTAACCAGCAGCACCCTGTCGACGTGCCGGCGGACGTGTCGCGCTTCTATTCCTTCTCCGAGCGCGCGCCGGTTACCGGCACCTGGGGCGATCCGCGCAGCGCAACCGCTGCAAAGGGCGAGCGTTTCCTCGATCTTCAGGCGAGCGAACTGGTGAAGCTGATCCGCAACGACGTGCTCTGGACCACGCCGGATCCGGTCTGGACCCCCGGCCGCGGGCTCGGCACCACGGCCGGCAGGGCCGAATGATCCTTCCGGCGCCATCGGCCGGCACTCGAATTCCATTCCTTCAGGGAGGACAGACCAATGAACGTGAAATTCGCGCGGACGCGCAACACCCTTGTAACGCTCTTCGCTGCCACCATGCTTTCAGGCGCCGCGCTGACGCCGGCCATGGCAAAGACGCTCGTCTATTGCTCGGAAGGCGCGCCGGAGGGCTTCGACGCGGCACTGTACTCGGCTAACAGCACCTGGGACGCGTCGGCCGAGACGGTCTATGACCGCCTCACAGAATTCGAGCCCGGCACCACCAATGTCGTCCCGGGCCTTGCCGAAAGCTGGACCATTTCCGCCGACAATCTCGAATACACGTTGAAACTGCGCGCGGGCGTGAAGTTCCAGACGACGGACGATTTCACGCCGACGCGTGATTTCAATGCAGACGACGTGCTCTTCACCTTCAACCGGCAGATGGACAAGGACGATCCGTGGCATAGCTATTTCGCCGGCGCGAACTGGGAAATGTTCAACGCGATGGAGATGCCGGCGGCAATCAAGGAGATCGTCAAGGTCGATGACAGGACCGTCAAGTTCGTACTGAACCAGCCGGATGCGTCGCTGCCGTCGAAGCTCGCGCTGAACTTCGGCTCGATCGTGTCGAAGGAATATGCCGACAAGCTGGCGGCAGACGGGCGGCGCGAGGACCTCGACCGCAAGCCGGTCGGCACCGGACCGTTCCGCTTTGTCGACTACCAGCAGGACGCGGCGATCCGCTTTGCCGCCAACGCCGACTATTGGGATGGCGCGCCGAAGATCGACAATCTCATCTTCGCGATCACCACCGACCCGACCACTCGCATGCAGAAGCTTCAGGCGGGCGAATGCCATATCGCTCCGTATCCGGCACCGGCCGATATCGCCAAGCTAAAGGCAAATCCGGACCTCAACGTCATGGAGCAACCGGGCCTCAACGTTTCCTATCTGGCGATGAACACCTTGGTCGCGCCGTTCGACAAGCTGGAGGTGCGCCGCGCCATCAACATGGCGATCGACCGGAAAGCGATCGTCGAGTCCGTCTATCAGGGCATGGGCCAGATGGCCAAGAGCGTCCTGCCGCCCACCATGTGGGGCTATAACGGCGGGATTGAGGGCTATGGCTACGATCCGGAGGCGGCCAAGAAGCTTCTCGACGAGGCCGGCGTCAAGGATCTGAAGATGAAGATCTGGGCAATGCCCGTTAGCCGCCCCTATATGCCGAATGCCCGCCGCGCCGCGGAACTGATGCAGGCGGATCTTGCCAAGGTCGGCATCGGTGTCGAGATCGTCTCCTACGAATGGGGCGAATACCTCAAGAAGTCGCGGGACAAGGCGCGCGACGGCGCAATCATCCTCGGCGGCACGAGCGACAATGGCGACCCCGACAACCTGCTCAGCTACTTCTTCAGCTGCTCAGGCGTCGGTGGCAGCAACAATGCCAACTGGTGCTACAAGCCACTCGACGAGATCTTCCAGAAGGCCCGCGCCAGCTCGGACCAGGGCGAGCGGACGAAGCTCTACGAAGAGGCCCAGGCGATCATCAGCGATCAGGCGCCCTGGGTTCCGATCGCACATTCCACCGTCGTGCTGCCGATGTCGAAAAAGGTGAAGAACTACGTGATGGAGCCTCTGGGCTCGCATCGCTTCGACAAGGTCGACATCGAGGAGTAACTCACCCGATCCGGGCTGGGCGCGAGCTCGATTTTCTCGCGTGACTTAGGCGGGCGTTCGTCCCGTCCCGCCCGGGGCGCTGGAGATTTCACTCTCCAGTGGTCCCCGGGGGGGCGGGTGAACGACCGCGACAATGCCCGGCTGGCGGCGGCCAACGGCAGGGCGTTGATCGGCCTGTTCCAGTGACTACATCTTGCAACTCCCCAGTGTGGAGCGCAGCGGATACAGAGCCGTGCGCCCTGTACGGAACCGCGGAATACCCGAAGCGAGGAAGTCTGCGCCTGCCGAGGCGCCGCCGGTTGGCCAAGTGTTGCTGCTCACCCGACCGGTGCTAGGGGGACAGTAGAATCGGTCGTGTGGAGATCAGAAGCGGAAGTTCAGGCCCGTCTTGATCGCGTGATTGACCAGATTGTTCGAGCCCTTCACGCCACCGATCGTGGAGTCCACGCCGTTGAAGCGGGTCTGGGTATATTCGACCTTGCCGGAGATGTTTTCGGTAAATCCCATCTCTGCGCCCGCACCATAGGTCCAGCCCGTGTGCCAGCGATCGCGTGAGGTTACGGTGCCGTTGCCCTCGAAGCGGGCGGTGGTGACGCCCACCGTGCCGTAAAGCAACACGTTGTCGAGTGCGTAGCCCGCCTTGGCCCTGGCCGTACCGCTCCAGGTCTGCTGCAAGGCGCCGCCTTTGCCAACCTGGTACTGCAAGCCGCCGGCGCGCGCCGCCTCGATCTCACCACCGATCACGAAATCGCCGAACTGTTGATTGTAGCCGACCTGGACGCCGCCGTTGATCTTGTTCTTGCTGCCCTTCTGGTTCGAGGAGCCGGTGCCGATGTGGCCGCCCGCATAGGCCCCCGTCCAACGATCCACATTGGCAAAGTCGACGCCCGAATTGTTGAAATCAGCGGCCTGTGCGGTCGAAGCGGCTGCGGCAACGGTCAGAGCAAGCGCGGCCGTCTTGAAGTTGAGTGTCATCGATCGTTTCCTTTATTGTCGCGGACCGGTCCGGCCCGTTCAATGCGATCGGTTTGCCTCATCTGCTTGCAGGTCCCGCGCAGAGTTCATCCGGTTTTCATGGAGAGAGTACGCTTTGCGAGCCTCTGCTCCCGCAATCTGTCGGCAAGGCGATTTCGAAGGTCATGCCGCCGAACTCGTTTCGCTTCGCGCTGGTCGAACCTCCATGGGCCTCGGCGATCGCGCGAACCACCGACAGGCCGAGACCGCTGCCGCCACTTGCCCGGGATCGGGAGTCATCCGCGCGCCAGAACCGATCAAACGCGTGCTCGATGTCGACGTCGGACATACCAGGGCCGGAATCCTGGCATTGGAAGATTGCCTCCGAACCTCTCATCTTCGCCACGATGGAGAGCCGGCTTCCGGACGCATAGCGGGTGGCATTGTGCATGATCGCAAGCAAGGCCTGTCGCACTTTGCCGCGATCAAGCATCATCGGCGCCCGACTGAGGTTGAGCGATACCGGCATCCCGGCCTTGTCGAACTCGCCGAGCATCGCGGCTACGGCGGTCTCGACCTCTTCGCCCATGTCGCCTGGCTCCAACCGGAGCTCCAGCCGCCCTACATTCGAGAGCGCCAGGATGCGGAGGTCCTCGACGATGCCGGTCAGGTGATCGATCTGACCGATCAAACCATCGTAAAGCTCGGTGGTTGGCTTGAAGACGCCGTCGCGCATTCCCTGCAGGCGGCCGCGCAGCACCGTCAGCGGCGTTCGCAGCTCATGGGCAATGGCGTTGTTCTGGTACTGCAACTCCTTCTCTGCGTTCTCCAGCAGTTCAGCCATCCGGTTGAAATGGTCGATCACATCGTCGACCTCCCCCAGTCGTCTTGATCGAACGGGCACGCGGTGGAGAAATTTCCCATCGCGATCGCCTTTGCGGCATCGCGGATGAGCACCAGTGCGTTCACGATCCGGTGGCTGAGGCGACCGCCGATGATCGCAGCGATGATGAGGCTGACGGTGAGCACTGCGGCCATAACCAGGAGCTCGACCAGGGTGACCGGCTCGAGGACCGCGTCGGGGTGCGTCAGATAGAGGACGTACATGTAAATGAACGATCCCGACGTCAGCACCCCAATGGTGGCCGTCACCGCCAGAAACATGTGTTTCGTCAGAAGCCAGCTGAAGCCTCCGATCGCCCATTCCCGTTTCCTGGGACGGCTGCCCGGGGTTGGGCCGAAGGTAAGGTCTGTCGTTTGGGGATCGCTCATGGTGGTTCTCGGAGTTTCTCTGCAAGTAGCGGCGCAACCGGCAGGCACAGGATTCGTTGAGGCCGTGTGTGGGTTGCGTGGAGAGAGCGCCGAAATCGGAGGAACAATCGTTCGAGGGATTTAGCTTGTCCGGCGCAATCACGGCCGGCGGCATCGGTTTGCGGTGCTTTGCAAAGAATCTGTCGGGCAAACGCACAGGTTGCAGGTTGTCCTGCCGGGAGCGCGCGCAGGTAGGCTTGTTGGGGCGTCTAGCCGGCAACCTGCAGGGCCGGGACCCCATCTGCAGACAGGAAGGCATCACCCATTGCAGACCCTTGCAAAGATTCTTGCATTGCCATTATTGACGGCACGGAAAATTGCAGGAACGATGGATCCTGCAAATGAACTTGCGGGGACGTCATGACGATACTCGATCGCATTAAGACGCATTCCAGGCGGCTTACCGATGCGGATCAGAAGCTGATCACCACCATGCTGGAAAACCGGGCGGAGGCCGCGTTCCTGTCGGGCCCGCAGCTTTCCCAGCGCGCCTCCGTTCATGAGGCCACCGCCACCCGGCTGGCGCAGAAGCTTGGCTACAAGGGCTTTCCGGACCTTCGCGCGCAGCTGCAGCGCGAGGTGCTGGACGATCAGGACGCGGCCAACCGCATGCGCCGCTCGGTCTCGAAGGTCGAGCATGGCGACTACCTGACCGATCTGATTGCGGCCGAGATCAGCGCGCTCGAAACGCTCGCCCGGTCCGTCGAGCAGACGGATATCGACAGGGCCGCGGACATGATTTTTTCCGCACGTCGCGTCTTCATCTTCGGGCAGGGGCATGCGCAATCCGTGGCCGGCTTCCTGCAGCGTCGCCTCGATCGCTTCGGCATGACCACGATCCAGCTGACGGGGCGCGGCCGGGACATCGCCGAGCGCCTGGTCAGCATGGAGGCAGGCGACCTCATCGTGGCGCTTGCCTTTCGCAAACAGCCGCAAAGCTACGCCCCGCTGATGCGGCATGCGGCACGGGTCGGTGCGCCCTCGATCCTCGTTTCCGATCTGGTCGGGCCGCTGATGGAGCCCGCTGCCGATCTGATGCTTGCAGCGCCGAGGGGACGCTCGGGCAGCGAATTTCAGACACCGACGATCCCGTTTGCGATCGTCAACGCCATCGTGCTGACGATCGCCGGCCGCCACCAGGGGCAGGTGATCGGCAGGCTGGAGAAGCTGTCGGAGTTGTTCAACGACTTCGACTAGAGCGCCTGCGTTCACAAGAACGCACAAAGGACGTTCTAATACTTTGATTCTAGAGCATCTTTCCGCCCGCAAGTGATCCCACTTGAGGGCAGAATGCTCTAGCGGGGAACTATAAAGGGAGGAGAACGAAATGCTGAAAAAGCTGACCAGTGCCGCACTTGCCGCATGCTTTGCACTGCCATCCTTGACGATGGCGTCCGATCTCGACGGGCTGACGCCGCAGCAACTGCTGCCGCTCGCACAGAAGGAGGGAAGCGTTACAGTCTTCTCGCTTTCGAGCCGCATCGCCAAGATCGAAAAGGCCTTCGAAGAGACCTATCCGGGCATCGACCTCATCGGTCTCGACATGAGTTCGACCAAGCAGATCGCGCGTGTCGAAGCGGAGCAACAGGCCGGTGTGCATGCTGTCGACGTGCTCTATATCGCCGATACGCCTGTCGTGTTCACCAAGCTTCTGGAGGGGAAGCGGATCGTGAACTACGTGCCGCCGCGGGTCGCGAACGAACTGGAGGACCGCTACAAGGCGCCGCTCCTGACCCAGCGCCTCTCCACCAAGGTGCTGATGTACAACGAGAAGGCTTTTCCTGATGGTTCGCCCGTCAGCAATCTCTGGCAGCTCACCCAACCGGAATGGCAGGGAAGGGTGCTGATGGTCGACCCGAGCCAGCGTGGCGAATTGCTCGATCTCCTGACCGAGATCGCGCTGCATCCAGACGAAATGGCCGCCGCCTACAAGGCGCATTTCGGCAAGGATATCGAAGTCGAAAGTGATCTTCAGGGCGCCGGTGAGCAGTTCATCAAGGACCTCTTCGCCAACGACCTGATCCTGGTTCCCAACAGCGACGTGCTCAACAAGTCGGTGGGAGACGTCAACGCCAAGAATCCGCCGGTCGGTTTCGGCACCTATTCCGACCGTCGTGACAACGAGAAGGAGGGCTGGGCGCTGCAGATCGCCAACAATGTCGAGCCGGCCAACGGCATCCTGTTTCCGGCGGTACTGACGGTCGCAGACAAGGCGCCGCATCCGGCGGCCGCTCGGTTGCTGATCGACTTCATGTTCGGCGACGATACGCCGACCGGCGGGGCGGGCTTCGAGCCCTTCAACGTCCCCGGCGACTACGCGACCCGCAAGACCATCGCCCACCATCCGGACTCGGTGAAGCTCGATGACTTAAAGGCCTGGACGATCGACCCGGCAAAGACGGCCGCCGCGCGCGGGCGCATTGCCGACCTGATCATCACGCTCCAGTAACGGAAACCGTCTGTCGGCACGCTTTTCCAAAACGCGTGCCGACAGACGCCGAGGCTCTGACATGACATCCCTATCGATATCCGCACCATCGGGCAGCCGGCTGCTCCGATCGGGCTTCCTCTTGCCGGCAATTCTCGTCGCCATCGTCGCGATCCTGGTCGTCGCTCCGCTCTTGCGCATCCTCTTCACGACGCTGACGCCTGAGGGCATGGCGGCCTGGAAGGCCGTGCTCGCCAGCCCGCTCTCGGCCAACCTCTGGTGGCGGCCGCTCCTCAATACCATGATCCTCGGTTTCAGCGTCGGCGCCGGCTGCCTGCTCATCGGCGGCTTCCTTGCCTGGCTTGTGGTGCTGACGGACGTGCCGGGCCGCCGCTTCCTCGGCCTGATGGCGTCGCTGCCCTACATGATCCCGAGCTTTGCCGCAGCCCTTGCCTGGGGCACGCTGTTTCGCAATTCGCGTCTCGGCGGTTCGGCCGGCTTCTTCGAAACCAGCGGCCTTGCCATTCCCGACTGGCTCGCCTGGGGGCTCATCCCGACGGCGATCGTGCTGATCGCGCACTATTATTCGCTCGCCTATACGATCATCGCCGCGGCCTTGAGTTCGGTCGGCGCCGATCTCGTCGAGGCAGGCCAGATGGCCGGCGCCAAGCGCCCGCGCATCTTCTTCGGCATCATCCTGCCGGTGGTCACGCCGGCGCTGATTGCCGCGGCATCGCTGACCTTCGCCGGTGCCGTCGCCAATTTCGCGGCACCCGCTTTGCTCGGCCTGCCGGTGCGGATGCAGACGCTTTCTACCCGTCTCTTCGGCATGATCGAGACCGGGCAGAACGAACGCGGCTTCGTGCTTGCGCTGCTGCTCATTGCAGTGTCGGCACTGTTCCTGTGGCTCTCCGATCGTATCGTCTCCGGTCGCAAGGCCTTCATCACGGTGACCGGCAAAGGCGGGCGGACCAAACGCTTCCCGCTTGGCGCCTGGCGCTGGCCACTCTTTGCCATCGCCGTCATCATCGGGTTTCTGACCACGGTGCTGCCGGTCCTCGTGCTGGCCGCGTCGAGCCTGGCACCGCAGAGCGGCGCGCTGTTTTCCAACTGGACGCTGCACTTCTGGATCGGCGAAGGTGGCGGCGAGATGGCGCAGGGGCAGGCGGGTATCTTCCGCAATCCGGTGCTGATCGACGCGATCTGGAACACGATCCGTCTCGGGTTGGTCGTCGCCTTCACCACGATGCTGCTCGGTCTTGGGCTGGCCTATACCATCGTCCAGCGCCGCGGCAGCCTGCTCGCGACGCTGCTGAGCCAGCTCGCCTTCCTGCCGCTTCTGGTGCCGAGCATCGCCTTTGCCGCGGCCTATATCGCGCTCTTCGGCGCGCCGATCGGGCCGCTGCCTTCGCTCTACGGCACCTTCGCCCTGCTGGTCATCGCGGCATCGGCGCACAATCTGCCCTTTGCCGTGCAGTCGGGGCGGTCGGTGCTCGGCCAGATCTCCGCCGACATCGAGGAAAGCGCCCGGCTGACGGGTGCGGGACTGATCCGTCGCCTGTTCGCGATCATCTTTCCCCTCGCGATCCGGGGCCTCTTTGCCGGCGCGATCCTCGTCTTCGTCAAGATGGTGCGGGATCTCTCGCTGGTCGTGCTGCTGTTCACCGCCACCTCGCCGGTCTTGAGCATGGTCGCCTATCGCTATGCTGCGGAAGGCTTCCTGCAGTTCGCCAATGCCATCACCCTCGTCATCCTCGTCGTCTGCCTGGCTGCCTCCTTCGTGGCCCACAGCCTGCAGAACCGTGTCCAGAAATGGAAAGCACCATGAATGCTTTAGCAACCGGCACTGCGGACGCCATCAAGATCCGCAGCCTCGTCAAACGCTTTGGCGCCTTTACCGCCGTCAAGGACGTCAACATCTCGGTACCGGCGGGGTCCTTTCTCGTGCTCGTCGGCCCCTCGGGTTGCGGCAAGTCGACCCTTCTGCGCATGCTGGCCGGGCTTGAAAGCCCGAGCGAAGGCGAAATCGCCTTCGTCGGGCAGACCGTCTCGAGCGGCGCGGGCGGCGTCATTGCCGACGCCGGCAAGCGCAACGCCGGGCTCGTGTTCCAGAGCTATGCGCTCTGGCCGCACATGACGGTCGCCGGCAACATCGCCTGGCCGCTGAAGGTCGCCAGATGGCCGCGCGACAAGCGCGAGCAGCGTGTGCGGGAAGTGCTTTCGCTTCTCGGCATCGACACGCTTGCCGAACGGTATCCGGCCGAGATCTCCGGCGGCCAGCAGCAGCGCGTGGCGATCGCCCGCACGATCGCGCCACAGCCGAGCATTCTTTTGTTCGACGAGCCGCTGTCGAACCTCGATGCCAAGCTGCGCATCGAGATGCGCAGCGAGCTGATGCGCATCCACCGGGCGACGGGGGCGACATCGGTCTACGTCACGCACGACCAGGTCGAGGCGATGACCATGGCGACCCATGTCGCCGTGCTCAACAACGGCCGCGTCGAACAGTTTGGCAAGCCGATCGATCTCCTGCGCAATCCGCAGACCACCTTCGTTGCGACCTTCCTCGGCACGCCGCCGGCAAACCTGATACCGGTGCACCGCGCCGGCGACGGCCTCGTCTTCGGCGATATGGTGCTAGCGCCGGCTTCCGTGGCGGCCGGCCGCGACGATGCGCAACTGCTCTTCCGTGCCGAAGACGTCAGCGTCGGCGCGGTCGCCGGAGCACCGTCGCTTATGGCCCGCTTTGCCGAAGCAGCACCGATCGCGGGCCGAACCATGGTGACCGCCATGGTCGGCGACCTGCGCGTTACGGCCATGGCCGACAGCTACTTCACCGCCACACCGGGGGAGCCGATCCCCCTTTCCTTCATTCGCACCCCCGATGCGGTTTTCGCCGCCACCGGAGAAAGGATCCAACAATGAGGCTCATCCTCATGCGCCACGGCGAAACCCAGTGGAACGCCGAACAACGCCTCCAGGGACAGGACAACTCGCTCCTGTCCGAGCGCGGGGTCGCGCAGGTGAGGCGGTTCCGCCCCTACGCCAAGGCGTTGAAGCCGGTTCGCATTATCGCCTCCGATCTCGGCCGCACCCGGCAGACGGTCGCCCTCATCGGTCACCCGGACGCGCCGACCGACGAGCGCTTCCGCGAATTGGACATGGGCGAATGGACGGGACGGCGCAAGCCGGATCTGATCGCCGAGCGGCCGGAAGAATATGCCGCATGGCGCGCCGGTACGTTCACGCCGGCCAACGGCGAAACCTGGGGCGCCTTTCGCGGCCGCGTGGCCGAAGGCGTGCATGACTGGATGTCGCGCACCGAAGGGGACCTGCTCGTGGTTGCCCATGGCGGCGTGGTGCGCGCCGCCTGCCACGAATTCCTCGATCTTCCCCCGTCGCGCGTCGTCCCCGTCACGCCGGGGACGGCGACCATCCTGCATTTCCCGCGGCGCGGCAGCATGACCGCGCAGCTGGAGGGCTACAACATCGGATCTGTCGCACCCGACGACTTCGTCGCCGACTGATACTTGCGGCGAGGGGCATGAGATGAACTCCGGAACATTCGTTATCCTGGAACTTCTGGGTGGCGTGGCGCTGCTTCTGTGGGGCGTTCGCATGGTGCGCACTGGCGTCATGCGCGGCTGGGGCGACCGGCTGCAGCGCTTTGTCGAAGAACGCCTGTCGAACCGGCTTACCGCCTTCGGTGGCGGGGTCCTTGCGACCGCCGTGCTCGGCAGCGCCACGGCCATGGCGCTGATCGTTGCCGGGCTTGCAGGCGCCGGTGCGATTTCGGCCCAGACCGGGCTCGCCGTCCTGCTCGGGGCGGATAACGGCTCCGCGCTCGTCTCCGGCCTCTTTGCCTCAGGCTCGTCGCTTGCCGGCGTGCTCGCTCCGCTGTTTCTCCTGACCGGATACATCGCATTCAGCGTATCCGGCGAATTCCGACCGCGTAACGCCGGCCGCATCCTGATGGGCCTCGGGCTGATGCTGATGGCCTTGAAGGTGATCGTGTCGGCGCCCGCGCCACTGCGCGAAGCCACGCTTTTCCACGATGTCCTGCAGGCGGTCGCGACGGAGCCCGTGCTTGGCTTCCTCGTCGGTGCAATGCTTGCATGGCTGTTCCACTCGACGCTTGCCGTCATCCTGCTCGTCGCCTCGCTCCTGATGAACGGCAGCCTCGAAGTCGCCGGCGCCGTCCCGCTTATCCTCGGAATCAATTTCGGCGGCGGACTTCCGGCGGTCAGCGCCACGCTCGACCAGCCGCCATCTGCCCGCAAGCTGCCGGTCGCCAATCTCTTCTGCCGCGGGCTTCTGGCCGTGTCGCTGCTGCCCTTCGCGCGGCAGATCGTCGATATTGCCGGCCGTCTACCCACCGATCCGTTGCATGTCGCGGTCGGTCTTCACGTCACCTTCAACCTGGTCGTTGCGGCCGTGTTCCTGCCGCTGTCGTCGTTCGTCGTGAACCTTGTGGAACGGCTTGTCCCGCCAGCGCCGGTCGTTGGCGATCCCTTGACGTCTCCGCGCTATCTCGACAGCATGTCGCTGGAGACGCCGGCAATCGCGCTCAGCAATGCAACGACCGAAACGATCCGCATGAGCGAATTGCTGGAGCGCATGTTCCGGATGGCGCTGACGTCGTTACAGGCCGGCAGGCTCGAAAATCTGAAGGAACTGCTGCCCGTGGATGCACGGCTCGGCAATTACATGGCGTCGGTGCACGCCTATCTCGGACAATTGACACAGGACGGGTTGCCGGCCGGAGAGACGAGCAGAGCCCATGAGATCATGTTGTTTGCGAGCAATCTCGAACATGCGGGCGACGTCATCAAGCTAAGCCTTGCCGATCGCATCAGGGCGAAAATCAAGCAGAACATTCAGTTCACCGTCAGCCAGCGTGCGGCGATCGAGGCGCTCTCGGAGGTGATCGTGGCCTCGTTGCGATTGTTGCCTGCGGCCCTCTCCTCCCGCGACGTCGCGGCCGCATCGCGGCTCGCGGCCCAAAAGGACCGCTTCCGTGAACTCGAAGATGAAATCGTGCGCCGGCATCTCGGCGGCGAGCATGTGGAGACGGCGGCCGGTGCGAGAGACAATGCCCTCTTCATCGACCTCGTGCGCGACCTCCACCGGATCAATTCCGATATCGCAGCCGCCGGTTATCCGCTGGTGCAGGCCGCAGGCCTGTTGAGCAGCAGCCGAATTCTCAACGTCGGAGCGGTTGCCGGAGCGAGATGATCGCAGAGGCGATGTCGATCGGCCAGGCGCTGCTAGAGCTTGGCTGAGACCGCTGTCGCCGCCTCTCGGATAGTCTGCATCAGCAGAGAAAGGGCGAGCGGCGGCACCGCGTCGGCGCGCATGGTCAGGCCAACAGGACCTTTCGTTTCGCTTGTGTCGATCGGCAGGATTGCGATCGTGCCATCGTCGACATCGGCGGCGACGACACCGGCGGAGATGATCCAGATCGCATCGCTCGCCCGCACGAAGGCCCGGCCGAAGGCGTCGGACACTGTCTCGATCTGGTTCGGCAGACTGGCAATACCATTTGTGATCAGGAAGCGCTCGACGAAGGGGCGGATGATCGAGGCGCGTGTCGGCATCAGGACCGGGAAGTCGGCGAGCCGCGCAAAGGTGGAATGGGCGCCGGCAAGCAGCGGATGTCCAGCCCTGACGGCAAAGACCACCTGTTCCGAGTAGAGATGCTCGAAGGAAAAGCCGGTCATCTTTTCCGGTGCCGCAAGCCGCCCGACGACCAGATCGAGATCGCCGACGCGCAGCTGTTCGAGGAGGACTGCATTCTCGCCGGTGACGATCTTGATGCGGGCGCCGGTCTCCTCCTTGAGAAACAGCGTCATGGCGTGCGGCATGATGCGTGTCGAGACGGTCGGCAGCGCTCCGATGCGGACCGGAACGCCGTCGCCGGACCGTTCCTGCGAGACCGAATCGAGCCCTTGCCGAAGCGCCGTCAGCGCCGCACCGGCGTGGCGCAGGAACACCTCGCCATAGCGTGTTATCTTGATGCCGCGCCCGTCGCGCTCGAAGACCGCGACGCCAAGCACCTCTTCGAGTTCGCGGATCGTCTTGGTCACGGCCGGCTGGCTGACATGCAGCAGCTCGGCCGCCTTCATCACGCTCTTCTGCCGGGAGACCTCGACAAATGTCTGTAGATGGCGAAACTTGACCCGGGCGTCGATCATGGAATTCATAACCCTCAAGTTAATGAAATGCCATGAAATATCATTTTACCTAACCAGATTAAATATCCAATTTGGTGGCGGAGGAGAGAGCCCGTGCAGTTTGCCCGTATCAACGACATTACGATCCACTATCAGGTGATCGGCGCCACCGGCGACCGGCCGGTGCTGGTTTTCGCCAATTCGCTCGGCACGGATTTTCGCATCTGGCGCGATGTCATCGTCCGTCTTGCCGGCGATTTTGCCATCGTCCTCTACGACAAACGCGGCCATGGCCTCTCGGATATCGGGCCCACACCCTATGCGATCGAGGACCATGCGAACGACCTTGCCGGCCTGCTCGACATGCTCTCGGTCAAGCAGGCGATCATCTGCGGCCTCTCGGTCGGCGGCCTGATTGCGCAGTCGCTCTACCAGCGACGGCCCGCTCTGGTGCGGGCGCTCGTCCTTTGCGACACGGCGCACAAGATCGGCACGGCCGAGACCTGGGCCGCACGCATCGCGGCGGTAGAGGAACACGGCATCGAGGCGATTGCCGATAGCGTGCTCGAGCGCTGGTTCACGCCGGCGTTTCGCCGCCCGGAAAACATCGCCTATGCCGGCTATCGCAACATGCTCGTCCGTCAGCCTGTAACCGGATACGTCGCCACCTGCGCCGCCATCCGCGACGCCGACTATACCGAGGCGGCAGCCCGCATCGCCGTGCCGACGCTTTGCGTCGTCGGCGATCAGGACGGCTCGACGCCGCCGGATGTCGTGCTTGCCACCGCCCGCCTCATTCCCGGTGCGCGCTACGAAGTCATCCGCGATGCCGGTCACATTCCCTGCGTCGAAAACCCGGAAGCCTTGACCGCGGTGCTGCGCGCCTTCTTCGAAATTGCAATGCATGGAGACAGGACCCATGAGTGACGCTTCTGCGCCCTCCGATCGCTATCGCCAGGGCATGGCCACGCGCCGTGCGGTGCTCGGCGACAATCACGTGGATCGGACGCAGTCGGTTTCTACCGAATTCGACCGCCCCTTCCAGGAGCTGATCACCGAAGCGGCGTGGGGCCATGTCTGGTCGCGGCCGACCTGGACGAAGCGTGAGCGCTCGATCGTGACGATCGCGTTGCTCGCAGCCCTCGGCCAGGATGACGAGGTTGCCATGCATGTGCGGGCGACCGCCAATACCGGTGCGACCCGCGAGGATATCTGCGAGGCGCTGCTGCACGTGGCGATCTATGCCGGCGTGCCGGCGGCCAACCACGCGATCAAGATCGCCAAGCAGGTCTTTGCCGAGATCGATGCCGGCACGGCGGCCTGACGGGAGGAAGCGATGTCCGATAGAACCAATGGAAAGCCGGAGACGGGCGCCTTTTTCCCACGCGACCGTGGATGGCATGCGCCGGCGCTGACGCCGGGCTACAAGACCTCGGTGCTGCGCTCGCCTCAAAAGGCGCTGCTTTCACTCGACGGCACGATTTCGGAAATTACCGGCCCGGTCTTCGGGCATTCGGTCATCGGCGAACGCGACAACGACCTCATCCACAATTTCGCCAAGCCCGGTGAGAGCGCCATTGGCGAGCGCATCATCGTGCATGGCCGCGTGCTCGACGAGCGTGGCCGCGCCGTGCCTGGGGCGCTGCTTGAATTCTGGCAGGCCAATGCCGGCGGCCGCTACCGCCACAAGAAGGAAAGTTATCTCGCGCCGCTCGATCCGAACTTCGGCGGCTGCGGCCGCACGATCACCGACGCGGAAGGGGGCTACGCTTTCCGGACGATCAAGCCCGGTCCCTATCCCTGGCCGAACGGCGTCAACGACTGGCGTCCGGCGCATATCCATTTCTCGGTCTTCGGCCATGGTTTCGCGCAGCGGCTGATCACCCAGATGTATTTCGAGGGCGACCCGATGATCTGGAAGTGTCCGATCGTCAACACCATCCCGGACCGCCAGGCGGTAGAACAATTGATCGCCCCGCTCGACTGGGCAAACACCATTCCCTTCGACGCACGGGCCTACAAGTTCGATATCGTGCTGCGGGGACGCCGCTCGACACTGTTCGAGAACCGGCTGGAGGGCAACTGATGGTTCAGCAACTCGGCTACCTCAAGGAGACGCCCTCGCAAACGGCCGGGCCCTACGTGCATATCGGCCTCACCCCGAACTTCTGCGGCATCACCGGCGTCTACGAGGCTGACCTCGGATCGCGGATGGTGAACGCTGAGACGCGTGGCGAGCGCATTACTATCACCGGACGGGTGATCGACGGCGCCGGCGCGCCGTTGAAAGACGCACTCGTCGAGATCTGGCAGGCGGATGCCGCCGGGCTCTACAATTCGCCGACCGAGATACGCGGTGCTGCGGACGCAAACTTCACCGGCTGGGGGCGCTGCGCAACGGGCGCCGAAGACGGGGTCTTTTCCTTCGAGACCATCAAGCCGGGGCAGGTTCCCTACAGCAACGACCGGAAAATGGCGCCGCACATCACCTTCTGGATCGTCGCGCGGGGCATCAACATAGGCCTTCACACCCGAATGTATTTCCCGGACGAGGCGGCAGCCAACGCTGCCGATCCGCTGCTTGCGCGCATCGAACATCGCCATCGCGTCGCGACGCTTGTCGCGACCGGAACGACGCCTAATTATGTCTTCGACATTCACCTGCAGGGTGAGAAGGAAACGGTCTTCCTCGACATCTGAACAGGAATGTCACGCCTGGATATGGAGTGCCGCATGGGCGGCATTCAGGGCAGCAGGTGGCATTTCGTTCGGCGAGCCGCATCCGCGACCAGAAACGGGGAAATCATGACCTATTCCGCCTTCGACCACCCTTATCTTTCCGGGTTGCTGGGGGATGAGGCGGTTGCCGCCGAGTTCTCGGCTTCCGCCGATATCCATGCGATGCTCGCCTTCGAGGCGGCGCTTGCGCGGGCCGAGGCCGTGCACGGCATCATTCCGGCCAAGGCTGCCGATCGGATCACCGAGGCGTGCCGCGCCTTTTCGCCCGACGTCAGCGCGCTGAGGCGGTCCGTGGCGGCCGACGGGGTGGTGGTTCCGGAACTCGTGCGACAGTTGCGATTGATCGTCGGCGGCGAGGCGGCAGACTATGTGCATTACGGCGCCACCAGCCAGGATGTCATCGACACCAGCCTGATGCTCAGGATGAAGGCGGTGGCCGAGCTTTTCGCCGTCCGGCTCGGCAACATCGTCACGGTGCTCGAGGAGTGCGACAACGAATGGGGCGAGCGCGGACTGATGGGGCGCACCCGTATGCAGGCGGCGATCCCGATCACCGTGTCGGACCGGCTGCGCAGCTGGATCGAGCCGCTGCTCGATCACAAGGACCGGCTGGAAGCCATGGATCGCGATCTCTTCGCCGTTCAGTTCGGCGGCGCCGCCGGGACGCTGGAGAAGCTCGGTGACCGGGCGGACGACGTGCGCGCGACGCTTGCCGAAGAACTCGATCTCGCCGACTTTCCGCAATGGCACAGCCAGCGCTCGGAGGTGGCGGACTTCGCCAATGCCCTGTCGCTGGTCACGGGCAGCCTCGGCAAGTTCGGCCAGGACATCGCCTTGATGGCGCAGCAGGGGGACGAGATCGAGCTTGCGGGTGGCGGCGGATCCTCGGCAATGCCGCACAAGCAGAACCCGGTGGCAGCCGAAGTTCTGGTGGCGCTCGCGCGGTTCAACGCGACCCAGCTTTCCGGCATGCACCATGCGCTGATCCACGAACAGGAGCGTTCCGGCGCCGCCTGGACGCTGGAATGGCTGATCATGCCGCAGATGGCTGGTGCGACGGCGGCAGCGC
Organism: Ensifer adhaerens; assembly: GCF_000697965.2. Taxonomy (NCBI): domain Bacteria; kingdom Pseudomonadati; phylum Pseudomonadota; class Alphaproteobacteria; order Hyphomicrobiales; family Rhizobiaceae; genus Ensifer; species Ensifer adhaerens. The sequence continues at coordinate 1,286,629 of NZ_CP015881.1, read as the reverse complement.
TTCGTCTGGCCGGCGAAATCGTGGGCAACATACGCCGGCTTGGCCGCGCCTGAGCGGGCTGGTGACGCGATCCCTCAGCGGGCCGCGCGCAACATCGAGCGGTAGCGCACCTGGCTGTTCTTGAGGTGCTGGCGCATGGCGCTGCGCGCCTGCTCCTCGTCTCCATCCTGGATGGCGATGAGGATCGCCTCGTGCTCGGCGATCAATCGCGACAGCTCCGCAGACGCCAGCACGGTTTCCTCGCCGCTCTCCGAAACCGCTCGGCGGGGAATGAGCGCCGTGCCGAGCATCTGCAGGAACTCGCTGAAGCGCGGGTTGTTGGTCGCCTGGGCGATCGCCAGATGGAAGTTGAAGTCGGGCTCCGCCGTCGGCCGCCCCTGCGCGGCGCTCTCGCAGAAACTGTCGAACGCTTCGGCGATCTTTTCTTCCTGGGCCGGCGAACGGCGAAGGGCGGCAAGCGCTGCGGCATCGCCCTCGACGGCGGTCCTCAGTTCCAGCATTTCGATCAGCGAAGAGACGCGCGCAAGATCGATGCCGTGGAACGGCAGCGGGGTCGAAGGCGCAGGCTCCAGCACGAAGACACCGATACCGTGCCGCGCCTCGACAAGCCCGCCGGAGCGCAGCGCCGCGATCGCTTCGCGCACGACCGTGCGGCTCACGCCGAATTCCTGCGTCAGCTGCGCTTCCGAAGGCAGGCGGTCGCCAGGCTTGTAATGCCCGGCGCCGATCTGGCCGCTGAGGGCGTCCGTTACCTTGGCCACCAGCGTCTTGCCTTGAGAGGCGGGGGGTTCGGAGGCGGTGACGTTGCTCATGGGAATGGCCGTTTCTGCGACTTGGGTGCTTTGTGTCTGGATACGCCATTGCCGATCAAGGGCGCAATCCATGGCTGGCTGCAATGCGCGGGAACCAAGGGTGATGTCTCAATAAATCGGATCATCGACGAAGGCGCCGCCCTGATAGCGCACGAGAGAGTCGCCCGGCTGCGGCGTGGGGGTGTTTTCAGCGACTTTCTGACGGAAAACTTCGGCATTGTCCTTCGGGCGCCAGCCGAGCCAGGAAACATGCGAATTGTCCCACCAGCCGGCGTCGTTGGCCGAGGCGCCCCAGATGACCGGGCAACCGAGAACCGGCACACGGAAGACGGCCTCCGTCAAGGATACGAAGTCGTCATGAGAAAACCAGGTGGAGAGCATGCGATAGTTGACGGGCTCGGGCAGGCAGGAGCCGATGCGGACCAGGGCGGTCTCCTGGCCGAACTTCTCGAAATACATGCGCGCCAGCGCTTCGCCGAAGCACTTCGACACGCCGTAGAGCCCGTCGGGCCGGTAGGGCGCGTTCGGGCCGAGCCGTTCGCCTTGCGGATAGTAGCCGATCGTGTGGTTGGTGCTGGCAAAGAGGATGCGCGGCTTGTTGTTGGCGCGCGCCGCCTCATAGAGATTGTAGAGGCCGAGAATATTGCCGTCGAGGATTTCCGAGAACGGACGTTCGACCGAAATGCCGCCCAGATGCACGATCGCATCGCATCCGACGACAAGCTCGTTGACGGCGCCCCGGTCGGCCAGGTCGCACTGAACGCATTCCTCGTTTTCACCCGGCGGATCGAGCGGCGCGCGATCTGCTAGACGGATCGTCCTTCCCAATGGCGCCAGCCTTTCGCGCATGACGCGGCCCAATTGCCCCGCCGCGCCGGTGATCAGAAGTCGTTCCATCGCCTGTCCCCCCAAGCCGGTGCAGGCGCTCACCGCGATCGATGCGCCCACATATCATATGATATCCGCTAACATATAATACATCTCTATTGCAATGCTTTCGCGAGGAGGCGATTTTGTTAAGGAGCGATCTCTTGGCGGCGTTTGGTGCCGAATTTCGGCCTTATGGCGTCACGTCGCTTTCGAAGTACAAAGGCGACCCACAGATCTTATATGATGACTTGTATTACGACATATTGACATGTGTGTGATGACTTGCTTAGTAGGCGCGTCGAGTTTTAGGGAGGACCCGCACGAAATGAACCCTGAGCAGATCAAGGCCGCGCTTGGATCGGGCCTGCTTTCGTTCCCGGTGACGCATTTCGATGCGGAGGGTCGGTTTGCGCCGGACAGCTATCGGGCGCATGTCGAGTGGCTGGCCGGCTACAAGGCCCCGGTTCTGTTTGCGGCCGGTGGCACCGGCGAGTTCTTTTCGCTGAAGCCGGACGAGATCCCCGGCATCGTCAGGGCGGCCAAGGACGTTTCCGGCGACACGGCGATCGTATCGGGCTGCGGCTATGGCACGGAGATGGCGGTCGACATCGCTCGTTCGGTCGAGCGCGTCGGTGCCGACGGCATCCTGCTTCTGCCGCACTATCTGATCGATGCGCCGCAGGAAGGGCTTTATGCCCATGTGAAGAAGATCTGCCAGTCGGTCGGCATCGGCGTCATGGTCTATAATCGCGACAACGCGGTGCTGCAGGCCGACACGCTTGCAAGGCTGTGCGACGAATGCCCGAACCTGATCGGCTTCAAGGATGGCACCGGCGACATCGGGCTGGTGCGCCAGGTCACCGCCAAGATGGGCGACCGGCTGATGTATCTCGGCGGCATGCCGACGGCGGAACTGTTTGCCGAGGCCTATCTCGGTGCCGGCTTCACCACCTATTCCTCGGCCGTCTTCAATTTCGTGCCGGGCCTTGCCAATGAATTCTATGCCGCCCTTCGCGCCGGCGAGCGCGCCACCTGCGAGCGCATCCTCAACGAGTTCTTCTATCCGTTCATGGCCATCCGCAACCGCGCCAAGGGCTATGCGGTGTCGGCGATCAAGGCCGGCGTGCGGCTGCAGGGTTTTGATGCCGGTCCGGTGCGTGCGCCGCTGAAAGACTTGACCGAGGAGGAAGTCGCCATGCTCGACGCGCTCATCGGTGCGAACAAGCGTCAGAAATGAGCGTTTTGCGAGGATAGCCCATGAAGATCGTCGCCGTCCGCACCCACCTTCTCGAACATCGGCTGGCCGTGCCGTTCGAAAGCGCCTCCATGCGTTTTGACCGTCGCGCCCATGTGCTGGTCGAGATCGAGTGCGACGACGGCACGATCGGCTGGGGCGAGTGCCTCGGCCCGGCGCGGCCGAATGCGGCGGTGGTTGCGGCGTACACGCCCTGGCTGATCGGCCAGGACCCGCGCCAGACGGAAAAGCTCTGGGCGATCCTCTACAACGCGCTGCGCGATCAGGGGCAGCGCGGGCTTGCGATTACCGCCCTTTCCGGCATCGATATCGCGCTCTGGGATATCAAGGGCAAACATTATCGTGCCTCCGTCTCCATGCTGCTTGGCGGGCGCTGGCGCGAGAGCGTGCGCGCCTATGCGACCGGCAGCTTCAAGCGCGATGGCGTCGACCGGGTCTCCGACAATGCGCTGGAGATGGCCGAGCGCCGGGCGCAAGGCTTCCATGCCTGCAAGATCAAGATCGGCTTCGGCATCGAGGAAGACCTGCGTGTCATTCGTGCCGTGCGCGAGGCGATCGGCGACGAGATGCGACTGATGATCGACGCCAACCATGGCTACACCGTCACCGAGGCGATCCGGCTTGGCAAGGCGGCGGCCGACTACGACATCGACTGGTTCGAGGAGCCGGTCGTGCCGGAACAGCTTTCCGCCTATCGCGCGGTCAGGGCCGGCCAGCCGATCCCGGTTGCCGGCGGCGAGACCTGGCATGGCCGCTATGGCATGTGGCCGGCGATCGAAAGCCGTGCCGTCGATATCCTGCAGCCGGATCTCTGCGGCTGCGGCGGTTTTTCCGAGATGGCGAAGATCACGAGCCTTGCGACGCTGCACGGCGTTGGCATCGTGCCGCATGTCTGGGGCACGGGCGTGCATATCGCTGCCGCGCTGCAGTTCATGGCGGCGATGACGCCGGATCCGGTGCGGGTCAACCCGATCGAACCGATCCTGGAGTTCGACCGGACGGAAAACCCGTTCCGGCAGGCGGTGCTGAAGGCGCCGATCGAGGCGGTCGACGGTGTCGTTGCCATCCCCGATGCGCCCGGCCTTGGCATCGAGATCGATCGTGACGCGCTCGCCAGGTTCAAGATGCCCGAGAGCGCGCAATGATCGAGCGAACCCTCACCGGCCGCCCGCCTGAACCGCGCTTGCCGACGGGCACGGTCGACGCGCAGATGCACATGTATCTGCCGGGTTATCCATCGCTTCCCGGCGGCCCGCCTTTGCCGGTTGAGCCGTTGCCGGATGCTGCCGCCTACCGCCAGGTCATGGACTGGCTCGGCATCGACCGGGTGATCATCACCCAGGGCAACGCCCATCAGAAGGATAACGCCAATCTGCTCGCCTGCCTGGCCGAGATGGGCGATGTCGCGCGCGGCGTCACCGTCATCGACGAAACCACGTCCGACGCGGACATCGGCGCGCTCAGCGACGCGGGCGTTGTCGGTGCCCGTATCATGGATCTGCCTGGAGGGGCGGTGGGGCTCGATGCGTTGGAAGCGGTCGATGCGCGGGCACATGCGGCAGATTGGATGATAGCCGTGCAGTTCGACGGCAACCGGCTGCTCGACCATCTGCCGCGGCTGGCGCGCATCCGGTCACGCTGGGTGCTCGATCACCACGGCAAGTTCTTTGCCGGCGTCGATCCGGATGGACCGGAGATCGCGGCTCTCTTGAAGCTGATCGATCGCGACAATGTCTGGTTCAAGTTCGCCGGCGTCTACGAGAGTTCGCGCGACGGGTGGCCCTATGAGGATGTCGCAGCCGTCTCCAGGAAGATCGCCGCGCATGCGCCAGAGCGCATCGTCTGGGGCTCGAACTGGCCGCACAACATGATCCGCAAGACGGAAGACTATCCCGACGATGCACGGCTGGCAGACCTCGTGCTCGGCTGGCTTCCGGACGAACGGGCCAGACATCTGGCTCTCGTCGAGAACCCGGAACGCCTGTTCAAGCTGCCGGCCTTCGCCGCGGTGTAGTTGCCGCGGGTGCTGGGAGGCGCCCGTGGAACCCACAACATGGAGATTTCGCATGCCGGCCCGGATGGGCAGCAACCCGGTCTTGGGAGAGGCCGAAGCACGACTAGAGGAGGAAAACATGAAGAAAATTGCAAGCATGCTTTGCGTCGCCATGGGGCTGGCGTTTGCCGGCACAGCGGCGCAGGCGCAGGAAATCACCCTGCGTTCGGCCGATATCCATCCGGATGGCTACCCGACCGTCGATGCGGTCAAATACATGGGGCAATTGCTCTCCGAGCGCACCAACGGTCGCATCAAGATCGAGGTCATGAACAACGGCGTTCTCGGCGGCGAGAAGGACACGATCGAACAGACCCGCTTCGGCGTCATCGACATGAACCGCGTCAACGCAGCACCCTTCAACAACCTCGTCAAGGAGACGATGGTCCTCGGCATGCCTTTCCTGTTCCGCTCGACGGAACACATGCACAACACCGTCGACGGCCCGATCGGCGACGAAATCCTCGCAGCCTTCGAACCGCATGGCTTGATCGGTCTTGCCTTCTACGATAGCGGGGCGCGCTCCTTCTACACGACCAAGAAGCCGATCGAGAAACTGGCTGACCTGAAAGGCCTGAAGATCCGCGTGCAGCAATCCGATCTCTGGATCGCGATGATGCAGGCCTTCGGCGCCAACCCGACGCCGATGCCGATGGGCGAAGTCTATTCCTCGCTCGAGACGGGCGTCGTCGATGGTGCCGAAAACAACTGGCCATCCTACGAATCCGCCCGCCATTTCGAGGTGGCCAAGAACTATTCTCTGACCGAACATTCGCTCAATCCGGAAATCCTCGTCATTTCCAAGACGAGCTGGGACAAGCTCTCGCCTGAGGATCAGACGCTGCTTCGCCAAGCGGCCAAGGACAGCGTCGGCAAGATGCGCGAGCTTTGGAGCGCGCGCGAAAAGGCTTCCGAGGAGAAGGTCCGCGCTGCCGGTGCCAACGTGATCAAGGTCAACAAGGAGGAGTTCTCAGCCGCGATGGGGCCGGTCTACGACCAGTTCGTCAGCGACCCGAAGCTGAAGGACCTTCTCGAAAGGGTAAAGGCGGTCAAGTGACAGCGGTGAGGCCGGCTCCGGGATCGGGGCCGGCCTTTTCAACTGTTTACCGGATCGCCTTTGCGGAGGAGGAAGAAACATGCGTCGTTTCATGCGGACGATACGTCCGCTTCTAGGCGCGCTGAGCCGCGCTTCGCTCTACATCGCCGGCATCGGCATGGTCGCCATGACCCTGATCGTCGGCTGGCAGGTCTTTGCCCGCTACGTGCTCAACGACTCTCCGAGTTGGTCGGAGCCCTTGGCTCTTCATCTCATGGCCTGGTTCATCATGCTCGGCGCCGCCGTCGGCGTACGCGAAAGCGTGCATCTCGGCCTTGATGTCGTCCGACACGTGATGAAGCCGTCGGTGCAGCTTGCCATGGATCTGGCGAGCCTCGGGCTGATCGTCGTGTTCGGGTTAGCGATGGCCTATTACGGCCTGCTCCTTTCGGCCGGCACCTGGACGGCGACCATTCCGGTTCTCGGATGGCCCGGCGGCGTCGACTTTTTCCCGCTCGTCGTCGGTGGCGCCATGATCGCCCTGTTTGCAGCCGAGCGCTTTATCGACCAGTTTCTCGGCGTCGAACTCGCAGCCGATGTCGTCGTGCAGGAGATGGCCTGAATGGCTTACACTATCCTCTTTGGGGTCTTCACCCTCCTGATGCTCATCGGCACGCCGATCGCCTTCTGCCTCGGCATCGCTTCGTTCGCGACCGTGCTCTATCTCGGCCTGCCGCCGGTGGTGGTGTTTCAGCAGCTGAACTCGGGCATGAACGTCTTTGCCATGATGGCGATCCCGTTCTTCATCTTTGCCGGTGACCTGATGGTGCGCGGCGGCATCGCCAACCGGCTGATCCAGTTTGCGGCCGGCCTCGTCGGCCACCTGCGCGGCGGCCTCGGCCAGGTCAATATCGTCGCCTCGACGCTCTTCGGAGGCATCTCCGGCTCGGCGGTGGCTGACGCCTCGGCGGTCGGCGGTCTGATGATCCCGCAGATGGCCAAGCGCGGCTACGACCGCGACTATGCCGTCAACGTCACCGTCAATGCGGCGATCATCGCGCTGATGGTTCCGCCGTCGCACAACATGATCCTCTATTCGATCGCCGCTGGCGGTAATGTTTCGGTTGCCGATCTCTTTACCGCCGGCATCATCCCGGGGCTCTTGCTCGCGCTTGCGCTGATGGTGACGGCCTATGTCGTTGCCAGGCGCCGGGGCTATCCGTCCGAACCGTTTCCGGGCTTTGCCAAGGTCTTCTACTACCTGCTCGCCTCGTTCCCCGGCATCGTGCTGATCGGCATCATCTTTGGCGGCGTGCGCTCCGGCGTCTTCACCGCCACGGAAAGCTCGTGCATTGCCGTGCTCTATGCCTTCCTCGTCGCCATGCTTGTTTATCGCGAGCTGGATTGGACGGGCTTCGTCGAGGCGGTGATGGGGGCGGTGCGCACGACGGCCATGGTGCTGCTCGTCATCGGCATGGCGGCGTCCTTCGGCTGGCTGATGGCGTTCCTTCAGGTGCAGGCATTGATGATCAGTGCGATCGGCGCGATCTCGGAAAACCCGATCATCGTGCTGCTCGTCATCAACATCATCCTTTTGATCCTCGGCACCTTCATGGACATGGCGCCGATGGTGATCATCTGCACGCCAGTGCTGTTGCCCGTGGTCAAGGCCTTCGGCATCGATCCGGTGCATTTCGGTGTGGTGATGATCCTCAATGCCGGCATCGGCCTCAACACGCCGCCGGTCGGAACCGTACTCTTCGTCGGCTGCGCCGTCGGCGGGATATCCATCCGCGAGGCGATGCGCACGATCTGGCCGTTCTTCGGCGCCAGCATCGCAGTGCTGATGGCGGTCACCTACATACCGGCGCTGTCGCTGTGGCTGCCTTCGGTCTTCAAGTGAACTGATCGTTCGCGATATCTCCGGGCTCGGTATATCCGCCGGGCGCGGCCTTTTTCAGGGCTGGCTACTCGTTCCCGTTGGCGGCGAGACACTGCCGCTCCAGGCGTTTCAGGAAGACGCCGATTTCCTTTGCTGCCTGCAGATCGCCCTTCCGCTCGGCGACCGTACGGCCTTCGCGCCAGACCTGAATTGCCTCCTGGTGGCGGCCCAGCTTGAGGAGGATTGCGCCACGCAGTTTCCATGCTGCCGAATAGTCCGGGTCGAAGGCGATCGCCCGCTCCACATGGGCCAAGGCGGTATCGAAGTCCGCCTCCTGGAGGCAGATGCTGCCGAGCGTGAACCGCAAAAGGGCGTCGTCCTTTCCGTCCTGTAAGAGCTTTTCGAGCACTTGCCGCATGGCTTCCTCCTCCGCGATCGCCGGTTCAGGCCGCAGGCTTGCTTGGGGTAAGGGGCGCATGCCCATTGCTCGCCAGCGTCAGCGATCTCGTCCTGTCGAGAGACTGATAGCGGCGGCGGCCCCAGATCAAGGGGTCGGCATGAGCAGACGTCTGGGTTGCGACAATTGTTCCCACGAACAGCATATGGTCGCCCACCTCGATCGAAGCGCTGAGCAGGCAGTCGAGCGTGGCAGCCGCGCCGAGCAGCCTTGGCCGTCCGCTCGGCCACTCAGCCCATATGCCGACGAGATAGCGCTTCGACGCTTCGATCTTGCCGGCAAAGGCATCTGCGATCAGCTCCTGGCCCTCAGCCAGCATGGCGAGCGAAAACCCTCGCTCGGCGGCGATCAGCGCGGCAAGCGGACTGTCCGCCTTGATCGAAATGACGATCGACGGCGGGTTGGCAGAGAGCGAGAAGGTCGCCGTCACCGTCCGGCCGAGACTGTCGGGGCCATTGCCGGCGCTCGCCACGCAGACGGTGGCGGCGAGATGCGACAGGGTGTCGGCGAACTCCGGTTTCGACACCGCCAGGTCGGCATGGGCGTCGATGGCGAGGGAGGGCGGAGGTGTCTGGCGCATGGGGCTCGTTCCGAGATGAAATAGCCCGTGGCGGCGGGGAGACGCCACGGGATTTGCAGAAGCCTGAGCTCAGGCGGGGGCGAGCGGCTGCTGCAACTCTTCGACCGATCGGCTCGCGAACTCTTTCCAGCCCGCACCGCCTTCAGTCGGTCAGGCGGACTTGAGCTCCGCTTCGGCAAACTCATAGTTGGCAAGCTTGTCGAGGAAGTTCGACGCGTAGTCCGGGCGACGATTGCGGTAGTCGATGTAATAGGCGTGCTCCCAGACATCGAGGCCAGCAGCGCCTTGCCTTCATTGGTGGCAACCGGGTTGGAGCCATTGGCGGTCTTCGTCACCTTCAGCTTGCCGTCCTGGCCGAGCACCAGCCAGGCCCAGCCCGAACCGAACTGGCCGGTGGCGGCTGCCTTGAAGGCATCCTTGAAGGCAGCGACGCTGCCGAAATCTTCGGTGATCTTCTTATCGAGCACGCCGGGGATCTGACCGCCCTTCGGCGAAAGGTTGTTCCAGAACAGGATGTGGTTCCAGTGCTGGCCGGCATTGTTGAAGACCGGGGCGAGTTCCGCCTTGCCGTGGCTGAGGCGAATGATCTCTTCCAGCGACAGGCCTGCAAGCGAGGCGTCCTTCTCGACGAAGCCGTTGAGCGCCGTGACATAGGCCTGGTGATGCTTGCCGTGGTGAAACTCGATCGTCTCGGCGCTCATGCCGTTTTCGGCAAGTGCTGCGGCGGCGTAGGGAAGGGCGGGAAGTTCGAAGGCCATGGTCAAATCCTTTGCGGGCGGGGCACTCTCGGATCACTTGTCTGCGAACGGAGGAGAGTGTATTTAGCAAGACAATTCTTTGTAAATCTGCGCGCGGGAATATGTCAAGCGATCCCTTGTTAAATCCAGAGCAAAGCGCCGGCCGCACCCCGGGCGAGCGCATCATGCTTGCACTCAAGCTACACGGACCGCAGACCGCGACAGCGCTCGGCAAACGTCTGGCGATCACCGGCGAGGCCGTGCGCCAGCAGTTGGTGCGTCTCGCCGAGGAGGGGCTGGCCACGTCGTGGTCCGAGGCAAAAGGCGTCGGTCGTCCGTCGCAGTTCTGGGGGCTGACGGCTGCCGGCCACGCGGAGTTTCCCGATACGCATGCAGAGCTGACCGTCCAGTTGTTGCGCACCATCCGGCAGACGCTTGGCGAGGACGCGATCGACCGGCTGATCGCCGCGCGTGAGGACGAGACGCGCCAGAACTATCGTGCGGCGATGGTGGAGAAAGAGAGCCTGCGCGAACGGGTGGACGTGCTCGTTCGATTGCGGTCACAGGAAGGCTATATGGCCGCCTGCGAGGATCCGGGCGACGGCACGCTGCTGTTCGTCGAGAACCATTGTCCGATCTGTGCCGCCGCGACCAACTGCCAGGGCTTCTGCAGGGCAGAATTGAGCGTGTTTCGGGCGGTGCTCGGCCCCGGTGTCGAGGTCGAGCGCGCCGAGCACATTCTGGCCGGCGCGCGACGTTGTGCCTATGTGGTCAAGTCGGCCGACCGGGCCGCCTGATCGTGCCAAAGGAACGCTCTGGCACGCGCCCGGTCGTCGGGCGCCACCAGCTCCGATCGTGTCAGCGCGCGCCCATGCGCAGGGCGCCGTCGAGGCGGATGACTTCGCCGTTCAGCATGCGGTTTTCGCAGATGTGCTGCACGAGTGCCGCGAATTCGTCCGGTTTGCCAAGGCGCTGCGGGAAGGGCACGCTCTTGCCGAGCGAATCCTGCACTTCCTGCGGCATGCCGGCCATCATCGGTGTTTCGAAGATGCCCGGCGCAATGGCGACGACGCGAATGCCGTGGCGCGCGAGTTCGCGCGCAATCGGCAGGGTCATCGAGACGACGCCGCCCTTGGAAGCGGCATAGGCCGCCTGGCCGATCTGGCCATCGAAGGCGGCGACCGATGCGGTATTGACGATCACCCCGCGCTCACCATCCTCGCCGGGCTCTTCCCGCTGGATCGCCTCTGAGGCGAGCCGCAGCATGTTGAAGGTGCCGATGAGGTTGATCGCGACCGCGCGCGAAAAGCTTTCAAGCCGGTGCGGACCGTCGCGCCCGAGCACCTTTTCCCCCGGCGCGATGCCGGCGCAGTTCACCAGGCCGTGCAGATGTCCGAAGCGATCGAGGGCCGCTGCCACTGCGGCGGCGCCATCGGCCTCGCTGGTGACATCCGTCTTCTGGAAGAGCGCGTTGCCGCCAAGCTCCTCGGCCATCTGCTGGCCGGCTGCGGCGTTGACGTCGGCGAGAACCACGCGGGCACCCTCGCCATGCAGCTGCCGCGCGACGGCCGCACCCAGACCCGAACCGCCACCGGTAACGATAAAGACTTTTCCATCGATCAGCATATGAGGCTCCTCCCGTACCGGATCGTGTCGTTGAACTATCGACATAGCCTTGCTGGCTGTGGAAGCCAAGTTCCGCTGACGACGGCGGCCTTACGCGTCGGAGCCTATTGGGCGCCGATCGGGGAGATTTCGATGATCTTGATGCCGATCGCGTTGGTGGCTTCGTCGAAGACGATTTCGCCGCGGCCGATCACCATGCCGTTGACCTTGAGTTCCACCGGTTCGCCGAAGTTGCGATCGAGATGGATCGTGTCGTCCTGATGGAGTTTCGAGATCTGCGACACCGTCAGCTTGGCGCGCCCGATCACCGCTTCGATCGCGAGAGGAATTCCCTGGACTGCGCGCTCGCTCATGACAGAACGGCCTTCGAACGCAGGGCTTTCGTCGAGCTCGACCAGCTCATCCTGTAGCTTCTTGTTAATCATTCTGCACCATCCAAAGCACTGATTCACGACTCTTTAACAAAGAGTTGCGCCAGTTCGCCCTGGGTAGCAACCGTGGCTAAATGGGGGTTCCCCGTGCCTTGCAAGCGAGCGTTAACAAAGCGTTAACATCCACAATTCGGAGGCGGTGAAAGCTGTCAAAGCGTCACCGCAGCCCAGTTTCCGTCCCGTTTTTGGAATCCGATCATGCGGCGGCCATTCGGCAATTTGTCGCCGAGTCGCACGACATAGACGTAACCCTCGTAGACCATCAGCCCGCGATCGCCGTCACTGAACAGGATCTGGAAATTCGGCGACTGCATCATCGCGGCGTCGACTTCAGCGCCGGTCACAGCCGGAGCAATCGCTGCGATCTCCGACGAAGGCTCTTTCGCTCCACTCAAATAGTAGAGCGATGCCGCAGCGGCTGTAACGAAAAGCAGCAGGGCGCCCGCCAAAGGCAACGGGCGGCTCTTGAAACGTGTCGGGTTCGGTTGAGAGGCGGCAACACTCAAGGTCAACTTCCTGATTCGCTGTATTTTCCGAACGGATCCGGCCACAGGTGGAAAGCGACTGATTTCTCCTGCCGATACAAGGGCCGGAGATCTTGCCAAATCTACCTAGTGGAACCGTTCCGTACTTCAAGCTGAGAAGTCACTTGCTTCTCCGACTCGACAGCATGCCCACTCGCCGATTTCAGGGACATATGCCCATCGGCGTTTCCACATCTTTTGCGTGCCGTGCGACAATAGCATGTCGCCGGATGATTTTTCAGCTCCCGACGCCCGCAACTGACAGGCGCCGGGGGCGAGGCCGATCCCTCAGCCCTTTCTGATGTCGATCAGTTTCAGCCAGGGCTGAAGGTGAAAGGCGCCCATCAGCAGATACATGGCGGTCATCCCGCCGATCACAGTTTGTCCGGCGCCGCTACACAGCATCGGATCGGCCCCGGCGGTTCCCATGTTGGAAAGAACCGCCATCAGGGCGAAGGTGGGGGCGGCGGCAAGCGCCAACCCCGCAGCTACCAAACGGGCGAGGGAGGGCGCCCGCCCGTCGCGCTCACCGGAGCGGGCGCCGATGCTCATGGCTTCGCGCTCGTGTCGGAGGCGCGCATCGCGGCCTCGCCGGCATCCGATACTTCGACCCATCTTTTGTCGGGGGCAGCGCCTTCGACGTAGCTGTCGTTCCAGTTCCACCACTTGTAGGTCGGGGTCTGCGGATATCCGGCCGGCGAATCCTCCCACACTTCCTGTCGGCCGAGCGGGGTGATGTCGAGATAGTTCCAGGTGCTACCCATCTGTTCGTCGCCGCGGCTGTTGACGAGGTAGGTGCGAAACAGCTCTTCGCCGTCGCGGAAGAAGACATTGTGGCCGTGCCACTCGCCCACGTCGAAATCAGCATCGAAGCTGTCGGTGATGGTGTACCAGGGCATGGTCCAGCCCATCCGTGCCTTCAGCCTGGCAATATCCGCCTGCGGGGCGCGCGAGGCAAAGACCAGGGTCGTGTCACGGGCGTTAAGGTGCGACAGATGCGCAACCTGATCGGCGACCATCGAGCAGCCCCGGCAGCCGTGATCGGGCCAGCCATGCACGCCCGGTTCGTAGAAGGCGCGGTAGACGATCAACTGGCGCCGGCCGGCAAAGAGGTCAAGCAGGCTCGCCTTGCCGTCGGAGCCCTCGAACACGTAGTTCTTGGTCACGGCCGTCCAGGGCATCCGCCGACGCTCGGCAGCCAACGCATCGCGGGCGCGGGTGTGCGCCTTTTCCTTTACCAGCATTTCCTGCCGGGCCGCTTCCCATGCCTGTGCCGAAACCACCGGCGGCTTCTGCATCGTCGACTGGGCGTCCGCGCGTCCGTTCTCGCGTTTCTCGATCGTCTGGGTCATGGTGCTGTGTCTCCTCGTTTCAGCAAAACTTCTCAACGCAAGGCCGATGCCTTGCAGTCCTGAGCAGCTTGACACCGCAAGAGGATCGGCGGGAGTAACAAGTGTGGCGGTGTTTTCGAGCCGGAGCCGCTGCCACTGCGCAGCGGCGCGGGAGTTCGCCGATCAAGCTCCTTTGTAGTTGTCGCTGTTGTAATTCCTCGAAGTTGAGCGAGTATGCTTGTCGCAACCACGCGCGGGAGGACGGCATGCATTTCGTTTCGGATGCGGTTGGCGGGTACAAGGTCTTCGCCGTGTCGGGGGTCAATACGGTTTCGTTCGCGATAGACTATCGCAACGCCGACACCGCGGGGCTTCTCGGTTTTGCGGTCGAGCGGCATGATCCAACGGAAGGCGAGCGGTACTACATGTACGGCTTCAAGGTCTTCGAAACGGTGATCTCCCATCCCAATGAGGATACCGTCGTTCTGACCTACGACCATCCCGTTCAGAGTTTCGTCTGGGATGACTTCACGGCCAAGCCCGGTCGGCGTTACGACTATTACTTCCATCCGCTGACAGGTATGGCGAAGAACATCGACCGGTCAGCACCTGCCATCAGAATCGGTATCAAAACCGAACCGCTCTTCAGTGAGGAGACGCACGACGTTTTCTTCAACCGCGGTGTCGCGAGCAGCCAGGCCTACCGACGCCGTTTCGGAAACAAGCCGCCGGACAAGCTGGAAACGCCGGAAAAGACGCTCGAGGCGCTGCAGTGGCTGAGCCGGGACCTTGACGAAGCACTGCTGCGTTTCATCGACGAGGCGGAAGCGGGGGACACGCTGCTCGGCTGCTTCTATGAATTCAGATATCGCCCCGTCGTGGAAAGGCTGAAGGCCGCCTTCGAGCGCGGCGTCGCCGTGAGGCTCGTGCTCGACGCGAAGGAAAATGCCTATACCGACAAGAAGGGCAAGTTCCACGAGAGCTTTCCGCGCGAGGAGAACAAGGAAATCGTCCGCACCGTAGGGCTTCCGAAGGCGGCGATCGCGCGGTGGCGGGAGAACAATCCCGCCGACATACAGCACAACAAGTTCATGGTGCTGCTCCCCAAGGATCCGGGCCGAAAGCCGCAGGTTTGGACAGGCTCGACGAACCTGTCGATGGGCGGCGTGCATGGCCAGACCAATGTCGGGCATTGGGTCCGCGACGCCGATCTCGCCAAGGCATTTGAAACATACTGGACACTGCTTGCCGGCGACCCTGGTGCGGCAAAGACCGACAATCCTGCCGCGAGCAGGTCAAAGCGAAAAGCCTTTCGCAAGGCGGTCTCTGACCTTGCCGAGGTGCCGCATGCGCCCGCGGATGTTTCAAGCGGCGTGACCTCGATCTTCAGTCCGCGTGCCGGAAGCGCCGTTCTGGATATGTATGTGAGGGCGCTGGACGAGGCGCGGTCCTATGGCGGCGTGACGCTCGCCTTCGGGATCAACGATCGCTTCAAGCAGGCGTTTCTCGACAATAGTGCCCAGTCCGGCGTGCATCCGGTGCTCTTCCTCCTCCTGGAAAAGCGCGACCAGCCTAAGGCCAAGGCGAAGAAGCCGTTCATTCCGCTGACGGCGCGACAGAACGTCTATCAGGCCTGGGGATCCTATCTGCGCGATCCGGTCTATCAGTGGGCGCGGGAAACCAATGCGCGGGCGCTCGGGCTCAACAATCACGTCGCCTATGTGCATTCCAAGTTTCTGCTCGCCGATCCCCTTGGCGCGGATCCAATGGTCGTCACCGGTTCGGCGAACTTCTCGGACGCGTCGACCAACGACAACGACGAGAACATGCTGCTCATCCGTGGCGATCGGCGCGCGGCCGACATCTACTTCACGGAGTTCAATCGGCTGTTCAACCACTATTATTTCCGCTCTGTCCGGGAGGCGACAGCAAAGAAGAAGTCCGACCGGGACAAGGCGGCGCGCGTGGGGACATCCGAGGGAGCCGCGGCCAGTCTGTTCCTCGATGAAACTGGCGAGTGGCTGAAGAAGTACAAGCCCGGCAAGCTGCGAGCCAAACGCGTTCAGGTCTTCATCGCCATGGCGCAGCCGGAAAATCTGCCGCCGATCTAGGTTAGCGGCGGCGATACGCCCCGAACCTGCGATTGCGCCGCCACCGTGTCGTTTGCTGCTCCCCTGTTGATCGCAGTGGGTTGGCGCGGGCACCGGAAGGTGCGTGTCATGGGCTGGGGATTTCGGTGCACTCGGCTGGCCGAGGCGCGCTGCCTGTGTCAAAACATAACCCCTAAATTATGATTGGCACCCCATATTTCATTTTTACATCACCGTTTGGCATGGCAAGCTGACAACCATCAAATCGACAGTCGTTTGCGACGAGGATGCGGGCTCGGGAGTGGCCGGCATCTCAGGGAGGAAATATGAAGCGGATGATTCTGGCTGCGGTTGCGGCTTTGGCAATGAGCAGTGCTGCCTATGCCGACACGATCAAGATCGGTGTCGTCGGACCGTTCTCCGGCCCCTTCGCGCTGCAGGGCAAGAACTTCAAGGCTGGCATCGACGCCTATATGGCGCTGAACGGCAGCAAGGTCGGCGACGACGATATCGAGATCATCTACCGCGACGTGCCGCAGGCCGATCCCGCCCAGTCAAAGGCGCTGGCCCAGGAACTAGTGGTCAAGGAAGGCGTGCAGTACCTCGCCGGCTTCTACTTCACCCCGGATGCCATGGCGGTCACGCCGCTGCTCACCCAGGCGAATGTGCCGCTCGTCATCATGAACGCGGCGACCTCGGCGATCGTCACCAAAAGCCCGCTCGTCGTGCGCACCTCGTTCACCACCTGGCAGACCTCGACGCCGATCGCCAAGGTTGCCAAGGACGCGGGTGTTTCCAAGGTGATCTCCGTCGTCAGCGACTACGGCCCGGGCGTGGACGCCGAGAACGCCTTCAAGACGGGCTTCGAAGCGGCCGGCGGCCAGGTGGTCGAAGCGATCCGCATGCCGCTTGCGACCAACGACTTTTCCCCAATCATGCAGCGCATCAAGGATTCGGGCGCGGAAGGCGTCTTCGCCTTCCTGCCGTCCGGCCCGACGACGCTCGGCTTCGTCAAGGCCTTCAAGGAAAACGGCCTGAAGGACGGCGGCATCAAGTTCTTTGCGCCCGGCGACCTCACGCAGGAATCCGATTTGCCTGCTCTCGGTGAGGCGGCGCTCGGCATTCAGACGACCTTCCACTACGCCGTCTCGCACGACTCGCCGGAGAACAAGGCCTTTGTCGAAGCGGCGAGCAAGGCGATCGGCAACCCGGCCGAACTCTCGTTCCCCTCGGTCGGAGCCTATGACGGCATGCATGTGATTTACAAGATGATCGAGGCGACCGGCGGCGAACAGGATGCGGCCAAGGCCGTGGAAGCCGTGAAAGGCCTCTCTTGGGTCAGCCCGCGTGGTCCGGTGACGATCGATCCGGAATCGCGTCACATCACCCAGAACATCTATCTGCGCGAGGTCGCCAAGGCCGATGACGGCACCTATTACAACAAGGAAATCCAGACCTTCGAGAAGCAGGGCGACCCCGGTCTCGCTGCGCTGAAGTAGTCGACTTGGGCGGGTGCTGAGCGCCCACCGACACTGATGATGCGTTGACCGGTTGCTTTTGAGCGACCGGCGCGCCTGCGGCGCCGCGAATGCTGGCGCCTGACTGCCGCTCCGCGCATAGTGCGCACCGAATCCGGCGCAGCCAAATTTGGAAGAAAGGGCAACGGATAGCCCCATGCAAACCGTCCTCAGCATTGCGATCGACGCCCTTGCCTATGGCATGGTGCTCTTCGTCATCTCCATCGGCCTTTCGGTCACCATGGGCCTGATGCGCGTGGTCAACCTGGCGCATGGCGCCTTTGCCATGATCGGCGGTTACATCGCCTCCTATGCAGCGCGCGATTTGGGTCTTGCCTACGGCTTTGCCGTGCTGCTCGCGGTCTTCGGCACCATCATCATCGCCGTGCCGATCGAGCGGCTGCTCTATAGGCGGATCTACGGCGCACCGGAACTGACCCAGGTGCTGATGACCATTGGTATCACATTCTGCATCATCGGCATCGCCAACTATGTCTTCGGCCCGACGCTGAAGACGGTGCCGCTGCCTGGCGAATTGCAGGGATCCGTCGACCTCGGCTTCCGGGCAATCGCCACCCATCGCATCTTTGCGATCGTCTGCGGCCTCGTGGTTGCAGCCGGTCTCTGGTACGCGATCGAAAAGACCGCCTTCGGCGTCAAGCTGCGGGCCTCGGTTGACAACGCGGCAATGGCGGCCGCCCTCGGTGTGCGCACGGAAATCGTCTATGCGGTGAGCTTTGCGGTTGCCGTCGGACTTGCCGCCTTCGGCGGCGTGGTGGGGGCGGAACTTCTTCCGGTCGAACCCTATTACGCGTTGCGTTACATGGTGACGTTCCTGGTCGTCGTCTCCGTCGGCGGCGCCGGGTCTATCCCGGGCGCGCTCGTTGCCTGCCTGCTGCTCGGCGCGATCGATACGACCGGCCGTTATCTCATGCCGGAATTCGGTGAATTCTTCTTCTATCTGGCCGTGATCGCGATCATCTGCGTGTTCCCGCGCGGGCTCGCCGGGAGGGCCAAGGGATGACCATGACGACGACGAACGACTTGATCGCGACCGCTCCGGTGCGCCGACGGTTTGGCGGTGGGGACCTCATAGGTCTGGCCGTTATCCTGCTGGTCGCGGTGGTCGGCTACTTCCTCTTTCCCAACAATCTGGCTCTTCTGACCCGGATCATCGCAGCCGCTCTGTTGGTGCTGTCGCTCGATCTCGTCACCGGCTATTGCGGTGTCGCGACGCTCGGGCACGCGGCCCTCTTCGGCGCCGGCGCCTATGCCGCGGGCATCGCCTCGGCGCATTACGGCATCAACGATCCGCTGGCGATGCTGGCCTTCGGCATTGTTGCCGGGGCGGTGGCGGGACTTATCTGCGGGGTCGTCATCCTGCGTGCGCACGGGCTGCCGCAACTGGTGCTGTCGATCGCGCTCATCCATCTCTTCCACGAGTTCGCCAACAAGGCCTCCTCCTGGACCGGTGGCAGCGACGGGCTCTCCGGCATTGCGCCGACGGCACTTCTCGGACTCTACGAGTTCGATCTCTGGGGCCGCACGGCCTATGTCTTCGGCGTGGCGCTGCTTGCCATCGTCTTCGTCGTGCTGCGACTGATCGTGCGCTCGCCCTTCGGCATGTTGTGCCGCGGCATCAAGGAAGACCCTGTCCGCATCCGCTCGATGGGGGCGTCGCCGAAGTTCGCGCTCACGAAAATGTATGTCATCTCCGGTGCCGTTGCCGGCGTCGGCGGCGCGCTGAATGCGATCTCCACCCAGGTCGTCGGGCTCGACAGCCTCTCCTTTACGATGTCGGCGGAAAGCCTCGTCATGCTGGTGCTCGGGGGTACCGGCTCTCTCTTCGGCGCGCTGACTGGCACTGTCGTCTTCATGTTTTTCGAGGACGTGGTCTCGGCGGCCAATCCCTTCCATTGGCTGACGATGGTGGGCGCGCTGTTGATCGCCGTCGTGCTCTTCGCGCCGAAGGGCATCTATGGCACCGCGGCTGCGTTCTTTGCCCGCCGCAAGGAGGCACAGTGATGCAGCCGATCTTCGAAGTCCGCAACTTGAAGCGCGCCTTCGGCGGGCTCGCGGTCACCAATGACGTCAGCCTCAGCATGGCGCCGGGCGACCGGGTCGCGCTGATTGGGCCGAACGGCGCCGGCAAGACGACGTTCGTCAATCTCGTGACCGGCAATCTCAAGCCGGATTCCGGCGAGGTGCGTATCGGTGGCGAGGTGGTGACCGGTATCGACGCCATCGGTCGGGTGCGAAGGGGGCTCGTTCGCTCGTTTCAGGTGACGCGGCTCTTTGCCGATATGACACCTTCCGAACATGTTGCGCTCGCTGTCCTGCAACGCACTGGCCGCGCCGGTCGTCTGTTCGGCAATTTTCTGGGCATGCCGGACGTCATGGCCGAGGTGGCAGACCTTCTCGGCAAGCTCGGGCTTCGGGAACTGATGCACCGCAAGGTGAGCGAGATCGCCTACGGTCAGCAACGCTTGCTGGAGATCGCCGTTGCGCTGGCGCTGAAGCCGCGGGTGCTGCTGCTCGACGAGCCCGCCGCCGGCGTGCCGCAGAGCGACACCGGCCGGATCGAGCAGGCACTGGCCGACCTGCCAGCCGATCTCGCCGTCTTGATGATTGAGCACGACATGGATCTCGTCTTCCGCTTTGCCAAGCGCGTCGTCGTGCTGGCCGCCGGCGCGATCATCTTCGACGGTTCGCCGTCTGACGTGACGAAGGATCTGCGCGTGCGGGAAGCCTATCTGGGGAGCTATGCCAATGCCAGCCACGCCGCTTGAGGTGGAAAACCTGTCCGCCGGCTATGGGCCGACGCGGGTGCTCGAAGACGTATCCTTTGCCGTTCCGGCAGGTACCCGGCTTGCAGTGCTCGGTCGCAACGGCATGGGCAAGACGACGCTGCTTGCGACACTGGCCGGCCAGACACGGCGCTACGACGGTCGCATCCGCATGGGCGGGACGGACGTGACCGGGCTGCCAAGTGCTGCGCGCGCCATGCAGGGGCTCGGCTTCGTGCCGCAGGCGCGCTGCGTCTTCCCGACGCTGACCGTGGAGGAAAACCTGTTCGTCGGCCTCAAGAACCGCCCGAAAAGTGCGATCCAGGAAGCCTACGACATGTTCCCGCGTCTCTTCGAGCGCCGGCGCAATCTCGGCAGCCAGCTCTCAGGGGGCGAACAGCAGATGCTGTCGACGGCACGCTCCATCCTCGGCCGTCCGTCGATCCTGTTGCTCGACGAACCGCTGGAGGGCCTGGCCCCCGTTATCTGCGAAGAGCTGATGAAGGCGTTTGCCGAACTGGCAAAGACCGGCGACATGACGATTGTCTTGGTCGAACAGCGCATTCAGAGCGCGCTCGACTTTGCCGACCGGGTGATCGTGCTCGAACGCGGCCGGATCGCCTGGACCGGAACGCCGGAAGCGCTGGCGGGAGATCACGATGCCGTCGAGCGGCTGCTCGGCGTCGGCGGGCTCCACTGACCACGCGGTCGGTTGTGGCGGCTCACTTCGGTTCCCGTCGCGACGTATCGAGACGGGAACGCTCTCTTTCGTAGTAGCGCGCGAGTGGCGGCAGGGCGCTCTTCAACTGGTCGAACACCGCGTCATGAGCTCGAAGCGTGCCGTCATATTTGGCCTGTACGAAGGCCTGGTGGCGTTCGATCGCGTCCTTCCTGGCGCCGACGGCGACGGTGAAGACCGGCGACACGGCGGTGCGGCCCTTGACGGTGATGCGATCGAGTTCGGCGATCGGGAAGGTCTTTTCGACGAGACGCGCGGTCTCCTCGCCGAGGAGCAGGGAGATGCCGTAGTCCTTCGATGCGCCTTCGAGGCGCGAGGCCAGATTGACGGCGTCGCCAAGGGCCGAATAGTCGAACCGCTGGTGCGAGCCCATGTTGCCGACGACGCATTCGCCGGTGTTGATGCCGATGCCGATCCTCAAGGTTTGGGCCGGTCGGCGTTCCCGTTTCGCCTCGCTTTCGAGTTCCCGGTTCACCCGTTCAAGCCGCGCAAGCATGTCGAGCGCCGCCCCGACTGCATGCACGGCATGCTCGGGGTCGTCGAGCGGCGCGTTCCAGAAGGCCATCAGGCAGTCGCCGATATATTTGTCGATGGTACCGCCCTGTTCGAGAACGGCTTCCGAAAGCGGCGTCAGCAGCCGGTTGACCAGTGCCGTCAAACGCTCCGGGTCCTCCTTCATTTCCTCCGCGATGGTGGTAAAGCCCCGGATGTCGCAAAAGAGGATCGACAGCGTTCGCCGCTCACCGCCGAGCCTCAGGTGTGACGGGTCTTTCGCCAGGCGCTCGACAAGGGCAGGGGAGAGGTACTGCTGGAAGGCGCGGGTGATTTCGCGGCGCTTCTTGCGTTCCTCCGCATAGTCGAGCCCGGCCTGGCCGGCAGTCACGGCAAGGAACGCAAGCCCAGGCCCAAGCGGCGACAGAAAGACGTGGCCAAGCCGCATCGCGGCATAGCTGGCGGCGATGATCAGGCCGATGGCGACGGCGCCATAGGCAAGCGTGCGCCAGCCGGTCGTCCGCAGCACCGAAAAGGCCGCAAGCATCGCGGCCAGCGCAATGGCGGCAACCACATACGGTCTTGCAGCGCGCTGAATGAAAAGCTCATGGGCCAGATTGTCGTAGATGGTAGCCTGCATCTCAACGCCGGAAACGAGCTTGTTCGAATGTACGGTATCCGATGTCGTGAAGGCATCGGCCCCGCCATCGGCGATCGATGGCGCATTTTGCAGGCTGAGACCGACGAGCACGACACGGTCCTCGAACATGCCTTCTGGCAGGAAATTGTCGGGATCGAGCGCCTGGTAATAGGAGACGGTGGGATAGGTCCGCGCCGGTCCGAAGACCTGGATCAGCGCGTCCTTTGGCGGTGCGTGCGATTTTGCGCCGGCGATTGCCGCGAGCACGGCGGCAAATCCGTCCGGATAGTCGGGAACGGCGCGCAACGTTCCGTCGCCGCTGAGGCTGACGGAGGCGATCCCGGTCCAGGCGCCCTTTGCGATGAAGCGGGCGAGCGGCTCGGTGCGCACGAACTGGTCGGCCTGCGGCGCCTCCACCAGCGTCTGGTCTCCGGCAAGAACCACGTCCGCGCCGAGCGCCTTTTCCAGCGCCTCGTCGTTGGCGGCATCGGCCGAAGGTTCAGCGAAAATCACGTCGATGCCGATGGCGCGTGCGCCGGCCTTGCGCAGCGCCTCGATGAGGCGCGCATGCAGGGCGCGCGGCCAGGGCCATTGGCGCCCGATTTCGGCCATCGACGGTTCGTCGATCGCGACGATGATCGGGCTGTCCTCGGGCAGCGGCGGGCCGTCGATGGTCGACAGGTAGTCGAAGCTGCGCAACTCGTTCAGCCGCCAGGCATTGGTCAAGGTCGCCAGCGACAGCGCGATGGCGACGAAAACCGCAAGCGCAAGAAGTTTCAACCGCCGTTGCAGGAAGCGGGGGCTGTCCCATTGTCCGGACCGACCGCTCGATGCCTGCACGGCGACGCGCTCCTCCATCAGAACCGCACTTTGATCGTGCCTTTGAACGTTCGTCCCCAACCCGGCAGGCCATTGCCCAGCTCGAAATCTTCATCGAGCAGATTGAAGGCTGCCAGATCCACCTCGATCTGCTTGTCGAACGGTTCCCATTGCAAGGCGGCGTCGAGCGTCCAGAAGTCGTCGAGCGTCTTTAACCCGCCGGGTCGTGAACCGACATAGTTGGCGGCAACGGTCGTCTTGACGTTCGCCGTGCTGACCCAAGTCAGCGCCGCTTGGCCGGTGTTTTCCGGCACGAACAGCAGTTCGCCGGGCTGGCTGCCGGTGTGTTCCTTAACGTCGGCTTCCGTGTGGGCCGCGGTCAGGGAGAGGCCGAAGCCGTGGCCGATGGCAAAGTTCGCCGTTGCCGCAACCCGGTCGAGCCCGACCTTGGCATACGCAAGGCTGGTGGTCGAAAGCGGAATGTCGAGCGCGAGTTGCCGCACCTCCTGGTGCTGGTAGTCGAGCGCGGTGAAGAACCAGCTGTTCCACTCCGCGTCCCAACGCAGTGCCAGCGTATCGGCATAGCCTTCGGCGCCGAAGCGCAGCTGGTTCGGCTGCAGCCCGACGATGCCGATCGGCGCAAGGGTGGCGACGTCGAAGTTGAGGCCATCGCGCATGGCTGCCGCCCGCAGCCAATGCCCTTCGGCCGGCGCCCAGGCGATGCCGATTTTCGGTTCGAGCCTGACATCGCCGTCGTTGACGCCTTCGATATAGCGGGCAAAGAGGGCGCCTTCCGTCTTCAGGTCCGGCGTGATTTCGTAGATCGTGTCGATGTAAGCCTTGGCGACCGTCTGTGTGGCGGACGTCGAACCGGACGCGATGACGGGCGCATTGCTGCTGCCGGTGCTGACGCCCAGCGGGTCAAAAATGTCGAACGCGCTCGATGACTTTACCACGCCGCCTTCGACGCCGTAGCGCCAGGTGAAATCGCCGTCACCGTAAAGGTGATTGATGGCGGCGATATAGGTTCTTTGCTTGTCCTCGCTCCGGCTGGTGGCAAGGTCCGGAAAGCGCGGGTCCGTGAGCCGGATCCGCTCGTTTTCCGTGGTATTCTGATCGGAGAAGAAGAACGCGGCATTGGCGATATTGCGGTATCCGAAGGTATGGCTCCACGCCACGCCCGAGAGTAGCCGCGAGGAATCGTCGTCGCTCAGCCCGTCGAGCTTCAGAGGGGCCGCGCGGGGATCCGGGATATCGAAAATACTGCGTCTATCATCAAGATCGCCGTAGTTGGCATAGGCCACGACCCTGTCATCCGGCGTCGGGGAGGCCGTCACATAGCCATTGCCGCCAAGCAGGCGTGCTTCACGCTCGATCGCCAGGCCATTGCCGATATCGATCGTATCGCGCGGCTTTTCCCAATGCAGATTGCCGTAGACGCTGATCGGGAAGGGCGAGAACGTCAGCCCGCGCAGTTCCGCTTCGCCGATCCCGCCCTCATGGTCGCTGTCGGCGATGATGCCGCCTGCGACCGCGGCCTCGAAGAACGGCCGTTGGACGAGATTGGCCGTGCGCTCGCGGCTTGCCAGCATGTGCGGCTCGATCAGCAGCCCCTGGAAGAAGGCGGAGAAGCTCTGCGGATTGGCGGTGTTGACGACGGGGCTGCCATCGAAATCATAGGTGTTGAACAGCGGATTGACGCTGCCGCGGATCGCCTGGTCGACATAGCTCGATCCCGTGAACGGATCAAAGACCACATCGCCGTAATATTGCCCCCAGGCGTTCAGGCCTTGCAGGCGGAAGGCGTCGTTGAGCGTCGATCCGGCATCCTGGTTGGCGCCGAGCGGAGCACTTTCGCCGCCGCGCGCCCGCGTCCGCCGCATAAGCTCCTGCGCATAGCGGATCGCCGCATCGGAATCGTATTCGTCGATCGCAATCGCGGTCCGCACGGTCGCGACGACGGGGTCGTTCGGGTCGAGCCGGTCGGCATTGTCGAGGGCCTGTGCCGCCGGAAGGCGGTCTCCCTTTTCATAATGCGCCGCCGAGAGCAGCAATTGCGCGTTGGAATAGGCGGGGTTGGCCGTCGAACCGGCCAAGAGGTCGTCGATCGCCTTGTCCAGGTTGCCGTTCTGCAAATGGTACCGACCGCGGGCGACGAGCACGAGGTCGAAGGAAGGATCGATCGCGAGTGCCGTATCGATCTCGCGCTTTGCTTCCGCAAGCCGCATTTCATCGAGGTACTGATAGGCCAGGTTGGCGTGGTAAAGCGGATCGGCCGGATCGAGTTCCACGGCCTTCTGGAATGCTCTCTCGGCGCCGCGATTGTCGCCCCGCTCGCTTTTTGCCAGGCCCACCCAGTTCCACAGCGACGGGTCGCCCGGCGTGATTTCCAAAGCGCGCTCGAGATCCGCCAGCGCGCCTATTCGATCGTTTTCAATGAGCAAGCGGTACTTGGCGCGCGATTCCAGTGCGGTCGGGTCGTCGGGATCGTTCGCAAGCGCCTTTTCGATACCGGCGCGCGTTTCGTCTCGATCGTCGAGCAGCATTGCAAATTGCGCGCGGGCGGCTGGAAGGAACGGATCGTCCGGATATCGCCTTTCCGCCTTCTTGATCGTTTCGATCGCTGCGCGGATATCGGTGCGAAAGCCCGCGGTCCAGGCCGCAGCGAAGGCACCATAGGCACCTGTCGCCTGAGATGGCGGCTGCTCGATCCGGTCCGGGTCGGCGAGAGCGCGTGCGAAATAGCCGCCAAAGGCCGCGACGGAGCGGCGGTCGGCGTCGAGCCCGGGGGCTGCCTTCTCGAACAGCTGTGCCGCATCGCCGTAGCGGTTTTCAGAACCGGCAATCAGCGCTTCGACGAGATAGGCGCGCGCGGCTTGAGATCGATTGAGGCCGAGGCGTCGGGCCTGTTGAAGGGCGGCTGTGGCCTGGGCTCGCCCGTCGAACCGCAGCTGGATTTCGGCGAGTGTCAGCCAGTCTTCGGCCGAGCGCGACGCTTCCGGCCGGGCTTCGATCCGTTCGCGCTCATTGCGCATGTCGCGCACCTTAAGCGGGGTTGACGGCATGAGCGCGAAGGCGTCGCGTAAAGACAGATGGAAGAGCATCTGTTCGCGGTCCTTCGGCGTCACGATCACGATCTTGGTCGGCGCTTTCCCGATGGCGGCAACGGCGCCTTCGCCCTGTTTCACGGTGACGCTGCCAAGTTCGTTGCTGAGTTCGACCACGCCTTCAAGCACGGTCAGCGAGGTCGTGTCGCCGGCGACCGTCAGTGTCCAGTCGGTGCCACGAATGGCAGCCGTTGCCGCCGGCGTGTCGATCGTCAGGCCCTGGCCGCCACGCTCCGCCCGTGCCCAGATCGTGCCTGACTGCAGTTCGAGATTGGTATCGCTGCCTGTGCCCATGCGTTTGACGCGCAACGCCGTGTTGCGGCCGAGCCGGATCTGGGTGTGGTCGGAGAAAAGCACCGCCAGCGCCCCGGTCGCATTAGTGCGCAGGATATCGCCGGACAAAAGGTCCTGTGCGAGATCGACGAAACGCCAGCTCGAAACGTCGACGAAGCGCACTTCCTCACCGGATTTGCGGGCAATCACCGATCCGGCGACGGGCGGTGTTCTTTGAACCGGCTCTGCCATGCTTGCGCCTGGACAGAGGATTGCCACTGTCGCAAGCAGTCCCCGAAGCCGTTGCTGCCCCATCTTCGTTCCTGTCTCCGCCCCACGTAGATTCAGTGAATTTCGATCAGGTTAAAGTCAATTGAAATCGAATATCCTTAATTGCTTTCCAAGCAATGCAGATTGTTCGGGAGGCAAATCTGTAACACCAGGCGGACAGCGACGCTGCCATCGCCTGCCGTTGCTTGGTGGCGGACGGATTCTTCACTGTTGCACGCGAGTGTGTCGTCCCTGAACCTGCCGTCGAACTGCCGTCGGCTTCCCTCGGTGGCTGGCGCGTCTGCTGGGGACGCAGGGCTTGCTCTCCAAGCTCTCGAGCCTGGATGTCTCGGGAAAGGCGCTGACCGCAAACCCCGGTACCGCGCGACGCAATTCGCGCGGGGAAAAAGCAGGTGGCCGCGGGAGATGCCGAGGCCGTTGCGAACGCCTGTTCGAAGTTCTGACAGAAGGTGCGCCCGCGGGGCTCACTTGCGCCGAAGCTGGAGCGTCGCCTACACCGCGGCGCGCACCCGTTCCCAGGCATTCATGAGGTGCCGACCGAGAACTTCGGAAAGCCTTGCCTTGTCGCGGGCTTCGAGCGCGACGATCATCTCCTCATGCTCGGCAACGGCCGCTGCCCATTTTTCGGGCCCCTCGTGGCCGATGAAGCGAATGCGCTTCAGCCGCGTCTGCAAGATCGCATGCATATCCGCCAAGGCGGCGTTTGCCGCCAGTTGGGCGATGGCCGAATGGATCTGCTGATTGAGCTTGTAATACTGCAGCCGGTCACCGGCCTTGTAGCGCGAGACCATTTCGTCGTGGAGCGCGCGCACTTCGGCGATGCCGGCGTCGCTGGCGGCTTCACAGGCGAGCTTGCCGGCAAGCTCTTCCAGCGTCTGCAAGACCGTCAGCATGTCACGCACGTCCTTGGCGCTGAAACGCTTGACGACGGCGCCGCGGCTCGGAACGAGCTCCACCAGTCCTTCGCTCGCCAGATACTTAATGGCTTCGCGCAGCGGCGTGCGCGAAACGCCGAGCTGCTCGCCGAGTTGACCTTCATGCAGACGCGTGCCGGGCGAGAGATCACCCTCGATGATCATGTCGCGCAGATGCGTGACCAGCGTGTCGTGCAGCGCAGTGCGTCGGATCGGGCCGGGGCCGCCCTCGGGGCGTTTCTCCAGAGAGGTAATTTCGTTCATCGTTTCGCTTCTGCATCTGGCGACTGAAGTGTCGGCCGTCTGTTCCCGTTCGCGCCAATTGAATCAGCGCTGTCTCATTAAAGCATGGAGACGGCCCCCGATATCGTCAACAGAAAATGCTGCATACAGAATACAAAAGACTTGATGCAGAATTTTGAATAACGTATGACGGCTCTCGAAAGAATGAAGTGGAGGACATCTCTCATGACGACCAACGGTGTAGCCGCTAACGGCGCGCGTCCTGTCATCGCGCTCGCTATGGGCGATCCGGCCGGCATCAGCCCGGAGCTCACGGCAAAGCTGCTGGCGCTTTCCGATATTCGTGAGGCTGCCCACATCATCACGATCGGCGATCGTCGTATCCTCGATGAAGGCGCCCGCATTGCCGGCGTCACGCTCGACCTTGCATCCTCGACCCTGGAGGACCTCGACGCTGTCGGGACCGAGTGCCACGTGTTCGTCGACCTTGGCCATCTCGATCCGGCCGACGTCGTTCGCGGCGAGGCGACGCTTGCGGGCGGCACCTTTGCGACCCGCAACTTTCGCGTAGCGCTCGAGCTGGCGCATGCCGGCAAGGCGGAAGCAGTCTGCTTCACGCCCTTCAACAAGAAGGCGATGCGCTTTGCCTATCCGGGCTACGACGACGAGATCCGTTTCGTCTCCGACGTTCTCAACTTCACGGGCAAGGTCCGGGAATTCAACGTTCTCGAGAAGGTCTGGAACGCCCGCGTCACCTCGCACATTCCGATCAAGGAAGTGGCCGACAACCTGTCAGTCGAGGCGATCCTTGCCGAGCTCGAGCTGACCCAGAGCTGCCTCAAGGAAGCCGGTTACAGCGAGGCGAAGATTGCTGTTGCCGGGCTCAACCCGCACGCCGGAGACGGCGGCAGCTTCGGCATGGAAGAGATCGACATCATCGAGCCGGCCGTCGAAAAGGCCAAGGCGCGCGGCTTCAACGTCGACGGCCCGTTCCCGGCGGACACAGTCTTCGGCCGCGCCCTGAAGGAAGGCTACAACGCCGTCATGACCATGTACCACGACCAGGGCCAGATCGCGATGAAGCTGATCGGCTTCGACAAGGGCGTGACGATGATGGGCGGCCTGCCGTTCCCGCTCTGCACGCCGGCCCACGGCACGGCCTACGACATCGCCGGCAAGGGTATTGCCGACGTCGGCGCCAGCCGCGAAGCGCTGCTTCTGGCAGTGCGCATGGCGAAGAAAAAGGCGGCTCTCAAGGCTGCTGCCTGATTTCGCACGCTTTCAAGCAATAACGGCGCAGGAGGAGGTCTTGCGCCGCAGAACCACAAAAACGGGAGGACCCGCATGAAGAATACCGTCTCCATCGCATGCATCATGGCAGCCGTTTTCGGCGTTGCTGCTCCGGCCGCCGCTTTCGAGCCCGATCGTCCGGTTGAATTCGTCGTCACCGCCGGCCCCGGCGGCGGCACCGACATCTTCGCCCGCACGATCCAGGCGATCATCGGCAAGTACGAGCTGATGAAGGCTCCGGTCGTCGTCACCAACAAGGGCAGCGCCGGCGGCGCCGAAGGCTTCGTCTACACGGCGACCAACAAGGGCGACGCCTACAAGCTGGCATTCGGCACCAACAACGCCTACCTGCTGCCGGTCCGCGCCAAGGTTCCCTACAAGGCTGAAGACCTGACGCCGGTTGCGGCGCTTGCTTCCGACGAGTTCGTTCTCTGGGTCAACGGCAAGGCCTCCTACAACACCGCTGCCGACTTTGCCGCCAAGGCGAAGGAAGGCGGCCTCAAGATCGGCGGCAGCCAGTCGAAGGACGTCGACCAGATCCTGACCTCGATGATCAACGAGACGACCGGCTCAACGATCAACTACATCCCGTTCAAGAGCGGCGGCGAAGCGGCCGTTCAGCTCGCCGGCGAGCACCTCGATGCCAACGTCAACAACCCGAGCGAAAACCTTGGCCAGTGGCAGGCCGGCATGGTCAAGCCGCTTTGCGTCTTCAAGAGCGTCAAGCTTTCGAACGAAACCAAGGTTGCCGGCGACAAGGCCTGGAGCGACATCCCCACTTGCAAGGATTCGGGCATCGCCATCGACAACTACTCCATGCCGCGCACCGTCTGGCTGCCGGCCGGCGTTGACCAGGATGTGGTCAAGTTCTATGCGGACCTGATGCGCAAGGTTTCGGAAACGCCGGAATGGGCGAAGTACCTGGCCGACACGTCGCAGTCGCCCGCCTACATCGCCGGCGACGACTTCAAGGCCGCCATCGAAATGGATGGCGCTGCTGTCGGCGAAGTGCTGAAGCGCGAAGGTTGGCTCGCCAACTAACAGGCGACGATCGGGACGGGTGCCATCCGGCGCCCGTCATTCGCTTTGAAAGGTCACGATCATGAGCGAGAACGGTGCGAATGGGGTCTCCCGCTTCGCGGTTGAGCTTGGTGTTGCCGCACTGACCGGCGCCTTCGGTGCTGCGGTCTGCTACGGATCTCTCGATATCGGCGCGGGCTGGACGGAATTCGGTCCCGAAGCCGGCTATTTTCCCTTCTATGTCGGGCTTCTGATCCTTCTCGGAAGCGTCGCCAATGCGATCCACGCCTTCGTGAAACATCGCGGGTCCGGTGAGATCTTCATCGACGGTCACCGCGCCAAGGTGGTGGCATCGTTCCTGCTGCCGCTGGTTGTCTTTGCCGGCGTATCCGCCTGGCTCGGCCTTTATGTCGGGACGGCGCTCTATATCGCCGGAACCATGCTCTTCCAGGGGCGCTACAAATGGTGGATCGCGCTGCCGTCGGGCATCGCCGTTTCGCTGTTTTTCTTCATCGTATTCGAGTTCGGTTTCAAGGTTCCCCTGCTCAAGGGACCGATCGAGGCCTGGTTCGGGATCTATTGATCCCGACCGCTCAAGGGCATGTCGCGTAAGCGCGCACAGCGGTCTTGCGCTAACGACAAGCAAAAAAATTAAAGACTTAAAGCGCGGGGAGCGAGCCTCAAGGATCGTGACGTGCTTTAAGCCCCGGGAGGAATGACATGGAAAATATCGG
The DNA here is from genome assembly GCF_000697965.2 of Ensifer adhaerens. Taxonomy (NCBI): domain Bacteria; kingdom Pseudomonadati; phylum Pseudomonadota; class Alphaproteobacteria; order Hyphomicrobiales; family Rhizobiaceae; genus Ensifer; species Ensifer adhaerens. The sequence goes on along the minus strand of NZ_CP015881.1, from coordinate 1,256,080 downwards.
TCTTCTGATCGATGGCTTCGGCCACATCCTCAGCTGGAACCATATCCTGCTGATGATGATCGGCGTCACGCTCGGCATTCTGGTCGGGGTGCTGCCCGGCCTTGGCGCGCCGAACGGCGTTTCGCTGCTCTTGCCACTGACTTTCTCGATGGACCCGATCTCCGCCATCATCCTGCTCTCCTGCATGTACTGGGGGGCGCTCTTCGGCGGATCGACCACATCGATCCTGTTCAACATTCCCGGCGAACCCTCGTCGGTGGCGACCACGTTCGACGGCTATCCGATGGCGAAAGCCGGGCAGGCGAGCCGAGCGCTGACGCTCGCCTTCGTATCCGCCGGCATCGGCGCGCTGGCCGGCGTCGTGATGATCACACTGCTTTCCGGCTGGGTCGCGAACTTCGCACTGCGGTTCTCGTCGCCGGAATACTTCGCGGTCTACTTCCTTGCGTTTGCAAGTTTCATCTCGATGGGCGCGCAATCGCCCTTCAAGACGCTCGTCTCGATGATGCTCGGCTTCGCGCTTGCTTCCGTCGGCATGGACACGATCTCCGGCGACCTGCGCCTGACCTTCGATATCCCGACGCTGATCAAGGGCGTCAGCTTCCTGATCGCGGTCATGGGGCTCTTCGGCATCGGTGAACTGCTGCTGACGACGGAAGAGGGCCTGCGCTTCGAAGGCATTAAGGCGCGCGTCAAGCTCGTCGAGATCGGTCGCACGCTGGTCGAGATCCCGCGCTACTGGTTCACGATCCTGCGCTCGACGATCATCGGCATCTGGATGGGCATCACGCCCGCTGGCCCGACCGCGGCTTCCTTCATGAGCTACGGCGTTGCCCGTCGCTCGGCCCGCGACAAGTCGAAGTTCGGCAAGGGCGACCCGCGCGGCGTCGTCGCACCCGAGACCGCCGACCACTCGGCCGGTACCTCGGCGCTGCTGCCGATGCTGGCGCTCGGCGTTCCCGGCTCGGCAACGGCGGCTGTCATGATGGGCGGCCTGATGATCTGGGGCCTGACCCCCGGCCCGATGCTTTTTACCGAGCGGCCGGACTTCGTCTGGGGCCTGATCGCGTCCATGTATCTCGGCAACGTCGTCGCCGTCTTCCTGGTGATCGCCACCGTGCCGCTCTACGCCTCGATCCTGCGCGTGCCTTTTGCGATCATCGGCCCGATCATCGTCGCCGTCATCTTCTCCGGCGCCTATCAGGTGGCAAACTCGGTCTCCGACATCTTCATGGTCATCGGCTTTGGCGTACTCGGCTACGTCTTCAAGAAGCTCGACTACCCGCTTGCGCCACTGGTTCTGGCCATGGTGCTCGGCGACAAGGCTGAGGACGCCTTCCGCCAGTCGATGCTTCTTTCCGGCGGTACCCTGAACATCTTCTGGTCAAACCCGCTGGTTTCCTCTCTGATGGCGCTTGCTCTTGCCCTTCTGCTGTCGCCGCTTGTCTTCGGGCTGGTCGGCCTGGTCCGCAAGCGCAAGCAAGATGCGGCCACGCCGCATGGCGACGGCAGCGCGGCGGCTTGACGGAGCCGCCGCACCTCAAAACAAGCGCATCGGAAAAGCGCGGCGCGGTCTGCTTATAGGCTGCGTCGCAAAATAAGTGAGGAAAACCATGGCGAACCCATCGCGCAAATGGACCCGTGAAACCTGGCCGATCGCGGCCGCGATGATCCAGTATCCGAACGTGCTAGCAGACGGCAGCTCCGTGCAGGATCAGTCGGTCGAGCAATGGGCCGAGACACTCGCCGATGTCGTCGACGCCGGCTTCACCGAGCTCGACCCGACCGACAGCTGGATCCGGCTGGCCGACCTCCCGGCCGCGCGGCGCGATGACTTCGTCAAGCTGACGCGTGACCTTGGCCTTTCCATGCCGGCGATCTCGACTTCGCGGCGTAGCGTCATTGATCCGGAGCATGGCGACGAATATCTCGCCTACGGACATCGGGTCATCGACACGGCTGCGGCCATCGGCGCCGGCTCCGTTTCCTTCGGCTTCTTCGGGCCTTTGACCGACGCGCAGAAGAAAGCGCTCTGGTTCTGGACCGTCGACGGCGTCAAGAACCCGGAAGACCCCGCGGTCTGGAGACAAGCGGTTCAGCGCATCCGCGAACTTGGTCGCCATGCCGAGGAACTCGGCATCGAGCTGGCGCTCGAGATGTACGAGGACACCTATATCGGCTCGGCCGACAGCGCCGTGCGCTTCGTTACCGATGTCGGCCTGCCGAACGTCGGCATCAATGCCGATCTCGGCAATCTCGTGCGCCTTCACCGCCCGGTCGAGCACTGGCAGCCGATGATGGCCAAGGTTGCACCCTTCGCCAAATACTGGCACGTCAAGAATTACTACCGCACCGAGGATGAGACCTCGGGGCTGGTGGTCACCCATCCGGCGCCGCTGGAATTCGGCGTCATCAACTATCGGGCGGCGATCCGTATGGCCTTGGCGCATGGCTTCGACAGCCCGTTTCTCTGCGAGCATTACGGTGGCGACGGGCTCTCCGTCAGCGCCGCCAACCGGGACTATCTGAGGCGCATTCTGCCTCGCGACTAAGGGAAGAGACGCGATGACCACAATCTTTGACGCACCGGAAGAATTTGCGACGACCGCGCTTGCCGGATTCAGCTCGATCTACGCGCGCAACGTCCGTCTCGTGAAGGGCGGCGTCGTGCGCTCGACCAAAGTGCCGAAGGGCAAGGTCGCCGTCGTCGTCGGCGGCGGCTCCGGCCACTACCCGGCCTTTGCCGGCTATGTTGGCCCGGGCATGGCGGATGCGGCCGTGGCCGGTGACGTCTTCGCCTCACCTTCGACCGCGGCAGTTGCCCGCGTCTGCCGGGTGGCTGACCAGGGCGGCGGCGTGCTGCTTGGCTTCGGCAACTATGCCGGCGACGTCTTGAACTTCGGCGTTGCCGCCGAGCGGCTGCGCGCCGAAGGCATCGACGTGCGGATCGTGCCGGTGACGGACGACGTGGCGAGCGCCTCTGCCGAAACCCCGGCCAAGCGCCGCGGCATCGCCGGCGACCTCGTGGTCTTCAAGGTTGCTGGAGCCGCTGCGGAAGCGGGCCTCAATCTCGACGAAGTTGAGCGCGTCACCCGTCTTGCCAACGACCGCACCGTCTCCTTCGGTGTGGCTTTCGGCGGCTGCACGCTTCCGGGCGCCAAGGGTCCGCTCTTCACCGTTCCAAAGGGCGAGATGGCCCTTGGTCTCGGCATCCACGGCGAGCCGGGTATCCGCGAAGAAAAGATGGTTTCGGCAACTGAGTTCGCGAAGCTGCTCGTCGGCAAACTGCTCGCCGAGCGGCCGGCGGATGTGCGCAAGGTCGCACCGCTTCTGAACGGCCTCGGCTCGACCAAGTATGAAGAACTCTTCGTGCTTTGGGTTGCGATCGAAAAGGAACTGAAGGCGGCTGGCCTGGAGATCGTCGATCCGGAATGCGGCGAATTCGTCACCAGCCTCGACATGCAGGGCTGCTCGCTGACGCTGATGTGGCTGAACGACGAGCTCGAGACCTACTGGCGCGCGGCTTGCGATGCGCCGGCCCTGCGCAAGGGGGCGATCATCGCCACCGAGCCCGCGACGGACACGCTCAAGGATGACGAGGACGCCATTTCCTTCGCAGCGGCTTCCGAGACCTCCCGTCAGAGCGGCGCGTGCATTGCGCGGCTGATCGGCGAAATGGCCGAGGCGCTGAAGCAGGCGGAAGACGAACTCGGTCGCATCGACGCCTTTGCCGGCGACGGCGACCACGGACAGGGCATGCGCCGCGGTTCGGCCGCGGCCAACGATGCCGCGAAGGCGGCGGTTGAAGCGGGTGCAGGCGCCGCCAGCGTTCTGGCGGTGGCGGGCGATGCCTGGGCGGACCGGGCCGGCGGCACGTCGGGCGCGATCTGGGGCCTGCTGTTGCGCGCCTGGAGCAATGCCTTCAACGATGATGCAGCCCCGACCGATGCCGCGATTGTCGACGGTGCCCGCCGTGCACTCGATGGCGTGACCCGCCTCGGCCGCGCCCGTGTCGGCGACAAGACCCTTGTCGATGCATTGGTGCCTTTCGTCGAGACCCTGGAGCGCGCGTTTGCCGCCGGAAAGCCGTTGATCGAGGCATGGCAGGCGGCGGCAAAGGCTGCGACCGAAGCGGCCGAAGCCACTTCGAGCCTGACGCCGAAGCTCGGCCGGGCACGGCCGCTTGCGGAAAAGAGCATCGGTCATCCGGACGCCGGCGCCGTTTCTCTGGCGCTGACGGCACGCGTTGCCGCCGGTGTCCTGGCGCAGGCCGCAAAGGCCTAAGAAACGATATCTCCTCCGATCGGGCGGCGCCGTCGCCCGATCGGAACCTCCCCCCGTGTAACCGCTGCATTGCCCCGCGCCAATCGGCGCCGCCACACGCTGCCGCGCATGAGCGTCGCAGACTGCCCGGGCCCGGCCATTCCGTGGCTTTTTCAACACAATCTGCAGTCATTGTTGGGGAAACCCGACCAATTTTATCGTCTGCTAAAAGCTTGCCACGGAATTGCCCGATCGCGGGCTATGGCTTTGGTTTCCTGCAGCGTGCGCTATGTGCTTGAGTTCGTGTGCCGCCGGTCAAATGACAATCATTTCTGACGTTCCGAGAAGGAGACAAGAATGAAAAAGAGTTTTGCCGTAAAGGTGTCCGCAGCGTCTCTGGTTCTCGCGGGCGCGATCGCCGCAAACGCAGCCGATCTCGCGACAGTTCAACCGCAGCCCGAGCCCGACACAAGCAACGGCGTCAAGATTGGTTACCTCGATTGCAACATCGCTGGCGGTGTCGGCTATGTGCTCGGCTCGGCCAAGGAAGTCGATTGCGTCTTCCGCTCGACCATGGGTGCTGAAGCCTCCGACCACTATTCCGGCGCCATCCGCAAGATGGGCGTCGATGTCGGCTTCACGACGCAGAGCCGCCTGATTTGGGCCGTGTTCGCACCGACCGCCGGCTACCACCGCGGTTCGCTCGGCGGTCTCTACCAGGGGGCAACGGCGGAAGCGACCGTCGGCGCCGGTATCGGTGCCAACATCCTCGTCGGCGGCACCTCCGGTTCGATCCACCTGCAGACGATCAGCGTGACCGGCCAGATCGGCCTGAACCTCGCGGCCACCGGCACGTCGATGACGCTGACGGCCGTCAACTAACGTCGTTTGGGCGGCCCGTTGCCCCTCCCACAACGGGGCGTCAAAAGACCGGGTAAGACGCAAAGGCACCGCACGCTGGAGACGGCGCGCGGTGCCTTTGTTTTTTGGCCTGTTGCCATTGGCCGATTCGCGTTTAAGGAATGCGGCCAGGAATCGTGCGCCGACAGCGCGAACTTCGAGGGGTTGGATTGAACAAAAGCCTTTGCCTGGGCGTCGTTGCCCTTTGCCTTGCGTCTGGGCCGCGGTTCGCCTCTGCCGAATGGCAGCCGGTCGAAAAGGAAGCGCTCTACACAATCACCGGGCAGACGGGTGCCGAGCTCTACGCCTCGATCGGCGAACGAGGTCCGAAAGCCGGAATCGGCAGGGCGATCGCACACACCAACTTCAAGCTGACCTGGACGCGAAAATATGAAGAGCAAGGCGGTGCCTGCGTGCTGGCGGTGGCAAAGCCGAAACTGATCATCACCTACACCCTGCCGAAACCGGCAAGGCCGCTGCCTTCAGGCACGCGCGAAAACTGGGACATCTTCATCGACGGCGTGCGCAAGCACGAACTCGTGCACGGCGATTTCATCAAGGAGATGGTCCGCGCGATCGAGCAGGCGACGCTGGGCCTCACTGTTCCCGACGATCCGAAGTGCCGCAAGATCAGGACCGTCATGACCAAGCGCCTCGGCGCGCTCTCGCAGACGCAGCGCCAGCGCAGCCGCGACTTCGACCAGGTCGAGTTGACCGATGGCGGCAATATTCACCAGTTGATTCTGAAGTTGGTCAACGGGCCGTAACCGGCTCGTTCTCAGCTCGGAAAGGCGCCGAACCTCTGCCCGGCGCCGTATCACTCACGCATAACGCACCAAAAACTCTTCGGCCGTCAGCTCGCGGAAATCGTCGAGCGCGCGGCGCAGGCGCTGGTGGTCCCAGTCCCACCACGAGAGCGCGTCCATCCGCTCGCCGACGCCCTCGTTGAAACGGGCGCGGATGAGCTTGGCGGGCACGCCGCCGACGATGGTGTAGGGCTCGACGTCCTTCGAGACGACTGCGCCGGCGCCGATAACAGCACCGTTGCCGACAGTGACGCCCGGCAGGATGGTGGCGCCGTGGCCGATCCACACATCATGGCCGATCGTCACCCGGTTCGAGCGCCGCCAGGCGAAAAGGTCGTGGTCGAGTTGGGTATCGTCCCAATAGTTCGGCGCGCGATAGGTGAAGTGATGCAGCGTCGCCCGCCAGGTCGGGTGGTTGGTGGCGTTGATGCGCACGGCGGCTGCGATGTTGACGAACTTGCCGATCGTTGCGCACCAGATCGAGCCGTCCTGCATGATGTAGGAGTAGTCGCCGAACTCGACCTCGTCGAGCCTTGAGCGCTCCTGCACTTCGGTGTAGCGGCCGAGCGTCGAATTGTTGACGCTCGCCGTTGGGTGGATAAAGGGCTCGAGCCCGAGCTTCTGGCTCATGCGGCAGCCTTTCGCGGCGAGAAGGCCGAGACGTCGAGAATGCGATCGGCAACGGCGTCGCGCACTTCCTCGTCGTGGAAAATGCCGATCAGCGCGGTGCCCTTGGCCTTCTTCTCGGCAATCAGTTCGACAACGACCGCCCGGTTCTTCGCGTCGAGCGACGCGGTCGGCTCGTCGAGCAGAAGGATCTTGTGGTCGGTGATGAAACCGCGGGCGATGTTGACGCGCTGCTGTTCGCCGCCGGAGAAGGTCGCCGGTGGCAGGCTCCAGAGTTCGCGCGGCAGGTTCAGCTTGTTCAACAGTTCGGCCGCATGGGTGCGGGCCTCTTCGAGCGGCATGCCGCGGGCCTGCAGCGGCTCGGCGACGATGTCGAGGGAGGAGACGCGCGGCACCACCCGCAGGAACTGGCTGACATAGCCGAGCGTCGTGCGCCGGACTTCGAGCACCGTGCGCGGCTCGGCCGTTGCCAGATTGACCAGCTTGCCGTCGTGATCCATCAGGATCTGGCCTTCGTCGACGCCGTAATTGCCGTAGAGCATTTTCAGGATCGAGCTCTTGCCGACGCCGGAGGGGCCGCCGAGAACGACGCATTCGCCAGCCTTCACCGAGAAGGAGACGTTGGCGACGACCGGCCGGCGGATACCGTCACGCAGATGCATGGTGAAGCTTTTTGCGACTTCGGAAACAACAAGGGGCGTGGCCATGGTTTACACCTGCAGGATCGAGGAGACGAGGAGCTGGGTATAGGGCTCGCGCGGATCGTCGAGCACGCGGTCGGTCAGCCCCTGTTCGATGACGGCTCCGTCCTTCATCACCATCATGCGGTGTGAAAGAAGGCGGGCGACGGCGAGATCGTGGGTGACGATGATGGCGGCAAGCCCGAGGTCATGCACGAGGCCGCGCACGAGATCGAGCAGGCGCGCCTGAACCGAGACGTCGAGGCCGCCGGTCGGCTCGTCCATGAAGACGAGGCGCGGGGAAGTGACGAGGTTGCGGGCGATCTGGAGGCGCTGACGCATGCCGCCCGAAAAGGCGCGCGGCTGGTCGTCGATGCGGTCGATGCCGATTTCCACCCGCTCCAGCCAGTCTCTGGCGGTGGCGCGGATGTTGCCGTAGTGGCGATCGCCGACGGCCATCAACCGCTCGCCGACATTGGCGCCGGCAGACACGGTCATGCGCAGGCCGTCGGCCGGGTTCTGGTGCACGAAGCCCCAGTCGGTACGCATCAGGAAGCGGCGCTCGGCTTCGCCCATGCGGGCGAGGTCACGGTACTGACCGTCGCGCATGTGGTACTCGACGATACCGGAGGTCGGCATCAGACGGGTCGAGAGGCACGACAGAAGTGTCGTCTTGCCCGAGCCGGATTCGCCGACGATGGCGAGCACTTCGCCCGCATAGAGCTCGAAGGAAACGTTGCGGCAGCCGATGCGGCTTCCGTAGAACTTCGAGACGTCGTTCACTTTCAAAAGCGGGAGCGTACTCATTCTGCGGCTTCCTTTCGGGCAAGCATGTGACCTGCATGGCCGCAGGCGCGGCGGTCTTCGCAATGATCGGTATCGGAGCAGACGAACATGCGTCCGCCCTTGTCGTCGAGGATCACCTCGTCGAGATAGACGTCCTCGGCGCCGCAGAGCGCGCAGGGCTTGTCGAAGCTCTGGATCTCGAAGGGATGGTCGTCGAAATCGAGGCTGACGACTTCGGTATAGGGCGGGACAGCGTAGATCCGCTTTTCGCGACCGGCGCCGAAGAGCTGCAGCGCTTCCGACATATGCATCTTCGGATTGTCGAACTTAGGCGTCGGCGACGGGTCCATCACGTAACGTCCCTCGACCTTGACCGGATAGGCGTAGGTCGTGGCGATATGGCCGTTGCGGGCGATGTCCTCGTAGAGCTTCACATGCATCAGCCCGTATTCCTCGAGCGCATGCATCTTCCGCGTCTCGGTCTCGCGCGGCTCGAGGAAGCGCAAGGGTTCCGGGATCGGCACCTGGTAGACGAGCGTCTGTCCCTCCGAGAGTTTTTCCTCCGGAATGCGGTGGCGCGTCTGGATGATCGTCGCGTCTTTCGTCCGGGTGGTGACGGCAACGTCGGCGACCTTCTGGAAAAAGGCGCGGATGGAAACCGCGTTGGTTGTGTCGTCGGCGCCCTGGTCGATGACCTTCAAGACGTCCTGCGGACCGAGGATCGAGGCGGTGACCTGGACGCCGCCGGTGCCCCAGCCGTAGGGCATCGGCATTTCGCGCGACGCAAATGGAACCTGGTAGCCGGGAATGGCGATCGCCTTCAGGATCGCGCGGCGGATCATGCGCTTGGTTTGTTCGTCCAGATAGGCGAAATTATAGGTAGCAAGGTCGTTCATCGCTGATTACCCTTGAGTGTGTCGACCGCTGATGAGGCCAGGATTTGAGCGAGATTTTCGTCTGGGTGATTGGGATCTTCGTGCTGTGTTCGGCGGTTGCCGGCCTGTTCGGCATTGCCCGCCGGCCGCAGCGCGAGACGGAGAGCAGGGCGCGCAAGAACGACGGAGGTGGCGACGCCGGTGGTGTCTATGCCGGTGACGGCGGCGATTGTGGTGGCGGGGATGGCGGCGGCGATTGAACCGCTAGGGCTGGCGGTATGCCCGATCATTCGGCCGCCTCCCGTTGTACCTTCGGTGCTTCACCTGAATTCGCGGCCTCGTAATCGCGGCGCATGCGGCGCACGAGATCGAGTTCGGCCTGGAAGTCGACATAGTGCGGCAGCTTCAGGTGCTCGACGAAGCCGGTAGCCTGAACGTTATCTGCATGCGAGATGACAAATTCCTGATCCTGGGCGGGTGCGACGATGTCCTCGCTGAACTCGTCAGTGCGCAGTGCCCGGTCGACCAGCGACATCGACATCGCTTTGCGTTCACTCTGGCCAAAGACGAGGCCGTAGCCGCGGGTGAATTGCGGCGGCTGCTTGGCCGAGCCCATGAACTGGTTGACCATCTGGCATTCAGTGACGCGGATCGCGCCGAGTGAGACGGCAAAGCCGAGTTCCGGCAGATCGAGTTCGACTTCCACTTCTCCGATGCGGACTTCGCCGACGAATGGGTGGGTGCGGCCGTAGCCGCGCTGGGTGGAGTAGGCGAGCGCCAAGAGGAAGCCTTCGTCGCCGCGGGCAAGCGCCTGCAGTCGCAGGTCCCGGGCCATCGGAAACTCCATCGGCTCGCGGGTAAGGTCGCCCATGACATGGCCCTCGGGCATCTGGCCATCACCCTCGATCAGGCCTTCGCCGTCGAGAATGTCGGAGACGCGCATCACATGCTCACCGGGCTCCTTGACTGCCGGTTCTTCGACCGCTTCGTCGGCGATCAGTGATGGGTCGAGCAGGCGGTGGGTGTAATCGAAGGTCGGGCCCAGAAGCTGTCCGCCGGGCAGATCCTTGTAGGTCGCCGACACGCGGCGCTCGACCTTCATGTCGGCGGTATCGACCGGCTCGGAGTAGCCGAAGCGCGGCAACGTCGTGCGATAGGCGCGCAGGATGAAGATCGCCTCGATCATGTCGCCGCGCGCCTGGCGGACGGCAAGGGCTGCGAGCGCACGGTCATAGAGCGAGGCTTCCGCCATCACTCTATCGACCGCAAGGCCGAGCTGCTCGACCACCTGGTCGATGGTGATGGAGGGAAGGCTACGGTCGCCACGGCGGCGATCGGCGAGAAGGCGGTGGGCATTGGCAATGGCGGCTTCCCCGCCCTTGACGGCTACATACATGGCTCACGCCTCCTTGAGCGAAAGACGGGTGGTGCGCGGCAGGCAGATGAGCTTGTCGCCGGCCGTCAGCACGAGATCGACGCCGCGCGGAAAGATCGCGCGATTGGCGGTCCAGAATTCGAGGAAGACGTCCGGCAGCCCCTTCACCGCAATCTCCGTCACGTCCTTGATGCCGGGGCCTTTGGCGGTCAGCGCAGGGCCGCCGCTCAGCGCTTCGACTTCGATGACGAGTGTCGTCGAGCGATCCGGATAGTCCTGCGTGCCAAGCGAGAACTGGTCGAAGCCGGGGAAGGCGGCGCCCTTTTCGATGAAGGCGAAGCGCGCGTCGGTCTTGCTGGTGGTGAGCGGAGCACCGGTGTGGAAAGCGATCCACTGCGGAACGGCCGATTTGGAAAGTGCCGGCGTCAGCCAGACGGGCGTGTCATGGTCGCACAGAGTCAGCGCTACGGCGCCTGCGGCCGTAGCGAGCGGAGCCGGAGGCGTGCTCGTCGCTTCGAGGCGCTTGATCGTACCCGGACGGGCAAAGCCGTCCATCAGGTCGCGGAAGACGGACTGAGCGGCAAAGACTGGATCGGCAAAGGCGCCGGCGTAAATCTGCGATTGGCTGGCCATCAGTCGTCTCCCCGAACCATGGTGAAAAAGTCCACGCGGGTGGCCGCGGTTTCTTCCGCCTTGCGGCGTTCTTCCTGGGCAAGCCGGTCGGCCACGCTTCCAAGTAGGGCCTCGACCTTAGCCCTGTCGCCGTCACGCTGGGCAAGGGCGTCGAAGATGGCGGCAAGCCGGGCGCGTTCCTTGTCGGTTCCGAGCAACTGCCCGTGGCCGATTTCGCCGGTGGAAAGGCGGACGGTGGCGCGCGACACCGTAGCCTCGCCGAGATTGAAGGGATCGCCGCCGCCGCCGATGCGGCCGCGCACCATGACGAGGCCGGTCTCGGGGCCTCGGACCGGGTAAACCTCGGGCTGGTCTGCGAGCGCTTTCCAGGCGTCCTTGAGTTCGGCGAGCGTTGCCTGGGCGAGCAACCGCATGGCCTCCTTGCGCGCCGGGTCCGGCGGGCTTTCCTGCTTCACTTTCGCGTCCATCATTTTCACCTCAAATGTCTATTGATCTAGACAACTATACATCTTATACTTTTTCATAACGTCGGCAAATGACAGGCTTGTGACATGCCAATGCGAAAAGACACGGCAGCGCGAAAAGTGGTGGAGCGCCAGACCGGCGTCGCTCTCTGGCGGCAGATTGCCGACCGGATCCGCCTGGCGATCAGCAATGGCGACTATGACGCGACCGGCATGGTGCCGCCGGAAACGGTGCTTGCGGGCGAGTTCGGCGTCAACCGGCACACGGTCAGAAGCGCGCTGGCGGCGCTGGCCGAAGAAGGGCTGGTGCGTCCCGTCCAGGGGCGCGGCACGATGATCGAGCGCAAGGAGCGGGTGAGTTATCCGATTTCAAAGCGCACGCGCTTCTCGCAAGGTCTTGGCCACCAGGTGAAGGAAATTGGCTCGCGGCTGCTCGGCCACACGGAATTGCCGGCAAGGGGCGAAGTGGCGAGCGCGCTTGCCATCAGGCCCGGTGATCCAGTGATCGAACTCAGAACCGTCAGCAGCGGCGATGGTCGACCGCTCTCGGTATCCTCGAGCTACTATCCGGCGCATCGCTTCCCGCGCATGGCCGAAGAATTCGAACAGCTGCACTCCGTCACCAAGGCCTTCGCAGCCCACGGTCTGGATGATTATGTACGCGCCTCAACGGAGATCGTCGCCCGGCACGCTGACGCCGACGAGCTTGCGATGCTGAAGCTCTCGCCGGGCGCAATCGTGCTCGAAGCCCAGTCGATCAACGCCGATCTCGACGGCAAGCCGATCGAATATTCCCGTAGCCGCTTTGCCGCTGACCGGATGAAGCTGCGGATCGAGACTTGAGGCCGTCAGGCCGCCCCTGCCGGTCGCAATGACGTCTCGCTCAACCAGAAGCGTTCCGATCCCTGTCCGGAAATAAGGCAAAGGCCGTATTTCCGACGCGTTTTTGCCGCATGACCGGAGCCTGCATCAGCACCGCGCATTCGGGAATTCTCTAAGGGGGAGAATGGCAATGGCGACGTGGCGACCCGATCCTTCCTTCTATCCATCACCGCGCATGGCGGCCAAGGCTCCAAAGGAGACGCTCGCCTACGTGGCGGCTTTCGATCCGGACAGAAGAAGGCCGGACGCGATCGCCGTCGTCGATGTGGATCCGGCGTCGCAAAGCTATTCGCAGATCGTCGGGCAGGTCGAGATGCCGAATGTCGGGGACGAGTTGCACCATTTCGGCTGGAACGCCTGCTCCTCGTGCCTGTGCCCCAACGCACCGCATCCACATGTCGAGCGTCGCTACCTGGTGGTGCCGGGCCTGCGCTCCTCCCGTCTCCATATCATCGACACCAAGCCGGACCCCCGCAATCCGAAGATCGTGCGGGTGATCGAGCCCGCGGAAATCGCCGAGAAGGCGAATTATTCGCGGTTGCACACAACCCATTGCGGACCTGAAGGCATTTACGTCAACGCGCTTGCGGATCGAGACGGCAAGGCGCCCGGCGGCATTTTCCTGCTCGACCATCAGAGCTTCGATGTGCTCGGACAGTGGGAAATGGACCGTGGGCCGCAGAAGCTCGCCTATGATTTCTGGTGGCACCTCGGCCACGACACGATGATCACCAGCGAATGGGGCACGCCCGATACTTTCGAGAACGGGCTGGTGCCGGAGGTGCTGCTTGGCTCGAAATACGGCCGCCGCTTGCACTTCTGGGACCTGCACAAACGCAAGCACGTGCAGGAGATCGACTTCGGCGAGGAACACCAGCTCGTTTTCGAACTGCGCCCGGCCCACGATCCGACCAAGGCCTACGGTTTCGTCGGCTGCGTCATCAGCCTCAAGGACCTCTCGGCGTCGATCTGGACCTGGTATCGCGACGGCGACCGATGGGCCGTGAAGAAGGTGATCGAGATCCCGGCAGAACCGGCCGATCCGGATCTGTTGCCACCGGTGCTGAAAGGCTTCAGTGCGGTCGCGCCGCTCGTCACCGACATCGACCTGTCGATGGACGATCGCTTCCTTTACGTTTCCTGCTGGGGCACCGGCGACATGATCCAGTACGACGTGTCCGACCCCTTCGCACCGAAGGAAACGGGGCGGGTCAGGATCGGCGGCATCGTTTCGCGTGCGAGCCATCCGAAGGCGAAGAACGGTGCGCTCAACGGTGGGCCGCAGATGGTGGAAATCAGCCGCGACGGCAAGCGGGTCTATTTCACCAACTCGCTCTATGGCGCCATCGACCCGCAGTTCTATCCCGAAGGCATCGACGGTTGGATGGTCAAGCTCGATGTCGCCGATGGTGGCGGGATCGCCTTCGACGAAAACTTCTTCGTCGACTGGCCAAAGGGTCATCGACCCCATCAGGTTCGTCTCGAAGGCGGCGACTGCTCGTCCGATTCCTATTGTTATCCGTGAGGAGGGAGCCGCGGTGCAGCCGGGTCACGGCGAATGACGACGGTCTGGCCATGGCTCTCGCTCGCCGGCCTCGGTGCCTTTCACGGCCTCAACCCGGCAATGGGCTGGTTGTTTGCGGTTGCGCTCGGACTTCATCGCCAGAGCAGCCGGGTCGTCTGGCTGTCCCTCGCACCCATTGCGGTTGGTCACGCGATCTCGGTCGCGACCGTGCTGGCGGTGGTCGCAGCATTCGGCTCGGTGCTGGATCCGAACACATTCAGGATCGCGGCCGCCGTGCTCATTCTGGGGGCCGCCGGCTACACCGCCATTCATGGCCATCGCCACCGCGTCCGGATCGGAATGCGGACCGGCATGGCGGGACTTGCGGTCTGGTCATTCCTGATGGCGACGAGCCATGGGGCCGGCCTCATGCTGGTGCCGGCGGTGCTCAGTCTCTGTCTTGCAGGTCACGCCGGCGAACTGGCGATGGCAAGTTCGCTGCCGGTCTCGCTCGCCGCCGTTGCAGTGCATAGCATCGCAATGCTGACGGTGACCGCGGTGCTGGCGCTCGCCGTCTTCACCTGGTTCGACCTTGCGGTCCTGCGTTCCGCCTGGATCAATTTCGATCGCCTCTGGACGCTCGCCCTCGGAGCAACCGGCGTCGCACTCCTCATTCAATGATCTGCATCGCAGCCGCCAGGCTATTGCCGCTGCGATTTTACATAAGCGATATAGCCGCGGACATCGGCGGCGGGCTCGGCATAGGCGGCCCCGAGCGTTCTTTCGATGCTTGCCATGTAGGTCTTTGCCCAGTCCGGCAGGTCATAGTCGATCGCGGCCAGGAACTCGAGCGTTGCTGCGAGCCGGATATCGGCGATCGAGGGCTTGGCGCCACCGATGAACGGCTTGTCGCCAATGTAGAAAGCGCGGAATACGTCGAGCGGTTCGGCAAGGGCTGCAACCGCTGCCTTCCGGGCGATCTCCTTCGTCGCCGCATCGGCATCGCTGCAGCCGACTTCGCCCGCGTAGAGCGGAAAGTTCAGCGCCGGATAGGTTGCGCGGGCAAGGTAGGGATAGAAGGTGCCGATCAGGTAGAACATGGCGCTGTCGATCATCGCGCGTGCTTCGGGTTCCCTCGGGTAGAAGTCATCAAGCCCATGTTTGTTGCAAAGGTACTGCATGATCGCGCAGCTTTCCCAAAGCGCGCCCCTGGGCAGGTCCGCGGTCTCGATCATCGGTGTCAGATGCGACGGCGCTCGTGCCAGATATTCGGGCGAGCGCGTCTGGCCGTAGACATCGTTTTCACTGAAATCGAGCTTGGCTGCGCGCAGGAACACGCGCGCGGTCATGTTGTTGACGCTGGGCTTGATCACGTTGAGCTGGATTGCGGACATGGCATTCCTCCCGGTTGATCGTCGTTGAACTGGCGGCGGCTCGCCCGCGGCAGACACCGCCACTTGGCTACAGATCTCACCAAGTGCGACCCTATCGCGGTCCGTATGGGTTCTTCGGTTGGCGATCGAGCGACAGCGTCGGCCGAGAGCGTTCGTTCAGGGCTTCGATCGCATCGGCGAGATGGACCTCGGCGATGTTATAGTCGCCGCGTTCAGTCCTGATCCTATGCGCTTCCATCAGGACTTCGGCATGGCTGTGACCGGCCGGCGGCTCGAAGCGATAGGAGGCAAGTTCAACCAGCAGCCCAAGCGGATCTTCGAAGTAGATCGAATCCATGAAGCCGCGATCCTTGACGCCACTGTGGCGGATCTTTCGCTCGTCGAGCCGCTCCACCGCCTGGTTGAATGTCGCGCGCGAAACAGCAAAGGCGATGTGATGCACACAGCCCATGTCGGTCGGGGTGCGCTCGGGATCCGGCGTGCGGTTCTCGTCGGTGAAGACGGTGATCAGGCGGCCGTCGCCCGGATCGAAATAGAGGTGGCTTTCGCTCGCCCGGTCGAGGTTCGGTTGCTCGAAAATGAAGGGCATGCCGAGCAGCCCCTCCCAGAAATCGATCGACGTCTGACGGTCCGCCCCGACAAGCGTGATGTGGTGAACGCCTTGCGATTGCAGTTTGCGCATAGCCGGCCTCCTGGGTTCGGCGGAGAATGTGGGCCGAATGGCTCCTGGCACCGCTTTCCACCGCATGCAATTGTCGCCCGTCGCGGGCAGAAGGCAAGCGCCAATCACGGGTGGGTTGGCGGGCGGCAAACGTGTTGTGGCTGGGCAATGCACAGCTTTTAGCCCACCCGACCTTCGTTCTGAGGTTGTGCCTGCCGAAGAAACCGTTTCCGACACGCGTGTTTTGATTTCCTCGGCAAACTTTCCTATCTTCCGGTTGCAGTATCCGCAGGGTGGATGGAGGACAGATGCCGGTCATGCGGCGGTCGAAGATCAGGCAGCGCCTGCTGATCATGCTTGTCACCGGTATCGGCGGCATGGCGGCGGCTGCGATTTCCTTTGCTTCGGCGGTTTATGATGCAGCCAATCCGGTTCCTGTTCCGGTCATAGGTAAAGACCAGGTCGTCGACACGGGCCGTTGGCGGGTGACCATCAATGGCGCCCATATGTCGTCTCTGCCGCCAACCGGCACCAAACCGTTCGAGCCGAAGAGGTTCCTCCTTGTGGATCTCGAACTCGACAACCGGTCCGTGGCCAGCAGCAACGTCTTCATGAACCTGATCACGATCAAGGATGACGTCGCTCCGCTGCAGCCCAAGCCCACCTATTACCTTGCGAGGGACAAGTGGATCGCCAGTGCGATCAATCCGAACATGCCGGAAAAACTGGTCGCGGCCTGGGAGTGGCCGGCGGACCGCCCGGAACCGCAAACGCTTTCGCTGGCGATCGGCAAACAGATCTACAAGCCACGTGACAATCTCTACGGCGCGCCGAATTGGTTCGATGACGGCGAGGCCGCGGTCGTCGAGTTGCCGGTGACGCAAGCTGTGGAGACGACGGAGCAATGATGTCGGCTTTCCGTACGCTGCTGCTTTGCGGCCTTGCAATCGCCGCGCTCTATGGGATGCGAAACAGTACCCCCGGCTACGGCGACATCACCGCGCCGATCGCCATTCGCGGTGCTGTCGGCGAGCGGGTGGAGACGCGCGACTTCGCTTTCGGCGCAGCCAATGTGCATCTGGCACGACAGCTCAAGGTCGAAAGTTTTGGACGGGTCAAGGACTTCTCCACATCCGGCATCTGGCTGGTCATCGAGGGCGCGGCCGTTTCCAAGACGGAAACGATGACGTTGATGTCTGCGGAATGGCTGGCGAGCAATGGTGTGCGCTACGCGTTGAGCCAGCGGTTCTCGACCGTGCCGGGCTATCTGCCGACGGAGCGGCTCGAACCCGGCCTGCCAAGGCCGGTGCTTCTTGCCTTCGAGCTTCCCGAGGCGGCCGTCGACCAGGGCACGCTGCTCGTTGCACGCAGTCGTGTGTCGCCGCTCGCCGAGGAGCTGTCGATTGCGCTCGGCGACAAGAAGCCGGCCGAGATCAAGCCGTCTGTCACCATTGCGCGCAGCGGCAGCAGGGCGCCCTGGACACTGGCCGCGCACTGAGGGAGGTAGTCATGAGCGAGAAACGCACCTTCTGGACCTGCCTGCTCGCGTTGATCGTCGCGCTGCCGCTCGCCTTCGTCGCCCGCGCATGGGAAAGCCTTGGTGAGAGCCAATGGCTCGCCGGCGGTAGCCCGGAAGTCGTCGTTGCGGATGAAGCGGCGCAGGCCTTCGCCGGCGGGCAATGGAAGCTTATGGATATGCGACGCCTGCCGCGCACCGACGACGCACGCGTCATTCTTACCGAATTCGAGGCATCGCCGACCGATCTCGCCGCTTTGTCGAAGGGCGCCTGCCGCGTTCGACTGATCGACGACAAAGGGCGCCGCTTCGAACCGGTCACCCTGACCGAGCCGATCGTGCGAGAGATGTATCCGGAGGTGGCCGAGCGTCCGCGCTGCAGTGTCCTGGCCTTTACGGATGCCAAGGCCGGCAGCCCCGTCCGCATGGCCGAGAGCTTCATCGTTCCGGCGGAGGCGCGGGACCTTTCGCTGCGGATCGAATTTCCCGGCGCCAGTGACGAGACGCTGGTGTTCAAGTGGACGCGTAGTTGATCTCGACTTTCTCGGCCTGACGGGAAACGGCGTGTTCGAGCATCGCCGCCAGCAGGGTGATGCGCAGGGCATCGAGCACGATGCCGCCGTTGAGATCGCTGGGGCTGCCGATGAAAAGGCTCACGGCATCGAAAACGAGCCGCCAGCTCGCAAGATCTGCCACGTCCAGCGTCCGTGTTGCCGCGTACCAGGTCCAGGCGCCGAGCCAGGCAATGGCATTGTAGGCGATGATAAAGGCGAAAAGTGCCGCCAGCCCCGAGCCGAGCGTCAGCTTCAGGCAGGTCCAGATCGGCGCATAGCGGGAGCGATAATCGCTGATGAAGTGGTCGAGAAAATCGGCGACCCATTTGCGCAGCGTGCGGGCGCGGCGCGGCTTTGGCGATGTCGGCCGGGTGCGCGGTGTTGCGCTCGAAAGCTCGTAGCCGTTGATGATGGCCGCCATGACCAGCCAGACGACCGGAAGGAGCGCATAGAAGAACAGGCCTGTGGCCTGGCTATCCCAGTCAGGTTTTCTCAATTCCACCGGCACGAAGGTCTCGGCGGCATGCGCAATGCCGGCGAAGGCGAAGCCGTTCATGCTCAGAAGCTTGCCGGCGCCTAGCCAGGTGATCACCTGGTCCTTCCAGACCGACAGGCCGTAGAGACCGATGAAGATCCAGCTTGCATCTGCGGCTACAATCAGAAGACGCCAGACGGGCGCTTCGCTCAGCTTGCTCATGCGTTTTGCGCCCCAGCGTACAAGCCAGCAGAGCGCGATCGACACGAGAACGCCGCGCGACCCCAGAATATCAAAGAAGTTGGCTTTTTCGCCGAAAGCGACGGCAGCAAGCGCTGATCGCGAATATTCGCGCACGGTATCGCCGAGAAAACCCCAGGCGGCGTAGTAGGCAAAGAACGGTAGCAGGGCGGCGGCGGTGACGGCGAGCAGCCTGCGCTCGGCCTTCGGCACCTTGCTCTCGACAGGCGCCGCAGCCGGTTGCTGCCGGAGCGCTTCGAGCGCCGGCAAGCCCGGGCGAAGGACCATGAACATCAGCACGATAACGACGAGCTTCGCCAACACGACGAGGGAGAGCGTGACCATGCCGCCGAGCGGATGCTGCATCCCGATCCAGACGGCTGCCCGCATCAGGAGATCGTGCACAATGGCGCCGCAGGCGCCGATCAGCAGGAGCTGCGGCCAGAAGCGGGCGAGAAGGCGCGCCATCAGGGCAAAGGGTCCGAACACTTCGGCGATCGACGTCATGCCGACACCATAGTTGCGTCGGCCGGTAACGACAACCGCTCGGGCGGGCGGAGAGACAATGTCCTCCGCGTCGCCCGGCGTCAGATGTTGCGGCGCTTGCCCTCGATCAGGTCGAGCACCGCGCGTGCCGCATCGAGCACGTTGGTGCCGGGGCCGAAGACCGCCGACACGCCGTTCTCCATGAGATAGTCATAGTCCTGGCGAGGGATGACACCCCCACAGATGACGATGACATCCTCGCCGCCACGCTTTTTCAGCGCTTCGGCCAATTGCGGCATCAGCGTCTTATGGCCGGCTGCGAGCGAAGAGACGCCAATGACATTGACCTTGTTCGCAAGCGCCATGTCGGCCGCTTCCTCCGGTGTCTGGAACAACGGGCCGGCAAGCACGTCGAAGCCGATGTCGCCAAAGGCCGACGCGATCACCTTGGCGCCCCGGTCGTGGCCGTCCTGGCCGAGCTTGGCGACCATGATTTTCGGCTTGCGGCCGAGTTTCGCCGAAACCTCGTCGAGGCGGCCGGAGAGCACCTCGAGTTCAGGCTCGCCCTCATAGGCCTTGCCATAGATCTTGCTGACGACCTTGGGCGTTGCGGCATGGTCACCAAAGGCGCCGCGCATCGCATCGGAGATTTCGCCGACGGTCGCGCGCGACCGCGCCGCTTCGACGGCGGCCGCCAAGAGGTTGCCTTCGCCGGTCGAGGCGACCTTTGAAACCGCGGCCAGGGTCTCTTTCACCTTTGCGCTGTCGCGCCGCCGCTTCGTCTCCTCGATGCGACGGATCTGCGCGGCGCGCACGGCGCTGTTGTCAATTTCCAGGATGTCGATCGGCTCCTCGTTGTCGAGCCGGTACTTGTTGACGCCGACGATGATTTCCTCGCCCTTGTCGACCGCGGCCTGGCGGCGGGTCGCGGCCTCTTCGATCAGTCGCTTCGGCAGGCCGGCGTTGACCGCACGGGTCATGCCGCCCATCGCCTCGACCTCTTCGATCAGCGCCCAGGCCTTTTCCGCGAGTTCATTGGTCAGGCTCTCGACATAGTAAGAGCCGGCAAGCGGATCGACGACCTTGGTGACACCGGTCTCGTGCTGCAGGATCAGCTGCGTGTTGCGGGCGATGCGCGCTGAAAACTCCGTCGGCAGTGCGATCGCCTCGTCGAAGGAGTTGGTGTGCAGCGATTGCGTGCCGCCAAGGGCGGCCGACATCGCCTCGAAAGCGGTGCGGATGATGTTGTTATAGGGATCCTGCTCCTGCAGCGAGACGCCCGAGGTCTGGCAATGGGTACGCAGCATCAGCGAAGACGGCTTCTTCGGCTCGAACTCCTTCATGATCCGGGTCCAGAGCAGCCGCGCCGCCCGAAGCTTCGCCGCTTCCATAAAGAAATTCATGCCGATGGCGAAGAAGAACGAAAGCCTCCCGGCGAACTCGTCGACGTTCAGCCCCTTGGCAAGGGCAGCCCGCACATATTCGCGCCCGTCGGCGAGCGTGAAGGCAAGCTCCTGCACCAGCGTCGCGCCGGCTTCCTGCATGTGGTAGCCGGAAATCGAGATCGAATTGAACTTCGGCATCTCCTTCGCCGTATACTCGATGATATCCGCGACGATGCGCATCGAGGGTTCCGGCGGGTAGATGTAGGTGTTGCGGACCATGAACTCCTTGAGGATGTCGTTCTGGATGGTCCCCGAGAGCTTGTCGCGCGAAACGCCCTGTTCCTCGCCGGCGACGATGAAGGAGGCGAGGATCGGAATGACCGCGCCGTTCATGGTCATCGAGACCGACATCTCGTCGAGCGGGATGCCGTCGAACAGGATTTTCATGTCCTCGACCGAGTCGATCGCAACCCCTGCCTTGCCGACATCGCCTTCGACGCGCGGATGATCGCTGTCGTAGCCCCGATGGGTCGCAAGGTCGAAGGCGACGGAAAGGCCCTTTTGTCCGGCCGCGAGATTCTTCCGATAGAAGGCGTTCGAAGCTTCGGCCGTGGAAAATCCGGCATATTGGCGGATCGTCCAGGGACGCCCGGCATACATGGTCGCGCGCGGACCACGCACGAAAGGCTCGAAGCCCGGCAGCGAATCCAAATGATCGATGCCGTCGAGGTCGCCGGCCGTATAGAGCGGCTTCACCGCAATGCCCTCGGGCGTCTGCCAGGTGAGGCTTTCCGGCGCTGCCTTCAGTTCACGCTCGGCGAGCGTTTCCCAGTCCTTGGTGGTCTTTTCGGTCATCGGATGTTCTCCTGGATGATGGCGTCGACAGCCGTCGCCATCATTCGAATTCCATGATCAGTTCGTCGACCGCGAGGCTGGCGCCGGCGGCGACCGCCACGCGCTTGACCACGGCCTTCTTTTCGGCGCGCAGAATGTTTTCCATCTTCATCGCTTCGACCACGGCAAGAGCCTGCCCGGCCTCCACGGTGTCGCCGGCCTTGACCGTGACCGAGGTGATGACACCCGGCATGGGGCAGAGCAGCATGCGCGACGTGTCCGGTGGCAGCTTTTTCGGCATCAGCCGCGCCAGCTCCGCAACCCGCGGGCTTCTGACGTGGGCAATGGTGTCGATGCCGCGCCAGCGGAGCCGGATGGCGGTTCCAACCCGATCGACTTTGACGCTCAAGGGCTCATTGTCGATATTGAAGGTGGCAAGGGTGCGGCCGGGAGCCCAGTCACCGGCGATCGTAACCGAGGCGCCGTCGGCAAATCTGACATAGGCACCATCGGCAGACGCGCCGGCGGTGACTGCAAAGTTGTGATCGCCGAGGCTGACCACCCAGTCGTGACCGACGATGCGACGGTGATTGCCGATCGTGCCGGAGATCTGGCTGGCGCGCTCCTGCAGCACCTGGTTGATCGATACGGCGACGGCTGCGATCTTGCGAAGCGACTGCTCGTCGGCCGCAACGCCGTGGAAGCCGTCGGCGAATTCCTCGGCGATATAGGCCGTGGTCAGCCGGCCCTCTCGGAACCGCTGCTGCTGCATGACGGCTGCAAGGAACGGCAGGTTGTGACCGATGCCTTCCACCTCGAACTGATCGAGCGCATCGGCCATGGCATCGACTGCCGTCTTGCGATCCGGCCCCCAGGTGCAGAGCTTGGCGATCATCGGGTCGTAATACATCGAGATCTCGCCGCCCTCGAAGACGCCGGTATCGTTGCGTGTCACCGTGCCATCTTCGCGTCTGCCCTCGACCGGGGGACGATAGCGCGTCAGCCGACCGATCGACGGCAGGAAATTGCGGTAGGGGTCTTCCGCATAGAGCCGGCTTTCGATCGCCCAGCCATTGAGCTTTACGTCGTCCTGGCCGAAGGCTAGTTTTTCGCCGCTCGCAACACGGATCATCTGCTCGACGAGATCGAGCCCGGTGATGAGCTCGGTCACCGGATGCTCCACCTGCAGGCGGGTGTTCATTTCGAGGAAGTAGAAATTGCGCTTGCCGTCGACGATGAACTCGACGGTACCGGCCGAATGATAGCCGACGGCCTTGGCGAGCGCGACCGCCTGTTCGCCCATGGCCTTGCGGGTCTCGGCGTCGAGGAAGGGCGAGGGGGCTTCTTCGATGACCTTCTGGTTGCGTCGCTGGATCGAGCATTCGCGTTCGCCCAGGTAAAGCGTATTGCCGTGTTTGTCGCCGAGTACCTGGATTTCGATATGGCGTGGCTCGGTCACGAATTTCTCAATGAAGATGCGGTCATCGCCAAAGGCGTTCTTCGCTTCGTTCTTCGACGACTGGAAGCCTTCGCGTGCCTCCTGGTCGTTCCAGGCGATGCGCATGCCCTTGCCGCCGCCACCGGCCGAAGCCTTGATCATGACGGGATAGCCGATCGAACCGGCGATCCGAACCGCCTCGTCGGCATCCTCGATCAGACCCATATGGCCCGGAACCGTGGAGACACCCGCTTCGGCCGCGAGCTTCTTCGAGGTGATCTTGTCGCCCATCGCCTGGATGGCTCCAACCGGCGGGCCGATGAACGCAACGCCTTCCTTTTCCAGGGCTTGCGCAAAGGCGGCATTTTCCGAAAGGAAGCCATAGCCCGGATGAACGGCATCGGCGCCGGTCTTGCGGATCGCATCGATAATTTTGTCGATGACGATATAGGACTGCGCCGAGGGCGAGGGGCCGATATGCACCGCCTCATCCGCCATGCGCACATGCATCGCGTCGCGATCGGCGTCGGAATAGACCGCGACCGTTGCGATGCCGAGCTTCTTCGCAGTCTTTATGACGCGGCAGGCGATTTCACCACGGTTGGCGATGAGGATTTTCTTGAACATCTTGTTTCTCTTTCAAATCCGGACTGCGCGTCAGCGTTTGAACTTGCGGCGATAGGGCAGAAGCGCGATCGAGGATGCTGCGGCAGCACCTCCAAAGAGCAACGCGAAAGGCACCACGACCATGAGGGTTGCGAGTACCGGGCTCGTCGAGCGTATGATGTGCGTGCCGACCGCGCCGATATTGAGCCAGATCAGCACGCCGGCCGTTATGGCCCCGATCGCAACGCCGATCAGCGCGTTGACGGTCATGTAGCGCAGCATCTGCCAGTGGTCGCGTCGGGCCTCTTCCGGTGTCATTACGCGTTCCGGCTCCCGTTCCATCGTCGCCTCCATCAGAGCGGGATCGTGTCGTGCTTGCGCCAGCGGACATCGACCTGCTTGTTGCGCAAGGATGCGAAGGCACGAGCGATGCGGCGACGCGACGAATGCGGCATGATCACTTCGTCGATGAAGCCACGCTCGGCGGCGACGAACGGATTGGCGAAGCGCTCCTCGTATTCTTTGGTGCGCGCCGCAATCTTCTCGGCATCGCCGAGTTCCGAGCGGTAGAGGATCTCGGTTGCGCCCTTGGCGCCCATCACGGCGATCTCGGCGGTCGGCCAGGCATAGTTGACGTCGGCGCCGATGTGCTTGGAGGCCATGACGTCGTAGGCGCCCCCATAGGCCTTGCGGGTGATCAGCGTCACCATTGGCACGGTCGCTTGGCTATAGGCGAAGAGCAGCTTGGCGCCGTGCTTGATGACGCCGCCATACTCCTGCGCCGTGCCAGGCAGGAAGCCGGGCACGTCGACCAACGTCAGGATCGGGATCGAGAAGGCGTCGCAGAAGCGTACGAAACGCGCGGCCTTGCGCGAGCTGTCGATATCGAGGCAGCCGGCAAGCACCATCGGCTGGTTGGCGACGACGCCGACTGTCTGGCCCTCCATGCGGATGAAGCCGGTGATGATGTTGCGGGCAAAGCTCTGCTGCAGCTCGAAGAAATCACCTTCGTCGGCGAGCGCAAGGATCAGTTCCTTCATGTCGTAGGGCTTGGTGGCGCTATCGGGGATCAGGCTGTCCAAACGCATTTCGAGCCGCGCCGGGTCGTCGTGGAAGGGACGGACCGGCGGCTTCTCTCGGTTGTTGAGCGGCAGGAAATCGAAGAGCAGGCGCACGTGCTCAAGCGTTTCGATGTCGTTCTCGTAGGCTGCGTCGGCGACGGAGGACTTTTTCGTGTGCGTGCCCGCACCGCCGAGTTCTTCGGCCGTGACGATCTCGTTGGTCACGGTCTTTACGACGTCGGGCCCGGTCACGAACATGTAGGAGGAGTCACGCACCATGAAGATGAAGTCGGTCATGGCCGGCGAATAGACGGCGCCGCCAGCGCAGGGCCCCATGATGACCGAGATCTGCGGGATGACGCCCGAGGCTTCGGCATTGCGGCGGAAGACCTCGGCATAGCCGGCAAGGGAGGCCACGCCTTCCTGGATGCGGGCGCCGCCCGAGTCGTTGAGGCCGATGACCGGCGCGCCGTTGCGTACAGCCATATCCATGATCTTGCAGATCTTCTGCGCATGCGTTTCCGACAGCGAACCGCCGAGCACCGTAAAGTCCTGGGAGAAGACATAGACCTGGCGGCCATTGATTGTGCCCCAGCCGGTGACGACGCCGTCGCCCGCGACCTTCTGGCCTTCCATGCCGAAGTCGACGCAGCGGTGCGTGACGTACATGTCGTATTCTTCGAAGGAGCCTTCATCGAGCAGCACCACGATGCGTTCGCGCGCCGTCAGCTTGCCTTTGCCGTGCTGGGCATCGATCCGCCGCTGGCCGCCGCCGGCTCTTGCTTCCGCCCTGCGGGCTTCGACCTGTTCTAGTATGGCGCGCATGGTGCCCTCCCGATTTTTTGATGCCCGGCTTTTTCAACGATTGTGCAGAGGCGCTTCGAGCTTCGCAATAGCGTCGAAGACGGCATGGAAAAACGTCTCTTCATGTGCAAATGTGAAATAGAGTATTTTGTGAAACGTAATTGCAAAGTTGCAAACATGGCGATCGGCAAGCTCTACATCGGCCGTAAGGTCAGGGAATTGCGGGAAGCGAACAAGGCGACGCAAGGTCAGTTCGCTGAACGCATCGGTATTTCCACCAGCTATCTCAACCAGATCGAAAACAACCAGCGGCCGGTTTCGGCGGCGGTGCTTTTGGCGCTCGCCGAAAAATTCCAGATCGACATCGCCGAGCTTTCGACCGGGGAGGGCGATCGCCTGCTTTCGGCGCTCTCCGAAGCGCTCAGCGACCCCCTGTTCGAGACCTATTCGGCGAGCCTGCAGGAGCTGAAGCTCGTTGCCCAGAACGCGCCAGGCCTGGCGCATGCACTGATCACCTGCCACCAGGCCTACCGCCGCAACAGCGAACAGCTTGCGAGCATCGACGACACCATCGGCCGCGGCGGTCCCTTCGTCGAAACGACGCCCTATGAGGAAGTGCGCGACTTCTTCCATTTCGTCGACAACTACATCCACGAGATTGATATACTCGCGGAGCGGCTGGCGAGCGAACTCGGGCTCGGCGAAGGCGACAATCATGCAGCGCTTGCAAGCTATCTGGAGCAACGACATGGCGTCCGTGTTGTGCGCGGTGCTGCCGGCGACGAGGCGATCCGTCGCTTCGATCCGCGTGCCCGTATCCTGACGCTCAATCCTTACGCGCCGCCAGCGACGCGCGACTTTCAGATCGCCCTGCAGATCGCCCAGCTTCATGCCCGCGAGGAGATCGACCGGGTGGCCGGCAGCGCCGGTTTCCGCACGGAAGAGGCCTATGAGATCTGTCGCATCGGCCTGCAGAACTATTTCGCCGGTGCGCTCATCTTGCCCTATCAGGCGTTCTCAAAAGCCGCCCGCGACTTGCGGCACGATATCGAGCTGCTCGCCGCCCGTTTCGGCGCCTCATTGGAGCAGGTCTGTCACCGCCTTTCGACCCTGCAGCGACCGGGGCAGAAGGGCATTCCGATCTTCTTTGCCCGCATCGATCGCGCCGGCAACATCACCAAGCGCCATAGCGCCGCGAAGCTGCAATTCGCCCGCTTCGGTGCCGCCTGTCCGCTCTGGAACGTGCACCAGGCCTTCGAGACTCCGGGTAGGATCATCCGGCAACTCGCCGAAACGCCTGACGGCGTGCGCTACCTCTGTCTCGCCACCCAGATCACCAAGGGTGGCGGTGGTTTCCGCGCCGCGCAGCCGCGTTATGCGCTGGCGCTCGGCTGCGAGATCTCCTACGCCGATGCTTTCGTCTATGCCGACGACATGGATCTCGGCAACCGCGCCGCCTTCGACCCGATCGGTATTTCCTGTCGCATCTGCGAGCGCACGAAATGCGCCAGCCGGGCCGTACCGCCATTGAAGCGTCGCCTGATTGTGGATCATGACTTACGCGGCGCTCTGCCGTATCGTCTAAGTGAGAGCTGAT
This sequence comes from Ensifer adhaerens, assembly GCF_000697965.2. Taxonomy (NCBI): domain Bacteria; kingdom Pseudomonadati; phylum Pseudomonadota; class Alphaproteobacteria; order Hyphomicrobiales; family Rhizobiaceae; genus Ensifer; species Ensifer adhaerens. The sequence goes on along the minus strand of NZ_CP015881.1, from coordinate 1,229,234 downwards.
TGGGCTTGTCTGTCCATTTTTGAACAGACCCTGTGAGAAGTTGCATATGGGCCTGCCGGAGGTTTGGTGTAACTAGGCCCTAATTGCTCGACTATGCGGTCAGGGAGGACATGCATATGGATTTTCGCCTGTCGGAGGAACAGGAGGCCATTCGTCAGATGGCGCTCGATTTCGCCCGCGACGAGATTGCCCCTCACGCGATCGACTGGGATCAGCAGAAGCATTTTCCGGTCGACACGTTGCGCGGCGCCGCCGCACTCGGCATGGCCGGCATCTACGTCCGTGACGATGTCGGCGGCACGGGCCTGACCCGGCTAGACGCTGCGATCATCATCGAGGCGTTGGCGACCGGCTGCCCCGCCGTCGCCTCCTTCATGTCGATCCACAATATGTGCGCCGGCATGATCGACCGTTATGGCACCGACGAGCAGCGCCAGCGGCTGCTGCCCAAGCTTTTGACCATGGACGTGCTCGCGAGCTACTGCCTGACCGAGCCCGGTTCCGGTTCGGATGCGGCGGCGCTGAAGACAAAGGCGGTCAAGGAAGGCGACAGCTATGTGCTGACCGGCCAGAAACAGTTCATCTCCGGCGCCGGTGAATCCGGCCTCTATGTGATCATGGCGCGCACCGGCGAAGACGGCCCCAAGGGGATCTCGACCTTCATCGTCGAGAAGGATGCGCCGGGCCTGACCTTCGGCGCCAACGAGAAGAAGATGGGCTGGCACGTGCAGCCGACCCGCGCCGTCATGCTCGACGGCGTGCGCGTACCCGCTGAAAATCGCCTCGGCGGCGAAGGCGACGGCTTCAAGATCGCCATGGGCGGGCTCGATGGCGGTCGCTTGAACATCGCCGCCGCGTCGCTCGGCGGTGCTCAATCGGCCTTCGAAAGGGCGCTGGCCTACGTTCAGGAGCGGCGCGCCTTTGGCAAGGCGATCGGCGAATTCCAGGCGCTACAGTTCCGTCTCGCCGACATGGCGACCGATCTCGAAATCGCCCGCACTTTCCTTTGGCGTGCCGCTTCGGCGCTCGATGCGGGCGACCCGGAAGCGACGAAGCTCTGCGCCATGGCCAAGCGCTTCGTCACCGACCGCTGCTTCGCCGTCGCCAACGACGCGCTGCAGCTTCATGGCGGCTATGGCTATCTCGCCGATTATGGTGTCGAGAAGATTGTCAGGGACCTTCGGGTGCACCAGATCCTGGAAGGCACCAACGAGATCATGCGCCTCATCGTGGCGCGTTCGCTTATCGGCCGGAAATAGGCCAGAAACGGGAAAGACCGCTCATGGAAATGCAGACGCCAGCACCGGAAGTGATCGTCGAGCGCCAGGGCGCGGTCGGCCGGATCCGGTTGAACCGCACGCGCGCGCTGAACAGCCTCAACGTGCCGATGATCCGGTTAATCGCGGCGGCCCTGACCGAATTCGAGAACGATCCGGCGGTCGCTGCCGTGCTTGTCACCGGCGAGGGCGAGCGCGGGCTTTGCGCCGGCGGTGATATCCGAATGATCTATGAGAGCGGCCGCGAGCGCCCGGAGGAGGGCGCCCAGTTCTGGCGCGAGGAGTTCGTCGTCAACAGCCGCATCTCCGGCTACCGTAGGCCCTATATCGCCATCATGGACGGCATCGTCATGGGCGGTGGCGTCGGAATCTCCGCCCACGGCAGCCATAGGATCGTTACCGAGCGCACCAGGCTTGCAATGCCCGAAACCGGCATCGGCTACTTCCCGGATGTCGG